>CAYZFZ010000105.1:0-10942 GCA_964477795.1 uncultured Bifidobacterium sp.
GGTGAAGATGCTGGCGCCGATGGCCCCGCATGCTGCCGAGGAGCTGTGGGCCAAGCTGGGCCACGACTCGTCGATCGCCTTCGAGCCGTTCCCCGTCGCCGATCCGGCGCTGCTGGTGGCCGACACCGTCGAGTACCCGGTGCAGGTGAACGGCAAGGTGCGCAGCCGCATCACCGTCGCCGCCGACGCCGACAACGAGTCGGTGCAGGCCACAGCCCTGGGCGACGACAAGGTGCAGGCCGCGCTGGCCGGCGGCGCACCGAAGAAGGTCATCGTCGTCCCCGGCCGCATGGTGAACATCGTCGCCTGAGGGGTCTGCCGGGGAGACCTGTGACACCCCTTCGGTACGCTGGTCGAGCGAGCTCGACCGAGCCCCTCGCTGTACCGGGCGGTCCGAAGAACCCACTGTTCTCTGGAGGTTCGCATGGCCGCGCACACCGACCCCATCACCATCCCGCCGTGGCTGCGGGTCACCACCGATCTCAACCGGGCACTCACCACGTGGTCGTCCAGCCAGCGGATGGTGATCGGGCTGGCGGCGGACTTCGCCGAGTCGGGGGAATGGATGGCCACGCCGGCACCGTCGGCCGCGCACTGGATCGCCGGGGTGGCGGACATCGAGGTGTGCACGGCCAGGGAGTGGATCCGGGTGGGGCGCCGGCTGCGGGGGCTGCCGCTGATCGCCGCGATGTTCGAGGCCGACGAGTTGTCGTACAGCAAGGTGCGCACGCTGTCGCGGCTGGCGAACGAGCACAACGAGGCGGAGCTCGCCGCCATCGCCAGGGACGTGCCCGCGGGCGCGCTGCCGCGGGCGTTGGCCGCGTGGCTGCACCGCACGAGCACGGACCACGAGTTGGAGCGGCACCAGCAGGAGCAGCGATCGGTGTCGTGGCGCAACGAGCCAGACGGGATGGTCACGTTCACCGCTCGTTTCCCGCCGCTGGTGGCGGGCCGGCTGATCGCCCAGCTGACCGAGCACGTGATGCGCACCCGCCAGGCCGCTACCGACGTCGAGCACTGGCCCACGTTGGCCCAGCAGCACGCGGATGCGTTGGAGCACGTGCTGGGCGAGGGCGGCGGCCGGTTGGTGACGGAGGTGATCCTGCACGTGCGCGCCGGCGGCGCCGCGCTGGACGACGGCACGCCGCTGCCGATGAGCGTGGTGGAGCGGGTTGCCCCGGAGGCCTTCATTCGGGCGTTGGTGCACGACGCCGAGGGCCGCCCGATCAACGCCGGTGCCAAGCGCCGCCACCCCAGCGCCCGCCAGCAGCGCGTGGTCAAGAGCGGGACCGGGCGTGCGTGGACTGCGGCGCCACCGTGCTGTTGCAGTACGACCACGTCCCCGAGTTCGAGGTCACACGGCACACGGTGGTGGAGGAACTGCAGCTGCGCTGCGCGCCGTGCCACCAGCGCCGCCACCGCCAGGACGCTGCGGCATGAGGGCGTGTATGACAGCGTATGATCCGCGTATGACGATGCTCAGCTTCCGCGTGGACGACGCCGACGCGGCCGCGGTGCAACGGTGGGCCGAGGCGTTGGGAGTGGACCGGTCGGCACTGCTGCGCGAGGCCGTGCGCAGGCACCTCGACCGGTTGGAGACCGAGCACGACATCGCGCGGTGGGAGACCCGTCCGCTCACCGACGGAGAGATGGCGCTGGCCGCCATCGCCGACTGGGGCCCTGCCGAGGAGTGGGAGGACTGGGCCGATGCCGCCGATCGTCCAGCGCGGTGACGTGTGGTTCGCCGCCACGCCCGGCGGCGACCGGCCCGTGCTCGTGCTCACGCGCGACCCCGTCGCCGGCCGGATCGGTTCGGTGGTGGTGGCCGCCCTCACCCGCACCGCGCGGGGCGTGGTGTCCGAGCTTCCACTCACCGCAGCCGACGGTGTGCCCACGGACTGCGTGGTCAACTTCGACAACATGCACACCATCCCGCGAGAGTCCCTGCGCCGGCGGATCGCCACGCTCTCCCCCGCCCGGATGGCCGCCGCCTGTCGTGCGCTCCAAGCCGCCATGGGTTGCTGAGCGGACGAACCGACGCGCCCGCGGACGCGTCGATGGAGCGACCCGGAAACCCTGACACACCCCTTCGGTACGCTGGTCGAGCGAGCTCGACCGAGCCCCTCGCTACACCGGGCGGTCCGAAGAACACGACCACCAGCGAGGCACGAATGACCACGAGCGTCGAAACTCCCGCGTTCCACTCCGCTAACGATGATGTATGTTCACGATGTATGTCGGCCGTGCGCACGCAGATCTACCTCACCGTCGAGCAGCGCGAGCGGATCGACCGAGTGGCCAGGGCGCGGGGCGTCACCATGGCTGAAGTCATTCGCGACGCGCTGGACCACTACCTCGACGACGCACCGGACCCGATGGCTGCGCTCGCGGCGACGTTCGGTGCCGCACCGGCTCTTTCCGTGCCGCCCAGGGAGGAGTGGAGCCGTGGCTGACGTGCTGGTAGACACCGATGTGTTCGTCGATCACCTGCGTGGCGCAGTCGAGTTGAAGGCCGGCAAGCACCGCGTTCACTACTCCGTCATCACTCGCGCAGAGCTCTTTGCCGGCACGGTCGCGTCGGATGTGGTCGCCACCCTGTTGGGGCCACTGCGGGAGATCCCGGTCGACCGTGTGGTGGCCGAGCGCGCCGGTCGTATCCGGCGGGAGACCGGTGTCCTGCTGCCCGACGCACTGATTGCTGCGACGGCGCTGGAGTGCGACTTGCAGCTGGCCACGCGCAACCGGCGGCACTTCGAGCAGGTTCGCGGGCTTCGGTTTCGCAGTCTGAACTGAGCGAGTCGAACCGCCTGCACGCGGTGGCGCCGGAAGTCGTTGGTCAGTCGAGGCCGAGGACCAACGTGAGCGCGTCGTCCACGGCCCACAGCTCCGTCGCGGAGAGCCGACCGGCGCGGCGGCCAAGGCGTTGCACGTCGACGGCCCCAAGCTGCTCGACGAGCACCCGCGTCGGTTCGCCGCTGATCTCGATCTCGGGGCGAATCGAGGCCGGCTTGGCGCTGCGCGAGGTAGGCGCCACCACGACGACCGACCGAGGCAGCAGCGCATCCGACTGCACCACCACCCCGAAGCGTTCGCCCTGCTGTTCGTGGCCGACACCTTTGGGCTCCTTGAAGCGGTACACGTCACCCCGCTGCACGCATCGACTCCATGAGCGAGGCGACTGCGAGCATCTCGGCGCGGTCCTCTGCGTCGTTCTCCAGCGCCGCCATCTCCTGCGCCAGCGCCGTACGACGGCGCAACGCCTCCGCCGATTTCACGAGTGCCGTGCGGATGGCCTCCGACCTGCTCAGCCCGGTGCGCTCCAAAGCCCGAAGCGCACGCTCCGACTCGTCGTCCAACCGTACGGAGATCGCTACTGCCATGCCGCTAGTATCACAGGTCGTGATACGTGCTGCAACGGGCGCTCAGCTCGCCCAGCGGCGGGCGATCAGGCGGTCGCGCTCGCGGGCGTCGGTGATGCGGTCGGTGCCGACGGGGGTGCGCCACCAGAAGATCTGCTCCTCACCGCGGGCTTCGTAGACGGGGTGGTCGCTGGGCACGATCGAGACGCGGCACAGGTCCTTGCCTTCGATGGTGAAGAAATCCCAGTCCACCAGCGCGGCCGCGGACGCGCCGAGGCGGGCGAGCAGGTTCTTCAGGTGCTGGCCCCACAGGTCGTGGTCGCCGCGCTCGCCCCGTCTGGAGAAGGTGGCGTAGTCGGCCTCGAGGCCGTAGATGCCACCTTGCCGACCAGCCGTTCGTGCGTGGACAACATGTCCGCCTTCACGGGCGCCAGCACGCAGTCGAAGCGGCGCAGCACCGTGAGCGGCAGGACGACCTTGCCGTACTCGCTCTGCTTGTAGTCCCCCCGCAACAGGTCGGCGACGGACCAGATGAACTGGGCGTGGTTCTTGATCGCGCTGCTCGGTTCGGACATCCCGGTCATGTTGGCACGGCGGTGCGGCTCAGGTCAGTTGCCTGTGGCGCGGCGGACGGGCTCCAAGGCGATCACGTAGTCGGCCAGGCGGGCGGCCACCTCGATCGCTTCGTCGACGTCGGGGGTTTCGTTGGCCGGCCACACCTCGGAGATCCGCTGCCAGCCCTTGCGGCCGATGAAGTCGCCGGCGACGGCCTCGTCGCCGAGGGCACTGCGCCACTTCGCCTCGCTGACCCGCAATCGCTGCAGCACGGCCTCGTTGAGCGGCGCCTTCGGGTGCTCGGCATGAAAGCCGACCTCCAGCCGCAGCTCGCCCTCCACCCGGATCAGCTGGGCCTCGTAGTGCTCACGCGTGTCGTCGTCGAACCAGGCCTTCAGCCCCCGGCTGTGCACGTACGTGTTCCGTTGGCCGGGCACGGCACGGACGAACCCCTCGAAGGCGTCGCGCACCGTCTCGAAGAACCCCAGATCCACAGGGCCGTACGTTACGCAGCCCGCTCAGGCGAGCTTGAGGAAGAGGCGCTCGACTTCTTCGAGGTCGAAGCCGCTCTCGGACGCGACCTCGGGGTTGGCCAGGCAGGTGGCCATGCCGGTGGCCAGCATCTTGAAGCCCACCTGATCCAGCGCCTTGCCGACCGCGGAGAGCTGGGCGACGATCTCGCGGCACTCGCGCCCGTCGCGCAGCATGGCCTGCACCCCGCGCACCTGCCCCTCGATGCGGGCAAGGCGGCGCAGCAGGTCGGTGGTGGTGTCCTCCGGCAGTTGCATGGCGCCAGCATACCCCCTGGGGTGTGGCGCGAGCAGGACCGGAGGTCAGCGGCCGAGCAGGCCCTTTTGCACCTTGCCCATCGCGTTGCGCGGCAGCGAGCCGACCACGCGCACCTCCCGTGGCCGCTTGTGCACCGACAGGCTGGCGGCGACGTGCTCGATCAGCTCGGCCGGCACCACGCCCTCGCCCACCACGTAGGCGACGATGCGCTGGCCGAGGTCGTCGTCGGGCTCACCGACCACCGCCACCTCGACCACGGAGGGATGGCCGAGCAGCACGGCCTCCACCTCGCCGGCGCCCACCTTGAAGCCGCCGGTCTTGATGATGTCCATCGACTGGCGGCCGACGATGCGGTGGAAACCACCGGCGTCGATCACCGCTGCATCGCCGGTGCGGAACCACTCCCCGTCCATCGACGCCGCCATCGCGTCCGGGCGGTGCAGGTAGCCGTCGAACAGGGTGCTGCCCGCGATCTGCAGCTCGCCGATCGTCTCGCCGTCGTGCGCCACTGCCTTCCCGTCGTCGGCAACGAGCCGGGTGCGCACGCCCTCGATCGGCACCCCCACCCAGCCGGGCCGGCGGTCACCGTCGGCACGGGTGCTGAGCGTGATCAGCGTCTCGGTCATGCCGTAGCGCTCGACGGGCGCGTGGCCGGTGAGCTCGGTCAGCTGCTGGAACACCGGGACGGGCAGCGGGGCACTGCCCGAGACGAGCAACCGCGCGCCTGCCAGCGCGCGGGCGGCAGCGGCATCGGCGCACACCCTCCCCCACACCGTGGGCACCCCGAAATACAGCGACCCATCCGCCGCCGCGTACGCCTCGGGCGTGGGCCGGCCGGTGTGCACCAGCCGGCAACCAGCCCGCAGCGCGCCCAGCACACCGAGCACCAGGCCGTGCACGTGGAACAGCGGCAGCCCGTGCACCAGCGTGTCGTCCGGCGACCACGCCCAGGCATCGGCCAGCCCGTCCAGCCCGGCAGCGATCGCCCGCCGGGAGAGCACCACGCCCTTCGGTGGGCCGGTGGTGCCCGACGTGTAGACAACCAGCGCGGCGGCGGACGTGGGCGGCTCGGCGAGCAGCGGGCCGGTGGCGCCCAGCGGCAGGCGCGGCAGGTCGACGTCGGCCCACTCGTCGGCGCCGACCACCAGCGAGGCACCCGAGTCGCGGATCATGTGGGCACGCTCCAGCGGGCCGGCATCGGGTGGCACCGGCACCACCGGCACACCGGCGGCGAGGCCTGCCGCCACCGCGATCACGGTGCCCAGCGTGGGGCGCGCATCCACGGCGACGGCTGGGGCCCCCGCCAGCTGCGCGGCCACGCCGCTGGCCGCGGCCGACAGCTCCGCCCACGACATCGAGGCGCCCGCCACGGACACGGCGCCGGGCCCGTCGCCGAACACCCCGCGCAGCGCGCCCAGCAGCGGTGCCGGCTCGCTCATGTGCGGCTGCCGGCAATGGTGGTGGCCAGGCGGTCGAGGAAGTCGTTGAACGCCCTCGTCACGCGCCGCCGATCACCAGTGGCGAACAGATCCATCACGAGCCCGGTGAACGTCGCCTTCACCAGCGACGCCTCCTGTGCCGCGCGGTCGGGCGGCATGCCCTCGGCCGTCAACCGCTGCTCGACGTCGTGGCGCCACACGCCGATCTGGTCGGCACGTACCTCCCCGGCGAGGCCGGTGACGTTCGTGTCGAGCGTGGCCGCCTCGTAGTTCATCCGCACCAGCGCGAGGTTGGCGGGCGAGGCGTTCATCCACCGCCACCACTTGCGGTAGAGCTCCACCTGGGTCATCTGCGGCGCCCGGTCCAGCCAGGCGTCCTGCACCGCGATCTGCTGGTCGATCGCCCGCTCCAGTGCGCTGGTGAGCAGCTCCTCCTTCGACCCGAAGTGATGGACGAGGCGGTTGATGCTCACGTCGAGCGAGGCCGCCATCGGCCGCAGGGTGGCCTGCGCGATGCCGTTGGCGGCCAGGTACTCGACGATCCGGTCGAGCAACTCCTGGCGCCGCTCGAGGTCGGGGGTACGGGCCACGGGCGGTCACCCTACTGCCCCGGGTCACAACCCGGAGAGCTTGACCGCGGCGAGCGACACGACCGCGACCAGCGCCCAGCTGCCCAGTGCGAGGCCCAGCGGGCGGCCGCCGACCGCGATCAGCTTGCGCAGGTCGACATTGCTGCCGAGACCGACGAGGCCCATGCCGAGCAGGATCGTCTCGGCGTTCTTGATGTCGGCGAGCGCCCGTGCGGACAGCACGCCGGTGGACGTGACCACCGCAGCCCCGAGGAAGAGCACGATGAACAGGGGCAGCAACGGGGGCCGCTTCGCGCCGGCGATCGCGGCCTCGCCCTGCCGGCGCCTGGCGGCGACGGCGACACCGGCGAGCAACGGTGCGAGCAGCGCGACGCGGGTGAGCTTCACCACGGTGGCCAGCTTCAGCGACACCTCACCGTGCGTCGAGGCAGCGGCCACCACCTGGCCGACGTCGTGCACGGACGCGCCGATCCAGGCGCCGAACTCGGTGTGACTCAGCCCGAGCAGGGTGCCCAGGCCGGGCAGCGTGAAGATGGCGAGCGTGCCGCACAGGGTGACGAGCGCGATCGAGTAGGCGACCTCCTCCTCGCTCGCATCGGCGAACGGCTCGACGGCGGCGATCGCCGAGGCGCCGCAGATGCTGTACCCCGTGGCCATCAGCAACCCGAGGGAGCGGCTGAGCCCGAGGCGGCGGGCCAACCACTGGGTGCCGAAGAACGTGGCGGTCACGACGGCGACGACGGCCACCAGCGCGCGCGGCCCGAGCCGGCCCAGCTCACTCAACGACAGGCGGAAGCCGAGCAGCACGATGCCGGCGCGCAGCACCTTCTTGGCCGAGAAGCGCAAGCCCGGCTTGAACGCCTCCTCGATGCGCCCGAACGTGGCACCGAGGATGCCGAACGCGACCGCGACGACATGGGGTGACACCACGTCGACCTGGCGGTGCACGACGTAGCCGACGATCGCGACCGCGAGCGCGACGGCCAGCCCCGGCAGAAGAGGACGCACGTACCGCCATGCCCGCGCAGCGAGCGTCACGCGAGGCGACCGTCGGCGATCACCGAGCGGACGAGCGGCACACCCGGCCGGTACACGAAGTGGGTGTACGACGGCGCCTCGAGCACCACGAGATCCGCCCGGCACCCCGGCCGCAGGCTGCCCACGTCGTTGCGGCGCAGCGCGCGGGCCCCGCCCACCGTGGCGGCGAGCAGCGCTTCCTCCGGCGTCATGCGCATGTCGCGCACCGCGAGCGCGAGGCAGAACGCCATCGACGTGGTGTAGCTGCTGCCCGGGTTGCAGTTCGTGGCGAGCGCGACCGTGACACCGGCGTCGATCGCCCGGCGGGCGTCGGGGTACGGCTGGCGGGTGCTGAAGTCGGTGGCCGGCAGGAACGTCGCCACCGTGTCGCCGGCCGCGAGCGCGGCGATGTCGGCATCGTCGAGGTACGTGCAGTGGTCGGCCGAGGCGCAGCCCATCTCCACGGCCAGCCGCACACCTGGCCCGTGGCCCAGCTGGTTCGCGTGCAAGCGCAGCCCCAGCCCGGCGTCGCGGCCGGCGGCGAGCACGGCTCGCGACTGGTCGGCGTCGAACGCGCCCACCTCGCAGAACGCGTCGATCCAGCGGGCGTGCGGCGCGGCGGCCGCCAGCATGTCGGTGCACACATGGTGCACATAGTCGTCGGCGCGGCCGTCGAACTCGGCGGGCACGACGTGGGCGCCGAGGAACGTCGTCTCCTGCGTGAAGCGCTCGGCGACCTCCAGGCAACGCCGCTCGTGCATCACGTCGAGCCCGTAGCCGGACTTGATCTCCAGCGTCGTGATCCCGGCGCGCAACGCCTCCTCCCGGCGCCCGGCGGTGAGGGCGGCCAGCATGCTGTCCGGCGCGGCGCGGGTGGCGGCGACCGACACCTTGATGCCGCCGGCCTCGTACGGCCGCCCGGCCATGCGGGCGGCGAACTCGTCGCCGCGATCACCGGCGAACACGAGGTGGGTGTGGCTGTCGACGAAGCCGGGGATGACGCACGCGCCGGCGGCGTCGATGCGCAGATCGGCGACCTGCCCTGCAGGGCCGACGGCGATGATGCCGGCCTCCTGGCTGAACACGACCGAGGCGTCGCGGACGATGCCCAGCGGCCCGTCGCCCACTGAAGGGTCGTTCGTGACGAGCAGCCCGATCCCGTCGAGCACTGTCGTGGGCGACCCGCTCATCGCTCGCCCATCACGTGCGCGATCGAGGCGGACAGCTCGGTGGCCACGTCGAGTGTCCGGTGCTCGCCGCCGGCCACCACCACCCGGCCGCCGACCACGACGTGGTGCACGTCGGCCGCGCTCGCGGCGAAGACCGCCGTCTCCAGCGCGGTGGCGGCGGACGCGCCTGCCGTGCGCACGGTGTCGAGGCGCAGCGACACCAGGTCGGCGAGCATGCCCACCTCGATGCGGCCGGCTTCTGCCCAGCCGAGGCTGGCGTGCCCGTGCTCGGTGGCCGCGCGCAGCAGCGAGGGCGCGTCGTGGCTGCCGCGCACCTGCGAGGCGAGCCGCTGATCCAGCTCGACGGCCCGTGCCTCCTCGAAGAGGTCGATCAGCGCGTGCGAGTCGGTGCCCAGCGACAGGCGGGCGCCCGCGTCGCGCAGCGACAGCGCCGGCCCGATGCCGTCGGCCAGGTCGCGCTCGGTCGTGGGGCACATGCAGATCGTGCAGCCGTGGGCGCCGTACAGGCCGATGTCGGCGGCGGCGAGATGCGTCGCGTGCACTGCGGTGAAGGCGCCGTCGAGTGCGCCGCGCTCGGCCAGCAGCGCGGTGGGCGTGAGCCCGTAGGCGTCGATGCACTGCTCGTTCTCCGCCTTCTGCTCGGACACGTGCGCGTGCAGCACCGCCCCGTGCGCCGCCCGCCAATCGACCACGATCGCCATCGCCTCGGGCGGCACCGCCCGTACGGAGTGGATCGAGGCGCCCGTGCGGCACGTCGCCGAGTGCAACCGGCTCGCTGCCGTGGCCCGCGCTGCCCAGGCAAGGGCGTCGCCGTCGCTGAACCGCTGCTGCACCTCGTTGGGGGGCGCCCCGAAACCGCTGCTGAGGTAGCACGTGTCCAGCAGGGTGATGCGCAGCCCTGCCTCCGCCGCCGCGGCGGCGAGTGCCTCCCCCATCGCGTTGGGCTCGTCGTAGGGCACGCCGCCGGGCCCGTGGTGCAGGTAGTGGAACTCGCCCACGGTGGTGACACCGGCGAGCACCATCTCGCCGTACACCGCGCGCGCGAGGCGGAAGTACGAGTCGGGGTCGAGCCGCGCGGCAGCGGTGTACATCTGGTCGCGCCATGTCCAGAACGAGCCGGTGCCGATCTGCGTTCTCCCGCGCAACGCACGGTGGAACGCATGGCTGTGCGCGTTCGCCATGCCGGGAACGGTGAGGCCGGCGAGGCGGACGGCGTCGGGCGGGCACGACATGCCGGTGAACACGTTCGTGATCAGCTCGCCGTCGGTCTGCACCAGCACGCGCGGCGTCGCCGCCGTACCACCCAGCCAGGCGAGCTCGCACCAGAACGAGGCCACTCAGGACCCCACTCGCCGCACGAACTCGCTGATGCGCTCGATGAACGCGGCACGGTGGAAGCGCTCGAACTGCTCCCAGGTGGTGAGGCTGCGCGTGTCGTGCACCCGGTCGAGGAACAGCACGCCGTCGAGGTGGTCGCACTCGTGCTGGAACGTGCCGGCCGTCAGCCCGCGGCGCACCTCGTCGTGCTCCACGCCGTCGCGGTCCCACCAGCGCACCCGCACGTTCACGTGGCGCATCACGTTGCCGCGCATGCCCGGCACCGACAGGCAGCCCTCGTTGACCTCGACCAGCTCGTCGTCGAGCGGCTCGATCACGGGGTTGACCACGACGGTGAGCGGGATGCGCGGCTTGTAGGGGTAGCGCGGGTTGTCGGTGACCTCGATGGTGGCGATGCGCACCAGCTCGCCCACCTGCGGGGCGGCGATGCCGGCGCCGTTCGCCGCGTGCATCGTGTCGACGAGGTCGTCGATCAGCTGCTGCATCTCCGGCGAGCGCAGCTCCTCGCGGGTGACCTCGCGCGACCGCTCGCGCAGGAGCGGGTTGCCGACGTGCAGGATCTCTCGAACGGTCACCCGTCAACCTTCGCGCATGGGGATGCGCACACCACGCGCATCGGCCACGTCGATCGCCCGCTCGTAGCCCGCGTCGGCGTGGCGGATGAC
>CAYZFZ010000106.1:0-10934 GCA_964477795.1 uncultured Bifidobacterium sp.
CGGTCTACGAGTCGCTCACCGCCCCGTGCCGCCTGATCGCCGACAACGCCGGCCTGGAGGGTGCCGTCACCACCCAGGCAGTGGAGTCCGCCGAGGGCAGCACCGGCCTCAACGCCGCCACCGGCGAGATGGTCGACCTGGTCAAGGCCGGCATCATCGACCCCGCCAAGGTCACCCGCGCGGCGCTGCAGAACGCGGCGTCGATCGCTGCCCTGGTGCTCACCACCGAGTGCCTGGTCGCCGACAAGCCGGAGAAGCCGGCTGCCGGTGGCGGGATGCCCGGCGGTGGCATGGGCGGCGGCATGCCCGGCATGGGAATGATGTGACCTCACGTCACTGACGTGATGTCCGTGTGCACGACGACCCCGGTGGCTGCGGCTGCCGGGGTCGTGTGCGTTGTCGCGGTTGCCTCGGGTCGTTTCATGCCGGGCGCATGCCGGGAAAGTGCCGGGCGGAGGGTGTTGCGCTTTCAAGGATGACACCACGCTTGCCCCTCCCCGCAAGCTGGATTGTCGTCGTGGCAACGCGAGTGCTCCGGCCCGGTGGACGGACGCCCCGGCAGTAGGCTCGCCGGCGTGGATTCCGCTCAGCACACCCGAGCACTCGCCGGCGCGCTGCATGGCTGACGCGGGCAAGCGTCCGTTCTGGATGCATCAGCTGGTCGAGTACATCCTCGGCGGCGCGCTCGTGGCCAGCGGGTTGCAGAGCCCCAAGCCGATCGTGCCGGCCGTGCTCGGCGGCATCATCATGGGGCACGCGGCGATCACCACCGGGGCGATCTCCGCCTTCCGCGTGATCGACCGGCGCCTGCACCGGGTGATCGACCCGTTCATCATCGGCCTGTCGTTCCTCGCCGCCGTGCAGCCGTGGATCGAGGTCGACCCGGGCACCCGGCTGATCATCGCCGGCATCGCCGTCGTGCACTCGATCGTCTGGCTCAGCAGCAGCTTCACGGAGAAGCCGAAGAAGTCGGCGCAGCCCAAGCGGTCGAAGCCGGCCGAGTCAGCTGCGCAGCCGGCTGCGGCCGAGCCCGCAGCGCCACCCGCCGAACCGCCCGCAGAGGGTCGCAGCGCCGACATCGGCCGCTCCGCGGGGCGGCTCGCCGCCTCCGGCGTCAACGCCGTCCGTCGTGTCAAGGACAAGCACACCAACAAGTAGCCGCCCGCCATGGCACCCACCGCTTCCCATGGGAGGGGAAGGGTGTCAGATCCGGCAGGTGTGGCCGCCCATGGGAAGCGGAAGGTGCCACGCCGCCGAGGACCACAGCCGCCGAGGACCGCGGTCGCCGAGGACCGCCGGCTACGGGCGGCGGCCCACCACCACCGCAGTGGACGTGCCGGCGACCATGAAGCGGTAGGCGTGGGTGCTGGCCGTCGCCTGCGGGGCCGTGCCCAGCCACGAGTTGGAGCCGCTGAGGCCCTCGACGCGCTGCACGCCCCACGAGCTGCCGTCCACCGTGTCGAGCACCCACCACGCTCCCGGTGGCTGCGTGCTCTGCCAGCGCTGGCCCTCGTCGCTGGACCAGATGCTGTCCGAGGCGGCGCTGATCTCGGTCTGCACGAACGAGTCGAGGATGTCGCCGGTCGCCGGATCCAGCACCACGACGCCACCGGAGGCGGTGGTGGCCATGGTGCCCGTCTGCCCTCGGACCGCTACCCCCTGCCAGACGTTGTCGACGCGATCGAGCACGTTGCCGTCGCCGTCGAGCAGCTCGGCGGCGCCGCGCGAGTCGGGGAGGCGCAGCTGGTAGCGGCCGTGGTCGATCACCGGCGCCCCGAGCGCCGCGAACGGATCCTGCGTCGCGTTGACCATCATCGACACCCCGGCCGGGCTGGTGACCAGCTGGATCGTGCTGACCCGCCACGTGGGGTCGAGCGCGAGCAGCCCGTCGAGCGAGACCCCGCTCCACGCCGTACCGTCGCTGCTCGTGTAGGCGACCAGCTCGCCGAGCTGCTGGCCGGCGAGCACGAACGATCCGTCCGGGAGGGTGCCGAAGGCCAGCGAGTCCGAGTTGGCCGGCACGGACGCCTGGCGCCACGTCTCGCCGTCGGCGCTCAGCCACAGCTGGCTGCCGTCGATGCCGGGGGCGCGCAGTGCGTACTCGCTGCCCGTCCACAGCAGCGTCGGGCGCACCGAGGTGGACCCGCCCGCAGGCAGCTCGATCTCGGTCCAGGCGGTGCCGTCGGTGGTACGGAACACGCGCACCGTGCTGCGCAGCGCCTTCACCGTCGCTTCGCCGAAGGGCAGCTGGTCGAAGGGGATCACCTGCGCCACGTCGCCGTGCACCCGTGTCGGGTCGATCCACAGGTCGGCGACCGAGCGATCCGGCGACTCGCAGTGCCACATCGCCGCGTCGCCGCTGCCGATCGGCCCGACGACGATCGTGGAGGCGGGGGCGGTGCCGCTGACCTCGTCGCTGACGACCTCGCGTGGGGCCCCCTTCACCAGCGGCCAGCCGGGCGGGCATTCGCGGGCGGCGACGGCGTCGAGATCGGTCGGCGGGCCGTAGACCTCCAGGCCGTCGGCGCTGATCGCCGTGCCGTACTGGGTGTCGACGCCGTCGATCGTGAGGTTGCCGCCGTAGGTGACCGGCTGCACGATCGCGATCGCGCTGCCGTCGCCGGCGACCACCTGCGTGCCGGCGGTGCTGACGTTGCCGAGGTCCTCGCGGATCTCGTCGAGCCCGACGGGCACCTCGGCGGTCTGCCAGCTCGCACCCTGGTCGGCGCTGACGCCGGCCCGGTAGCTGTACGAGAGCCCGGCGGCCACGGTGCCGAGTGCGTACACCTGCTGCGGCTGGCTGCTGTCGAGCGAGGAGATCCACGGGTCGAACGGTTGGCCGACCGCCTGGTACTCGACGCCGTCGGTGGTGGCGAACAGCTGCTGCTGCGCGGGTTCGTCGGGCTGGTGCGGCACGGTGCCGAACGTGTAGCCGGAGAGCCCGTTGGACGACGCGCCGCTCCACCAGCTGGCGCTGCCGAACTGGGTGGCCGTCTGATCGGTCGACTCCACCGACCAGTCGAACACCGTCGACACCTGCGTCGCTGCGGGCAGACCGAGCGTCAGCCGCGTCGGCGGTGTCGCCGGGGTGATGCTGGAGTCCTTGTCCTTGCGGCTGAACACCGCGATCGACGCGACCGCGAGAGCCACCACCGCCAGGCCGGCGGCGACGCCGATGAGCGCCACCCTCGCATTGCGCTTGCGTCGTCCTTCGGTCATCACGCGCACCATCCCCTCGTCGTCGAGTTCGATCCGTGCCGCCTGCTCGTCCAGGTGGTCGGTGAGGCGCCGTTCGATCGGCTGCATCACATGTCCTCCTCTCGTGCGGAGCCCAGCTGCTCCTCGAGCTGGCGCAGCGCCCGGTGCAGCCGGCTCTTCACCGTGCCCGGGCGGATGTCCAACGTCGTCGCGATCTCGTCCTCGGTCATGCCCAGGAAGTAGCGGCACACCACGACGGCGCGCCGGTCGATGTCCAGCCGCAGCAGCGCCCGGTGCAGCTCGTGGTCGCGCACCTCCGGGGTGTGCCCGTCGATCTCGTGCACCCGCCGGCGTGGCCCGTTGCGCCGGCGCAGCACGCTGCGACCCCAGTTCAGGCCCACCCGGTACACCCAGCCACCCGGGTTCTCCAGCCGCCGCACCGTGCGCCAGCGGGCGTAGGCCCGCGCCATCGCCTCATCGGTGGCCTCGGTGGCGAGGTCGCTGTCGTGCAGCGTCAGCGCGAGCGCCCGGGCGATCGCCGCCCGTTGTCCGGCGTAGAACGGCTCGAAGGCCACTTCGCCGTGCACCGCGACGACCGTCGTCACCGGTGGCCACGTGGTGTCTGCTCGCGCCAGTGCTCTGTCCACAGCTCCTACACGCTCATCCGCGCCCATCGGTTCCCGATTCCTCGAGCGCGTCCGCCTCCGTGTCGCGGCCCTGACGCCGGTAGAGCGTGATCAGGTTCTGACGGGGACCGGGGGAGCCGGGCGCGAGGTCGAGCGCGCGCAGCCAGGCGCGCTCGGCGACCGTCTCGTCGCCGGTACGGATCGCAGCGGTGCCGAAGAGCAGCTGCAGCGCTGCGTTGTGCGGGTCGGCAGCGACGAGGTCGTGCAGCTCCTCGAACGCCGTCGCTGGATCCGTCGTCACGAGCAGTTCCTGGCGGCGGAGCAGCGCGATCGGGTCGCCGGGGGACAGGCGCAGCGCGGTGTCGACGTGGGCGAGCGCCGCCTCGGCCGTGGGCGCGCTGCGGGCGGCCAGCAGGTGCAGCCACACCTCGTCGCTGCGCCATGCGATCGCGTCGAGCGCGTGGCGCTGGGCGGTCGCCATGTCGGTCGCGGTCGTGGCCGCGCCGGCTGCGCGCCAGGCGGCGACGTCGCGCACCCCCCACCACAGCGCGGCAACGGCCAGCGCCCCGAGGGCTGCGGCACCTGCACGGGCGGCGAGCCGCGGCAGGCGCAGCACGGGCCGGCCGCGGCACACCACGCCACCGGCGAGCAGGAAGAGCACCGGCTCCAACTCGGCCAGCGGGAACAGCAGTTGCTGCTGCACGAGGTAGGCGACGATCGCCGCCGACGCGCCCGCCAGCGCCGGCGGCCACGCCCGGCCGCGCATCCGCCGCCGCACCGACAGTGCCGCCGCGACGACGAACGCGGCGTAGAGCAGCGCGGCAGGGATGCCGCCGGCAAGCGCGATGTCGAGCAGCCCGTTGTGCGCCCGATCCGGCTGCACCGCGCGGCCGTGCTCGCGCTCGTACGCCGCGTCGACGCCCTCGTGGAACACGATCCGGTAGCCCTCCGGCCCGGCACCAACCAGCGGGTGATGGGCGAGCGTGGCAACGCCGACACGCCACTCGTCCAGCCGGGAGGTGCCGCCGGCGGCCGTGCTGTCGGTGGCGGAGGACAGGCGGGCGCCGACCGGTGTGAGCAGCGCGGCACACCCCACCACGACCGCGGCACCGGCGGCGACCTTCGGCAGCCACGGGCTGCGCCGCGCCCGCCAAGCCGCCGCACCACCGACGACGGTGAGCGCCAGCCACGCCGCCCGCGACCCGCTGCCGACCGCACCGAACAACGCGCTCGCGGCTGCGACTGCAGCGGCCCACCTCCAACCCGTGCGGCGCGCCGCGTCGAGCGCCACCCCGAGCGCCGCCGGTGCGACGAGGCAGCTCGCCGCACCCAGGTATGCGGCCGAGCCGAACGGGCCCGTCAGCCGGTCCGTGCCGGCGTCGATCCACGGGTGCCCGAGTGCATCGGCCGCCAGCAGGGGCAGCCACACCAGGCCGGCAACGACGAGCCCGTCGGCGACCGCCCTCCACCGCACACCGCTCACGAACAGGGTGCCGCACAGCAGCCACAGCAGCCAGCCGGCGTGCCGCTGCGGGATGCCCAGCCAGGCGAAGCGCCCGTCCTCGCCACCCGCCGCGGCCAGCGCCAGCCAGCCGAGGAACGCGACGTAGGTGATGCCCACCCACTTCGGCGGCACCACCAGCGTGCGCTGCCAGGCGGCGAGGGCGAGCACGGCGGTGCCGCCGGCCGTCACCAGCAGCCACGACACCGGCGTCGCCACGACGGTGCGCGTGGGGTCGGCGGCGCACAGCACGGCGGCGGCGAAGACCGCGCCGGCAACGTCTGCTCCCCGTGCGCGCACGGCAGCACCCTACGCGGGCCACCCGGCGACCGGCGGTCGGTAGCCTTTGCCACATGGCGTTCGAACCACCTGCCCCCGACCTCGACAAGCTCATCACCGCGTGGGAGGAGTGGGAGGCCGGCGAGCAGACGCCCGGCAAGGTGCTCGCCAACATGAAGACCGCCGGGCTGCCGCAGGTGCTGCGTCAGCTGCGCGACTCCGGCTGGAGCCCCACTGCCTAGTCCGGCCCGCCGGCCCGGCGGCAACCAGCAGATCCCACGCCCGGACGGCTGGCGCGAGGGCGAGGCCCCGCCGTGGTTGGTCCCGTCGTCGCCGCTCACCGCCGCCGCCGTCGCGACAGCGGTCGCGGCGCGGTCCACGCCCTCCGACCTCGTTCCCGAGTTCGCCGATGCGCGCCCCTCGGCGGTGCTGGTCGTGGTCGCCGACGGCCCCGAGGGTGCCGAAGTGCTGCTCACCCGGCGGTCGATGGACATGAGCAGCCACCGCGGCGAGGTCAGCTTCCCCGGCGGCCGGCTCGACCCTGGCGAGTCGTACGTGCAGGCTGCGTTGCGCGAGGCGCACGAGGAGGTGGGGCTGGTGCCCACCGCCGTCGAGGTGGTGGGTCAGCTGCACCCGATCAGCACATGGGTCAGCCGCAGCTGGATCGTCCCGATCGTCGCCCGCCTCACCACCCCACTACCGCTGGCCGAGCCGCTGCACGGGCAGACGCCGGAGGTGGATCGTGTGCTGTGGGTGCCGCTGCACGATCTCACCGAGCACGGCACGTTCCGCGAGGAGTGGTGGCACACGCCGATGGGCGAGCGCCCGATCTACTTCTTCGAGCTCGACGACGAGACGGTGTGGGGTGCCACCGCCCGCATGCTGCATCAGCTGCTGCGGGTGGCCTACGGCCTCGCCGACGACGACACCGGCAGGCCACCCGCGCTGTGAGCGGTGGCGCAGCAGATGGTTGTCAGGGCCCGCCGGCGACCCGCACGGCGGCGTAGAACGTCTCTGCCCATCCGGTGCATTGCAGCCGCAGCGTGATCGCCCGCGTCTGGCAGTGCGCCTTCATGTCGGACAGGAACTGCTGGTCGACGCGCTTGCGATTCGTGCCGTTCCAGTACGTGCTGCCCTTGCCGTAGCGGCGCTCGAGTGCCTGCAGGTTGCGGTAGCCGAAGTCGTGCCGGCGGCACGGGTCGCGGAAATTGAACGACATCCCCGTGTCGCCGACGAGCGGCGCCGAGCAGCCGTCGGACGTCCAGTCGTACCAGCGGTCGCCGGCAGCGATGGCCGACACGAAGTCGCGCAGCGACACGTCGAACAGCTCCTTCTGCACGAAGGCCCAGTCGGCGCTCGCGCTGTGCGCGGCAGGTCTGTAGGAATCGAGACGGCCGGCGAACACCGGCGAAGCGACGGTCAGGACACTCGTGACCGCGACGAGCACTGCGAGACGGGTTCGCATGAAGTGCTCCTTGTGGGTGTGACACGCCCGGAGGCGTGCCGCCGATTCAACCGGTCGTGGTTGCCGGCGACAACCCGCCACGGCACTTCAGCCGGCCAGCTGTTGCAGCAGCTCCCAGCCCGCGCGGACGTGGTGCAGCGCGGTGGTGCGGGCGCCGATCGAGATGCGGCAGGCGACTGCGCCGTCGAGCACGGTGCGGGTGAACAGTGCCGTGCCGGTGTCGTTGGCGGCGCTGATCAGCGCGTCGGTGGCCTCGTCGCCGGCAACGAGGCGGATGCACAGCAGGTTCAGCGGGTGCGGGGCGACGATCTCGAAGCGGTCGTCGGCCGCCACCCACTCGGCGAGCTGCTGCGTGGTGGCGACGTGGTCGCGGATCATCGCGATCGCGTCGTCGCCGCCGCCGGCGCGGATCGTGAACCACAGCTTCAGCGCGCGGAAGCGGCGGCCCAGCGGGATCTGCCAGTCGCGGTAGTCGATGGCCGCGCCGGACTCGGCCGCGGCCGACCGCAGATACTCGGGCAGGATGCTGAGTGCGCCGAGCAGCGCTGCCCGGTCGGCGGTGTAGAACAGGTCGCAGTCGAAGTTGACGCCCATCCACTTGTGCGGGTTCGTGCAGTAGCTGTCGGCCAGCTCGAGCCCGTCGTTCACCCAACGGTGCTCGGGCGCGAGCGCGGCGATGCCGCTCATCGCCGCGTCGACGTGCACCCACATACCGGCCTGCTTGGCGATCGGGGCCACCTCCACGATCGGGTCGAACGCCATCGAGCTGGTGGTGCCGCGCGTGCAGCACACCCAGAACGGCGTCAGCCCCGCCGCCTGATCTTCTGCCACCATGCGGGCGAACTCGTCGGCGCGCATCGCGAACGCATCGTCGTGGGGCACGATGCGCAGCTGGGCGGTGCCGATACCGGCGATGCGCAGGCCCTTCTCGATGCTGCTGTGCGCCTGTGATGTTGCATATGCAACGAGGTGCGTGGTGTCGCCGGTGGTGTTGATCTCGCCGCCGGTGGCGCGCCAGCGGGCGGCGAGGATGGATGCGAGCGTGGCCTCGGAAGCGGAGCCGTGGATCACTCCGCCGCCCGCCGCGCTGGTGCTGCGGAACGCCTCCGGCAGGCCGAGCAGCTCCTGCATCCAATCCATCATCAGCGTCTCCACCTCGGTGCAGGCGGGGCTGGTGACCCAGCTCATGCCCTGCACACCGAGGCCGGCGGCGGCCAGCTCGCCGAGGATCGCGGGGTAGCTGGAGTTGCCCGGGAAGTAGGCGAAGAACGACGGGTGCTGCCAGTGGGTGATGCCCGGCATCACCACCCGGTCGAGGTCGGCGAGCACGTCGGCGAACGGTTCCGCCGCCTTCGGCGGGTGCTCGGGCAGCGCGGCGCGGATGTCGCCCGGCTGCACCCGGCTGGCGACCGGATAGCGCTCCACGCCCTCCAGGTACTCGGTGATCCAGTCGATGAGCGCGTAGCCCTGGGTGCGGAAGTCGTCGGGTGTCACGGCGCCACGCTAGTCAGGTGCCGCGGCTACGGTCCCGGCCATGTCGGCACCGCATATCGACCCCGATCGCTTCGCCACCCATGTCGCGTCGCCACGCGGGTTCGCGCAGGCGTACGTGCGCCAGCACCCGGGGGGCGTGCCGCTCGTGTGCGTGCACGGCTGGCCGGAGACGAAGCGCATCTTCTGGAAGGTGATCGGCCCGCTCGCCGCCGCAGGCTTCGAGGTGATCGTCCCGGATCTGCGCGGCTTCGGCGACAGCGAGGTGGGCCCCGACGGGTTCCACGACGTGGCCAGCCACAGCCGCGACCTCTACTCGCTCGTCCACGACGTGCTGGGTCACGAGCGGGTGGTGCTGCTCGGCGGCGACCTCGGCGGCCCGGTCATCCAGGACCTCGCGCTGCGCCACCCGCAGTGGGTCGATCGGATGGCGCTGTTCAACTCGCCGCTGCCGTACCTGAAGGACGAGATGGCCGGCATCGCCGGTACCCGCCCGCCGATGGAGGCGGCCGACTACTTCCTGCGCCAGGGCACCGACCCCGACGGCCTGGCCGCCGAACTGGCCACGCCCGAGCATCGCCGCCGCTACATCGCCACGTTCTACACCAGCCGCTTCTGGGCGCACCCGGGCGCGTTCATGGGCGCGGGTGAGGTCGACTTCCACACCGAGCCGTTCGCCGATGCCGCCCACCTGCGGGCGAGCTTCGGCGGCTACGAGAGCACCTTCGACTCGGCGGCGAGATCCGAGCCGACGCTGCTGGCCCGCAACGACGTCACCAGCACGCTCGTGCTGTTCGGCGCCAGCGACCACGTCATCTACCCGGCGTTCGACCGCATGGCTGCCGCTGTCTTCCCCCGCCACGTCGGCCCGTTCCTGCTGCGCGACTGCGGCCACTTCGTGCCATGGGAGGCGCCGCACGCGCTCGTCAGCGGCACCGCCGCCTTCTGCAGCGACCTGCTCGCCGCCCGACCGCGAGTCTGAGGTCCGAGCAGCCCCGCGAACTCAGGTTCGCGAGAGGGGAGTGTCGTGCGGCTCGGCGTCGTTCGCCGGACTGTTCACGACCGCGTCGCGCTGGCGGATGCCCTTCACGATGCGCCAGCCGACGAACGTCATGCCGGCGATCAGCACCGCGAACGTGAGGTACATGCGCCAGCCGCCCTTGCTCTTGCTGCCGCAGTCCGGCCGCTCGAGGGTGCCCACGCACGAGCTGACGTTCTGTTCGTCGGGTGTGAAGTCGTTGACCGTGTTGGCGGTGCTGGTGTCCACCGGCGCGCTGTTGGCGCTCTCGGCGGCCTGGTAGGGGTTCTGGCCGCTGCACCCGGCAGTCAGGGCGGCGACGCCGACGAACAGCGACACGGCCAGCACGGTGAACGGACGGGCGAACCTGGGCATGGGCACCATCGTCGCAGCCGGTCGCCCGTTTCGCACCGCGGACGCATGTGAATGCCGTCGTACGACGGTGTGAATGCCGTCGCCCAACCGTGTGGATGCGGCCGGGTCGCCCGGCCAACCCCTACCATCGCTGGGATGGTGCAGCGCACACACACGGTCCTGGTGGTCGACTTCGGCGCGCAGTACGCGCAGCTCATCGCCCGCCGGGTGCGTGAGCTCAACGTCTACTCCGAGATCGTGCCGCACCGCATCACGGCTGCCGAGGTGGCCGCCAAGCAGCCGTCGGCGATCATCCTCTCCGGCGGCCCGAAGAGCGTGCATGTGGAGGGCGCCCCGTCGCTCGATCCGGCCATCTACGACCTCGGTGTACCCATCCTGGGCATCTGCTACGGCGTGCAGCTGATCGCCCAGCAGCTCGGCGGCACCGTCGGCCGCGGCCTGCGTGGCGAGTACGGCCGGGCACGGGCGACGCTCGCCGCCGACACCGCCGGCACCCTGCTGGAGGGCCTGCCCGCCGAGCAAGACGTGTGGATGAGCCACTTCGATGCCGTCACGGTGGTGCCCGACGGTTTCGTCGCCACGGCCAGCACGCCGGAGGCGCCGGTCGCCGCGATGGAGTCGGCGAGCCGACGCATCTGGGGCGTGCAGTGGCACCCCGAGGTGGTGCACACGCCGCACGGCATGGCCGTCCTGCAGCGCTTCCTCCACGACCTCGCCGGCTGCGAGCCCAGCTGGACGATGGGGTCCATCATCGAGGAGCAGGTCGCCGCCGTGCAGGCGCAGGTGGGCACCGGCCGGGTGATCTGCGCGCTCAGCGGTGGTGTCGACTCCGCGGTCGCCGCCGCCCTCGTGCACCGGGCGATCGGCCACCAGCTCGTGTGCATCTACGTCGACACCGGCCTGATGCGGCTGAACGAGAGCGACCAAGTGGTGGAGACGTTCAAGCGCAACATGGGCATCGAGCTCATCCATGTGTCGGCC
>CAYZFZ010000107.1:0-10897 GCA_964477795.1 uncultured Bifidobacterium sp.
GATGCCCATCGCCTTGTGGTCGTAGCCGACGCTGCCGCCGGAGGCGAACGCGTCGCCCAGCCAGAAGCCGTAGTCGGCGGCGATGCCGTTCGCGATGTCACTGAAACTGGCGGTGCCCTTGTCGGCGGCGACGACGAGGTACGGATCGTCGTCGTCGTAGCGGACGGTGTCGGGCGGCGGCACGATGTCGTCGCCGACGATGTTGTCGGTGAGGTCGAGCAGCCCGGCGATGAACTGCCGGTAGCACGCAACGCCCTCGGCGCGCAGCTCGTCGGCCCCGGTGGGCGGGCGCTTGAGCACGAAGCCGCCCTTGGCACCGGTGGGCACGATGACGGCGTTCTTCACGATCTGTGCCTTCACCAGGCCGAGCACCTCCGTGCGGAAGTCCTCACGACGGTCGCTCCAGCGGATGCCCCCGCGGGCGATGCGGCCGTTGCGCAGGTGCACACCCTCCACCCTCGGCGAGCACACCCAGATCTCGAACAATGGCCGGGGAAGAGGCAGCTCGGGAACCTTCGACGTGTCGAACTTGAAGGCGATCACGTCGCGGCAACCGGCGTTGGGGCCGGGGCGGAACGCGTTGGTGCGCACCGTGGCCTCCACGAGGGCGAGCAGCGAGCGCAGGGTGCGGTCGTCGTCCAGGCTGGGTACCGCGTCCAGCGCGGCGAGGATCGCGGTTCGTGTCGCATCCCCGGCGGCCTCGCGGTCGTCGGCGGACGGATCGAAGCGATCGGTGAAGAGCTGCACGAGCTGGGCGGCGATGCCGCTGTGGCGCTCGAGCGTGGTCTCGATGTACTGCTGGCTGAACGGGAACCCGATCTGGCGCAGGTACCGCGAGTAGGCGCGCAGCAGCTCCACCTGGCGCGCCGTGAGACCCGAACGCAAGACCAACCGGTTGAGCCCGTCGACTTCCACCCTCGCGTCGAACTCGGCGATGAACGCGCGCTGCACCTCGGCGCGCGCCTCCGCGGTGAGCTCCACGTCGTCGGGAACTCGCACCCCCACGTCGTGGATCCAGACGCTGCGATCGGCGAACTGGAAGTGGAACGCACGCTCGTCGATGGCCCGGAAACCGAGATGGTCGAGCAGGGGCAACAGGTCGGCGATCGGCACCGCCGAGCCACCGTGGTACACCTTGAAACGCCACTCGTGAGCGGTGGCCTCCGTGAAGTGCATCATGGCCGTCTCCACCGCATCGTCCGCGGGCGCGCTCGCCACCCGATCCACGATCGGGAGATCGATCGCCGCGCTGTTGGGCCAGTTGAGCTCGTCGTAACCGGCGGGGATGACCGGCAGCAGGCGATCCAGCATCGGGCCGGCGGCGGCCTCGCCGACAACTGCCGTCACTGCCTCGCGCGCGGCGGCTGCCCAATCGGCGGCCACCTCCCCGGCGGTTCTCTGAACGCTCACCTGTCCGTCCCTTCCCGACCACACTGTCGTGGACTTCGCCGCTCAGTGTGCCACAGGGCCCGCCCGCAGATCGGCGAGGCCGGCGGCGCGGTATCGTCCCCACATGGTGCAGATGAACGTGCTCGGCGAGGAGCTGCAGTCGTGCTCGCTCGACCCACTCACGGGGTTCTATCGCACGGGTTGCTGCGAGAACCACGGCGACGACCCCGGCCTGCACGTCGTCTGCGTGGTCTGTACCGACGAGTTCCTGTCGTACTCGCAAAGCGTCGGCAACGACCTCAGCACACCGATGCTGCAGTACGGCTTCTCCGGTCTCCGGCCAGGCGACCACTGGTGCCTGTGCGCGAGCCGCTGGCAGGAGGCCTTCGAGGCGGGAAGGGCCCCGCTCGTCCGGCTCGCGGCCACCCACGTCTCCGCGCTCGAGTACTGCTCGCTCGCCGACCTCACCGCGCACGCGGTCGACGCTGCGTCATGAACGTGACGACGACGCACGACGGGCCGGTGTGCATCGTCACCATCGACCGCCCCGACGTGCGCAACGCGGTGGACGGCCCCACGGCCGCCGAGCTCGCCGCTGCCTTCCGTGCGTTCGAGGCCGACGACACCCTCTCCGTCGCTGTCCTCACCGGCACCCACGGCACCTTCTGCGCCGGTGCCGACCTGAAGGCGATCACCGATGGCCGCGGCAACCGGGTCGACCACGACATCGCCCTCGACGGCCCGATGGGCCCCACCCGCATGCTGCTCGCCAAGCCGGTGATCGCCGCCGTGGAGGGCTTCGCCGTCGCCGGCGGGCTGGAGCTGGCGGTGTGGTGCGACCTGCGGGTGGCCGCCGACGACGCCGTGTTCGGTGTCTACTGCCGGCGCTGGGGTGTGCCCCTCATCGACGGCGGCACGGTGCGCCTGCCACGCCTGATCGGCCACAGCCACGCCCTCGACCTGATCCTCACCGGCCGCGGTGTCAGCGGCGAGGAGGCCGTGCGCATGGGCCTGGTGAACCGTTCGGTCGCACCAGGCAGCGCGCTGACGGCAGCAGTCGCGCTCGCCCACGAGATCGCCGCACTCCCCCAGGGCTGCATGCGGCGCGACCGGGAGAGCAGCTACGCCCAGTGGGATCTCCCCCTGACGGCGGCGCTCGCCAACGAGACGCGCCTGGGTCTGGACACCATCCGCAGCGGAGAAACCCTCGAGGGCGCGGCTCGCTTCGCCGGCGGAGCCGGCCGCCACGGAGCGAAGGCGTAGATGGCCGGGCTTCCCCTCGTCGACCTGGCGCCGTGGCGCGACGGCACCGACCGCCAGGGTGTGGCCGCGACGGTCGACGCCGCGCTGTCCTCGGTGGGTTTCTTCCTCGTCACCGGCCACGGCATCGCCCCCGACCTGATCGCCGACACCCGCAGCGCGTTCGAGGCGTTCTTCGCGCTGCCGCGCGCGACGAAGGGCGCCGTGCGCATGCCCCGCCTGGGGATGGCGGGGTGGGCGCCGATGGGCATGGAGGCGAACGGCTACTCCTTCGGCCACGAGACGCCGCCCGACATGAAGGAGAGCTACCGGCTCGGCGCGCACGCGCTGCCCGGGCGTGTGGCGCTGCGCGGCGCCAACGTGTGGCCCGACGAACCGGCCGGGTTCCGCGACGTCGTCACCCGCTACATGGCGGCGGTGGACGGGTTGCACATGGAGCTGCTGCGGGTGTGCGCCGCCGCTGCCGGCCTCACCGACGTGGAGTTCTTCGCCGGCAGGGCGAGGCGCAACGACAACACGCTCAACGTCAACTGGTACCCGCCGCTGGGAATCGTCGGGCCGCCCAGGCCGAACCAGTACCGCATCGGGCCCCATACCGACTTCGGCACGCTGACGCTGCTGCATCGCGAGCCGGGTTCGTCGGCGCTGGAGGTGCAGCTGCCGGACGACGAGTGGGTGCATGCGCCGGTGCGCGACGACACGTTCACCGTCAACTGCGGCGACATGCTGGCGCACTGGTCGGGCGGGCGCTGGCGCTCCGCGATCCACCGCATGCTGCCGCCGGCCACCGCCGCCGACGACGTGTCGCTGCTGTCGCTCGTCTACTTCTGCGAGCCCGACCCGGACACCATGATCGAGCCGCTCGGCGGGGGCGAGGCCGTCAACGCCGGCGAGTACCTGCGGGCGAAGATCGATGCGATCACGGTGGCAGCGGACACGTGAGTACTCTGGCCCCCTTGCCCGAGCAGATCGCCATCGTTCCACCGAAGCCGCTGCTGCGCGGCTGGTCGCACCTGGTGTCGTTCCCCGTCTGGACCATCGTCGGTGTGTCCCTCGTGGCCCTCGCCAACGTCGCACTCCCCGGCCGGCTGCTGCTTGGCGTGTACGTGGTCGGCACCGGCACCATGTTCGGCGTGTCGGCGATGTACCACCGCGGCCGGTGGCAGCCGCCGGCCAAGGCCCTGATGCAGAAGTTCGACCGCTCGGCGATCTTCCTCGCGATCGCCGGTGGCTACACCCCCATCGCGGTCGTGTGCCTCGACGGCTGGGTGCGTGTGGCCGTCCTCGTCACCGCGTGGGTGGGCGCCGTCGCGGGCATCGCGCTGCACTGGGTGCCACGCGTGCCCACGGCCCTGCGCGGCGCGAGCTACATCGTGGTGAGCTGGGCGGCGGTGGCGGTGTTCCCGCAGCTTGCCCGCGGCCTGGGAACGGCCGGCTTCGTACTGCTGCTCGCCGGTGGCGCGTGCTACACGATCGGCGCCCTGTCGCTGGCCACCCGCTGGCCGAACCCGTGGCCACGCGTGTTCGGCTTCCACGAGGTCTTCCACGCGTTCACGATCGTGGCGGCGGCACTGCAGTTCGCGGCGATCGCCTACGCCGTGGTTCCGCAGCTGTGAACCGCGCGGCGGACAACACTGCACCTCGGGAGCCCCGCCTCGACGACCTGGCCTCGTTCGAGCGCCACCAGTTGCTCGCCGATCTCGACTGGGACGGCGTGTCCGTGCAGCACGACTTCTCCGGCTGCGACATGGGTGGCCTGCACGTGAGGGGTGCGCGTTGCGTGGCGTCGCACTTCGTCGCCGCCGAGTTGCAGCAGGCTCGCCTCATCGACGTGGTGTTCGAGCGCTGCGATCTGTCCGGAGCACGCCTCGACGAGGCAACGCTCACCCGCGTGCGCTTCCAGGACTGCCGGTTGTCGGGTGTGCAGCTCGGTGCCGCCCATCTCACCGACGTGCGCTTCGTCAACTGCCGCCTCGACGGCGCCTCGTTCCGCATGCTGCGCGGCCGGCGCATCCGGTACGAGAGCTCGCTGCTGCCGGAAGCGGAGTTCGCCGACTCGGAGCTGTCGTTCGTCCACTTCGAGCACTGCGATCTCACGGGCACCGACTTCTCGCAGGCACGCATCCCCGACGCCCATCTGCGTGGCTCGGTGCTCGACTCGCTGCGCGGCATCCAGGGGCTGCAGCGGCCGGTCATCGACTCCGCGCAGACCGTGCCGTTCGCGTTGCAGCTGCTCTCGGTGCACGGCGTCGTCGTCGACGACGACGCCTGACCCGGCCTACCCCACCGGCTGGCCGGCAGGCAGCGGAGTGGCGGCAGCCGATCGGGCCGCCCGGATGTCGACCCACTGAGCGACGAGCACACCGCCGACGACGACGGCTGCACCCGCGAGCTTGATCGGGCGGATCGACTCGTCGAGGAAGAGGATCGACCACACGATCACGAGCGCCACCTCCAGCGTGAGCACCATCGCCACCACCCCGGGCGCGATGTGGCGCATCGCCCGGAAGAAGCAGACGCTGGACACGACCGTCGGGACGAGCGCGAACATCGCGACCTCCGCCACCAGGCTGGCGCCGCGAGGCACGACGAGGCCGCCGAAGAGTGCGATCGGGGCGATCACGAGGGTGGCACCCAGTGTGATCCAGGCCGCGCTCACCACCCCGTCCACGTGGGGCGGCATCACGCGCCCGCTGAGAAGCATGTAGGCAGCGAAGATCAACGCCTGCAGCACCGTCAGCATGACGCCGGTGGTGCTGATCGAGCCCACGCCGCCGAAGAGCTCGGGGACGGTGAGCACGATGCCCACCATCACCATCGCCAGCGCGCCCCAGGTGCCGCGGCTGGCGCGCACGCCCAGCACCACGGACCCGACCACCACGAACACCGGGTACGTGTAGACGATCACGATGTAGACGGATGCGTCCAGGCGCTCGAGCGCGTAGAAGCCGAGCAGGACGAGCAGCCCGAACATGGCGCCCAGCCCGAGCACGGTGCGGCGAGGCACGGCCATCGGGTCCGGCCCACCGCACCGATGCCAGATCGTGACTGCGATCCACAGCACCGTCGCGGCGACGGCGAACCTCCAGAACAGCAGGGAGCTCGGCCCCAGGCTGTCGAGCAGATCCTTGCCCACGACCGAGGACAGCGAGTAGGCGGTCGCCGAGCCCGCTGCCCAGAGCGCGCCGCGAGTGGGATGCCGATGACCGGCCGCAGCAGGCACGGAGGTCAGTTGGCCGGTGTGGACGGGTGGACGGCGACGAAGTCCTCGATGCGGAACGGGTTCCCCCAGTCGCGCAGCAGTGCGTCCACGTCGGGGACTGGCACGAGCCCACCGCCGCGCTGGTCGATGATCGACAGCGCGTAGCCGTACGACTCGAACACGGCGAAGTGCTCGCGCGGCCCGACACCGGCGACGCGCTGGGTCATCTCGCAGGAGAACTCGAACACGATGACCGGACGGTCGCGTTCGATCGTGGCCGTCGCACCGCGCAGCACCATCGGCTCGGCGCCCTCCACGTCGATCTTGATCACGTCGACGTGAGGGATGTCGAGGTCGTCGAGCGGGATCGTCGGCACGATCGTCGCGCTCGGGTCGATGATGCTGCGGCCGTCCTCCCCGGCGAAGCCGCCGTTCGAGCCGATCGCCGAGCGGAACTTGGCGAAGCCGATCTCGTCGCTGAGGGCGATGGGCAGCAGGTGCACCTGCTGCAGCCCGTTGCGTTCGATGGTGTGCGCGATCAGGCGGGCGTTGTCCGGGTTCGGCTCGATCGCATAGACCGACCCCGAGTCGCCGACGACGGAGGCGGCGAGCGCCGAGTGCCAGCCCACGTTGGCACCGATGTCGACGAACACCGATCCGGGCGCGAGGTGGGCGCGCAGCACCCGCTCGACGTGGGGCTCCCATTCCCCGGACGCGATGATTGGCGCAGAGACCGAACCGTCGGCGCGATCGAGTGCCACCTCGATGCCGCCGACCGGCACGTACGTGACATCTTCAGGCGCGAGGCGCACATGGAACGGCGACGGCGACACGTGCTGGTCGGCGTGGCCCAGCACCTGGCGCACCGCGCTCGCCGACAGGGGCTCCGTACCGAGCGCGGCGCGGACTGCCGGCAGCGAACCCGCCGGGACACCGCCGGGGAACAGCAACTGCACCAACGCGTCGGCCCTCTGCTCCGCGCGCTCAGCAGCGCTGACATCAGCCACCGGCGTGCGTGGCGCGGTGGCGCGATGGATCGACCGTTTCACCCGCGAGCCGGCGCGCAGGACTTGCTCGACGAGTGCGTTCGCCATCGGGCCATTGTGGCAGCCGCGTCCGCCGGCCGAAGTGCTTCTCGGCGATCATCATGTGCCGAGCACAAAGCTCGCGCACCCTGAGTGGACGCCAACAGTTGCGTAGAGCGCACAGCGCGGGCACTATGCGCCGATGCGCACAGTGGTCCTCTTTGGGTGGGTGGTGTCTGTGATGCTCGTCGGTTGTCGATCGGATACCGCCGCCGATGAGGCACCCACGGCAACCCGGAGTGAAGGTGGTTCTACGACCATCGTCTCGCCAACTGATGCCACCGATCCGCCGAGCTCCGGCCAAACCGACTACGAAGCGGTGCTCGCGGAGGTTGGGGTTGTCGTCGCCACTGCGCCGATCGATGCGGTTGTGCTTGGCGATGCGGAGTTCTGTGGGTGGGACCAGCTCGGACCCATGGTTGGCGGCAACAGCCGCGTCGACCTGGCCGGCCGACGGTGCTTCGTCGGAGCACACCTCGAAGGCCGGTCAGCGTTGTTCCTTGTTGACGCAGCAACGAACGAGGGGGACCCAACCCCGTACATCTACCGCACCGACGGCGGCCACGTGACCGAGTTCGCCGACTTCACAAGAGACAACTACGGCACCAAAGCCTGGCGCGTCGAACCGTGCGACACGCTGTACTTCGCTTCCTACGACGCAGAGTCGCCGGCACGCCTCGTGTTCTCCTGCTCTCCCTGGGACGAGAGCGGTCAGTTCTGACAAGCTGACCCGCCGCCCAGATCTGCCAAGCGCACCCGGCCTGAGACGGAGGAAGTTCATTCGGGCAGATGACAGGTTCTCCTGCATCAGGCGCAGGTAAACCTGTCATCCCAGTTTTCGCGATACTTCTAGATCTCGCCGACGGCCGCCCAGAGCTGCCGATCTCGCGCACCTCGTCCAAGGCCGAACCCGCACAAATCGACAGGTTGCGCGGCCTGCACGTCATGTCACTCGAACACGATGTATGGGTGAGTCGCCGCCCTTATCGACCAGTTCCGTTCAAGCCCAACACCATCGGCCTCGACGCTTGATCGAACTCGACCATGATCGGGTTCCCGACTCACGCAGTCAGAAGATGCGACCTGCGCATGGCCTCGACGTACTCCAGCGGATCTCCCGGGAGGATCTCAAGGTGCACCTTGACGCCTGTCGGTCGCTTGGTGAGCGAGGCAATGCGCGCGAACACGGGATCCTCGGCGTCGCCAGTGACGATGATCGCCCCCTCCACGATCCGTTCCGGGTGCGCCGCCTCGTCGAGGAACGTCCAAGGCATCCCCGTCTGATCGATCTGGGTGGGGTCGCATGGAATGTCGACTTCGATCGGAACTCGCATGACGCTCACTTCCCTCGATGCTTGTACGGATTCGGCGCCGGAGAACCGAACAGGCCTAGCAGAGCCTCGGCCTCACGATACTCGCCAGTCGCCAGCAGCAGGTCGTAGTGCGGGACCTCGTACGTGGCAAGCAATTCGAACCCGGCCGCCCGGACCGCACCGGCGGTCGAGACAACAAACGTCGACCGCGACGCCAGCGGCCCTGCCAGCAGGGCGCTGAGGTCCCAGCCTGAGACCGTGAGACTGACGCTGACCGAATACATCGGCACGTCGCGGTACGTGTACTCACGCGCCTGACGTTGCGCGTGCTCGACGACCTTCTCGGGTGCAACTGGACCGCCGCGTACGACGACAACGGCATCGTCGGGCGGCACTTCGCTGCGAATGTACGGCTCGATCGGTTCACCGGTCATCAGCGTCCTCCATGACCCTCAGGCCGCAGTACCCCGATGGCGTGCGCTGTTCGCTCGTCGAGGCACACCATTCGCTGACCGCCGGTCAGCCGAACAGCTTCTTGGCGATCACCATGCGCTGGATCTGGTTGGTGCCCTCGTAGATCTGGGTGATCTTCGCGTCGCGCATCATCCGCTCGACGGGGAACTCGTCGGTGTAGCCGTAGCCGCCGAGGAACTGCACGGCATCCGTGGTGACCTGCATCGCGGTGTCGCTGGCGAAGCACTTGGCCATCGCGCCCGCCATGCCGAGCTCGCCGTGCGGGTCGCCTTCGTCGGCGATCGCGCACGCCCGGTAGACGAGGTTGCGCGCCGCCTCGATCTTCATCGCGCAGTCGGCGGCCATCCACTGCAAGCCCTGGTTGTCGGCCAGCGGGCGGCCGAACGTGCGGCGCTCCTTCATGTAGCCCACCGCGTAGTCGAGCGCCCCCTGGGCGACGCCCACCGCCTGCGCGCCGATGGTGGGGCGGCTGCGGTCGAGCGTGTGCATCGCCGCGGCGAAACCCTCACCGACCTCGCCGATGCGGTTCGCGTCCGGCACGCGCACCTCGTCGAGGCGGATCACACCGGTGGGCGACCCCTTGATGCCCAGCTTGTGCTCCAGCTTGTCGACCTGCACGCCCCACTCGGCCTCCACCAGGAACGCGGTGATGCCCTTGTGCCGGTCGGGCGAGGTACGGGCGAAGATCGTGTACAGGTCGCTGATGCCTGCGTTGGTGATCCAGCACTTCGTGCCGCTGATGATCCAGCTGTCGCCGTCGGCCACAGCCTTCGTCGTCATCGAGGCGACATCGCTGCCCGCATCCGGCTCGCTGAGGCCGTAGCTGCACTGGCTCTCGCCGCTGCAGATGCGCGGCACATACGTCGACTTCAGCTCGTGCGAGCCGAAGTTCAACACGGGCAGCATGCCCAGCTTGGAGATCAGGAACTGCAGGCTGGTGGACACGCAGGCGCGGGCGAGCTCTTCGGCGACAATGGCCTGATCCACGAGCGAGGCACCGCTGCCGCCGTGCTCGACCGGGTAGCTGAGCGCGGTGAGCTCCATGCTCTTCAGTGCTTCGAACGTGGCCCACGAGTACTCCGCGCTGCGGTCGATCTCGGCGGCCAACGGCGCGATCTTCGCCTCGGCGAACTGGCGGACGACGGCGCGGAACTCGCGCTGCTCGTCGGTGAGCGTCATCGGCTGGCTCATCGCGTCACAGCCCGACCAGCGAGCGCCAGCCCGCCGGGTACGCGGCCGCGACCTGCTGCGGATTCATTCGCAACGTGGCCTCCGGCGCCATGTCGGCCAGCGCCCTGCCCTCCGTGTAGTGGTGCCCGTGGCCGAGTCCGGCGAAGAGGCCGCGACGGGCTTCCACCAGTTCGGCCGGCGGGTTCGCGTCGAGGAAGCCCCAGATCGTGAACGCGATGGTGAGGTCGTGCACGACTGGCGCACGGCTGAACATCGACGCCCGCCGCAGGGCGATGCCGAGGCAGCCCCCGATCGCGTCGGAGGCGTGCTCGCCGGGCTGCAGCTGCAGGCGATCGGCGAAGCCACGGGCGATCTTGAGCGCGAAGCCCTGATCCGGGCCCTGGTAGCCGAGCCCGTTGCCGGTGGGCTGGAACCCCACCACCTCGCCGGGCCGGTCGGGGCACCAGGCGTCGGGCACGACGTCGGGCGAGCCGTAGGTGCGAGTCGTGTCGACGACTGGGGTGGGCGAGAACCGGGGAGCAGCCATAGCGCTCCCAGTTATAGCGCTTGCAACCCGCGCACGCCCCGTCGCCCGAAGCCCGAAGCGCTCAGCGCTCGGCGGCGTGCAGCAGGCCGTACACGAGGCCGTCCTCGAGCGCCCGCCACGAGGCCTCGATGATGTTGCCGCTGACGCCGATCGTAGTCCAGCTGCGGTTGCCGTCGGTGAAGTCGATCAGCACCCGCGTCACGGCGCCGGTGGCCGTCGCACCGTCGAGGATGCGCACCTTGTAGTCGGTGAGGTGCACCTTGTCGAGCTGCGGGAAGTTGGCGCGCAGCGAGGTGCGCAGCGCCTTGTCGATCGCGTTGACGGGGCCGTTGCCCTCCGACGTGTGAACGAAGCGCTCGGCAGTGTCGCCCTCGCCCACCCACACCTTGACGGTGGCCTCGGTGGTGAACTCGCCGTTCGGCAGCTCGTCGGTGATCACGCGCATGCTCTCCACGCG
>CAYZFZ010000108.1:0-10815 GCA_964477795.1 uncultured Bifidobacterium sp.
TGCGGTGGTTCGGAATCATGGACTCCTACGAGCCCGACCGCTGGGCCACGATCCAGGGCCCGTACCCGACCCCAACCGACGCGTGGAACGACGCGCAACGCCTCCTCGCGCTCGAACGATTCCTCCCCCCGCTGCCAACCGAACCGCCGAGAGCGACGACGTCATGCGACCGGACCGGCCGCGAAGGACGACACCGCCACCACCGACGCCCGTAGACGAGCGATCCGTACTCGCCACCGCCACTGCAAACCCGCCCAGGCGAGCGGGAGTGAACCCAGGTCGGACTCACAGATGATCACCGGGGCGTTGTGCACGGTTTTCGGGAGTTTGGGAGTGACCTCGGGAGCGTGCCCGGGAGTGTGTGAGCGCACGCTGCCGTCCATGTTGAGTATCGCCAAGTTGCGGGTCGGGCAGGAGGCCTACACGCTCGCCGGTGTCGCCCAGAGTCTGGACGACTACTACACCGGCCGCGGTGAAGCCGACGGTCTCTGGATCGGTGTCGGCGCGGAACGCCTCGGCCTCGACGGTCCGGTGTCGGCGGACGACCTTCGAGCGGTGCTCGCTGGCATCGCGCCGGGCACTGGTGGGCTGACCCCGAACGGCGAGACGCTGCGCACGCATCCGCGTCGGGTGCCCGGGTTCGACCTCACGTTCAAGGCCCCGAAGTCGGTATCGGTGCTCTACGCAGTTTCGGACGATCCTCGGGTCCAAGGGCAGATCATCGAAGCAGGTGAGGCCGCCGTCCGTCAGGCGGTCGCGTGGTTGGAGCGGGAAGCGATTCATGTGCGCCGCGGGTCCGGTGACGCCGCCTACCTGAACGATCTCGCCGCCCGCGATCCGGCTGCCGCCGAGGCCGCCAAGGTCCGCGTCCTTCCCGGGCGTGGTGTCGTGGCCGCCGTGTTCCGGCATCGCACCAGCCGCGCCGGCGACCCGCTGCTCCACTGGCACACGCTGGTCGCGAACCTTGTCGAAGGCCCTGATGGCCGCTGGGGCGCCTTCGTCCATCCCGAGCTCTACCGATCGGTCCGCGCCGCAGGCGAGCTGTTCCAGACAGCGCTCCGCGACGAACTGACCGATCGCCTGGGCCTGCAATGGCGTCCCGGCCGCCACGTCCCCGAGGTAGCCGGCGTCCCGCAACCCCTCTGCGAGGTGTTCTCGAAGCGGGCCGCCGAGATCGACGCCTGGCTGGAGGCCACCGGGACCCCGAACAATCCCGCGGGCCGCCAAGCTGCAGTGCTGGCGACTCGACGCGGGAAGCCCGAGGTGGAGGGCGAACGGTTCGACGCCGCATGGAAAGCTGCCGCGGTCGAGGCCGGTTGGGGACCAGCGCAGGCAGAAGCGCTGTTGTCGGCCACCGACGGGCGGACCATCCCCTACGACGAGATCTGGCGCCTCGTGGTCAGTGACCCGATCAGCGGCGCCGCCGTCGACCACACCGTCACCGCCGAGGACTGGATCGAGGACCTCGGCAGGACCCTCACCGACCACGACACCACCTTCACCCGCCCGCAGTTGGTCGAAGCGGTCGCTGCCCGGATCGGTGACGGGGCGTCGGTCGCCACTGTCGACCGGATTGTCGCCCGCGTGCTCGCCTCGCCACAGATCGTCCCGATTGCCGACGACAACACGCCCCGATGGACGACCACCGGCATGCTTGACATCGAGCAACGGTTCCTCGCCGCCGTCCACGACACCCGCAACAGCCGCACCCCGGTCGACGAAGCGATGGTCGACCACGTGATTGGCGACGGCCCGATGCTGGGCGCTGACCAAGACCTCGCCGTCCGAACCATCACGACCTCGCCTGACGCGGTCACCGTGCTCGTCGGCCCCGCGGGCACCGGCAAGACCTTCACGCTCGACGCCGTTCGCCGAGTGTTCGAGGGCGCTGGCCAACACGTGGTCGGCGTCGCCCCGTCCGCCCGAGCCGCCCACGAACTCGCAACCGACGCCCACATCCCATCGGCCACCATTCACCGTCAACTGGGCGCATGGGACCGAGGACTGGACCTTCCCAGCGAATGCACCGTGCTCGTCGTCGACGAAGCCGCTATGGCCGGCATCCGCGAGCTCGAGCGGGTCACCCGCCCAGTGATCGCCGCAGGCGGACGTGTGGTGCTCGTAGGCGACCACCACCAGCTCCCCGAAATCACCGCAGGGGGAGGCTTCGCAGCACTCGCGACCGACACCGACGTCACGATCGCCGAACTCACCGCCAACCGTCGCCAACTCAATGAATGGGAACGCGACGCCCTCGCCGAACTCCGCGATGGGCACGTCGCCGCCGCCGTCAGCGCGTACCGCGATAACGACCGCATCGTCGTCGCCGACGACCGCGCCGGCATGATCGCCACCGCAGTCGACCGGTGGCTCGACGCCCACCAAGCCGGGTTGGTGCCGGTGCTCCTCGCCGGAACCAACGACGTCGTGGCCGCTCTCAACCACGCGGTACGCGATCGCCTACTCAGCGCTGGCGTCCTCACCGCTGGTGCTGACGGGCTCGCCGTGGGGGAGCGACTCGTCATGCGCATCAACGACTACCGAGCGCGGACCATCGACGGCGACGACACCGCAGTGCTCAACGGACAGACCGGAACCCTTACGGCGATCGACGACACCGGACTCTTCGTACGCCTCGACCACGACGACACGCTCGTCCGGATCGACAACGGCTACCTCACAGCGGGCGGCATCGACTACGCCTACGCCACCACCGCCCACCGAGCCCAGGGCGGCACCTGGGACCTCGCGATCGCGGTCGGTCTCGACGGGCTCTACCGCGAAGCCGGCTACCTCGTGATGTCACGCGGCCGCCAGTCGAACTGGCTGATCCTCACCCAGCCCGAACTCGACAGCCTCGATCGTGACATCGGCCGACACGACAGCCCCCTGCGACTGCTGGTCGAAGAACCCGACCCGATCGACGACCTCCTTCACGACCGGCTCAACGCCTCCCGCCGCAAGACACTCGCCACCACCCGGGACCCACACGCGCCCGAGATCCATCACAAGGCCACCACGCTCGACCTGTCGTCTCTGGAGAGGTGGGCCGCCTACGCACGCGCAATCGAAGCACGAGCCACCCACTTAATCGGAGGCGATCCCGCTCACGCCCACCAGAGGCTCGCTCGCCTGGATCACACCGCTCGGCACGTCGCCGTCGGCCACCGGGTGAAGGCTTGGGACAGGCGCAACATCGGCACCATCACTTCGCTCGACGACAGCGTCGGCACTGCCCAGGTTGAGTTCGTTTCGGCGAAAGGCACAACGGCCGTCCGGACGTTCAACTGGGGCGACATCACCATCGTCGACCCGTCACACCCGCAGCCACGCCAACTCAGCGACAGTGCGGCGGCCACCGTCGAGCGCACCGCAGCGGACATCGGGGACCGCCTCGGCAGATGGCACGCGCACCTCTCGGCTGCGGGGGTGCAGCCCAACGATGCCCACGTGTACACGGCGGCAGCATCGCTCGCAGTCAACCGCGCCGCTGCGTCGCTCCTCGCTGCGGAGCCTGCCTGGCTGGTTGCACTGCTCGGAATAAGGCCGGTCGACAACCCGGCGGCGACGCAGGTCTGGGAGGACACGGTGCAAGAGGTGGCCGCGCACAGACTCCGTGCGGGCATCGTCGACCCCATCGAGCCAGCCGGCCCCGCCCACGAGATGGGCGACGAGACCTTGTGGACGGCGGTTTCGGACACCGTTGCTCACGCTCGTGCCTGGCTCGACGACATCACCGACCCCGGGCTCAGGCCAACGGTGCGAGCGCGAACGCCCGACGAGTTGCAGCAGCGCCGAGGCGAACTCGACGCAATCCTTGCGACGGCACCGGCAGACGTTCGTGGCCTCATCCAGAGGATGCAGTCCATGGCCCCGCTGCCCTTCGAGCAGCTCGACAGTCTCCTGACGGAACTGGATTCGGCACATCGCGAGTGCCAGCACTGGATCCTGCAGCACTGGCCGCACGCCGTAGAAGCGTCACACGTCACGGCGGCACTCGGCGCCGCCTCGCTTCTGAGCGACCCGCAACAACTCCTTCTGAATGACCTGACGAGCTGAACGTGCGACAGATCGGCGTACCACACCTGTGCGCCGGGCGAGCCGACAGGGGCTGTTGGACACCCTGGGCACAGCCGCTGCCCGGAGCCGGCAAGAGCGATCGTCGCCTTCGTAGGCCGCAACCGATTCATGAGTCGCGATGGCGTTGCCGTCGCATTGCTCTTGCCGTGGCATCGCGCCGGTCGGACTCTATTCCTGACGTCTTCACCGCTGTCGGTTCGAGATTCGTCGTCAGCCCGACGGTCGCCGCCGCGAGTAGGAGGCCTGCAGAAATCACGTAGACGAATCGGACGTCGATGATGTCCACGAGGACGCCGCCGAGGGCGAGCGAGAGCAGGCGGGCCGCGTTCCAGAGCACGTCGTAGAAGGCGAATGCTCGGCCACGAGTCTCGGCAGGCACGAGCGTCTGCAGCGTGGTCTGGTAGGCGACCATGCCGGTGCTGGTCGACATGCCGTATACGGCCAGGGCGCCGCCGGCGACGACCGGGTTGGCGACCGCGGCGAGGGTGAGATCGACGCCGCCACGAACCGCGAACGGACCGAACAGCCAGCGCTTGTCCCCGGCGCCGATGAAGCGGCGCAGCAGCAGTGGGCCTGCGGCCGCGCCGACACCGATTGCAGCGAGCAGGATGCCGAAACCGCCAGGTCCGACGCCGAGCCACCGATCGGCGAGCACGACGAGGAGGCCGCTGGTGGCGCCAACGGCCATTGACGCAAGGACCTGAACGATCGCCAGTCGAGTCAGGAGCGGACTTGCCCTCACGGTGCGCACCCCAGCGAGAACTCCGCTCCACCGGCGTTCGGTCGTTTCCGCCGCAGCGCGCCCGGCGCGTAGCCCCAAGAGCAGGAGCGCTGAGACGATAAAGGTGGCGGCGTTGACCAGGAAGGCGATCTCGACGCCGAAAGCGGCGATGACGAACCCAGCGACAGGAGCCAGGGCGATCTGGACGGTGACTGCTGCAGTCCACATGGTGCTGTTCGCGTCGACCACATCGTCGTCACCGACGACCTCGGGGAGCAGTGACGTCGCCGCCGGGTTGAACACCACTGCACCCGCGGACAGTCCGAACGCGACCGCGTACGCCATGGCGACCGAGCTCGCCGAGGCGACGAGCGCAAGCGCCACTGCGGCGCGGAACAGATCGGCACCCACCATGAGCGTGCGACGAGGTACACGGTCGGCGGCGAGCCCGGCAACAGGGCCGAGCAGCAGCACCGGCAGCACCTCGAACATGACCGCGCCCGCCACACCTCGACCCGAGCCGGTGAGTTCGAACACGAGCACCACGAGGGCAACCGTGTTAAAGGCGTCACCGGCCCGTGACACCGTATGTGCGAGGAACAGGCGGCGAAACTCACCGGAAGAGCGAAGGAGCTTCAGCATGCGGCCATGGCCGTGGTGGGCAGAGACCGCACTCGCGAGCTTGTGCTCACGGCCAAGGGCGGGTGCCACCCCGAGCGAGCCGTTTCTGTCACAGCATGGAGCCGAGGTCGCTGCCTACGGTGGGGTAGGCGGCGGTCATCGATTTGAGTTGTCGGGTGGTGAGGCCGAGTTTGATCGCGAGCGCACAGATGTTGATGAGTTCGCCGTATTCGGGTCCGAGCATGTGGGCGCCGACGATGGTGTCGGTGTTGCGGTCGATGAGGATCTTGGCCGCCGCGGTCGTCTCGCCGATGCGGTAGTTGGAGTACCAGCCGCTGGTGTCGGTGTAGCGGACGTCGAGATCGATGCCGGCATCGCGGGCGTCGGTCTCGAGCAGGCCGACACGGGTGAGTTCGGGGATGGTGAACACGGCAGTCGCGATGCCGGTGTAGTCGGGGGTGATGGTGGCGGCTTTGAGCATGTTGGAAGCGGCGACCTTGCCTTCGAACACGGCGACCGGAGTGAGCGGTGCACCGGGTGTGTCCGCGGCGTCACCGGCAGCGTAGACGCGAGGGTTGGTGCTGCTCTGGAGGTGCTCGGCGACGTGGACGCCGTGCGGGCCGTGGGCGATGTCAGCGGTGTCGAGGTCGAGACGGGTGAGTTCGGGTTCGCGGCCGGCGCCGTGGACGACGAGGTCGGTGGTGATGGTGGTCTGTCGTCCGTGGTCGTCGAGGGTGACTTCGTAGCCGTCGCTGGTGGGGTGGACGGCGATGATCTCGGTGTTGCGGTGGAAGTCGATGCCAGCGGAGTGGCTTCGGGTGACGAGTAGCTCGACGAGGTCGGGGTCGAAGCCGCGCAGTGGGCGGGGTCCGTGGTCGACGATGACGGTTTTGGTGCCGGCGCGGGCTGCGATGTGGGCGAACTCAAAGGAGATGAACCCGCCTCCGACGAACAGGATTCGCGGGGGGAGTTGTTCGAGGTACAAGAACGCGGTGGAGTCGATGAGGTGATCGGCGCCGGGGAAGTCGAGCGGGCGTGGTCGGGCGCCGGTGGCGATCAGGGTGTGGCGAAACTGGTAGGTCGTGCCTTCGATGTCGAGCCGGTCCGGGCCGGTGAATAGCGCGGTGCCGTGCAGCGTGTCGACGCCGTGGCGTCCCAGGTTGGTTTCCATGTTGGTGGGCACCGGGTCGGTGAAGCCGTGCATGTGGGCGCTGAGCGCTGGCCAGTCGATGCGCAGCCCGGCCAGGTCGATGCCCTTGCCGGTGAGAAGGTTCGCGGCGTCGATGATCTCGGCGCCGCGCCGCAGGATCTTCTTCGGGTCGCACCCGCGCAGTGCGCAAGTGCCGCCGTAGGGGAGGTCGTCGACGATCGCGACTCGCCATCCGGCTCGGGCGCATTTCTCGGCTGCGGCAGCGCCTCCCATACCTGCGCCGATCACGATCAGGTCGTACGGGTCCGTCGCGCTCATGATGTGCCGACCTTCCCCGTCGCGGTTGCCGTGGTGGCGGCTTTCAGGGTGCGATGAATGTCGGCCAGGCAGCACTTGGTCGACGGGTTGAGGTGCTCGCAGGCACAGTGCCCGTCGGCGACGGCCTGCTTGACCTCGGCTTTGATCGTGCTGACACCGTCGTGCGCGGCAGCGTCGGCGATGAGGTCGTCGGCGGTGTGCCCAAAGCAGAAGCACACTGGCGTCGGTCGATCAGTCGCTTTGTGGCCGACCTGGGCGATGACCGCGTCGGCATCGACGGTGGCGGTATCGAGGTAGTACACGACAGCGCAGCCTGGCGTCGCGCAGTGCTGCCACGCGCCATCCGCTGCGTCGGGCCGATGAGGGCGAACCGGTGCCATCCCGACGATCGGTCCGATCTCGCCGCACGAGGGACAAGGCCCAGCGGGGCCGGTGGAGATGCTGCAACACGAACTCATCGCGCCGTCTCCCGGTGGGGCGCCGTGCCGCCTACGGCGGCTGGGCGCACCGGATCTGCTGCTGCCATGCCGGGACGTGAATCGCAGCTCCGCTGGCCGCGCCAGCGGAGCACACCGATGACCGCGACGAACGAGGCGACCGCGACGGCGATCCAACTCCCGAGGCCGAGTCCGGCGATCATGCCCGCAACTCCCAGCGAACCGAGCAGCGGCAGACCACAGCACACACCGAGCGCGGCGGCCCCGGCGGCGACTGGAACGAGCGAGCCGCGGCCAGGCGCTGTCTGGGTTGTGGGTGATGTGTCTGTCTCGGTCACTTGGGTCCTTCGTCGTCGGGACGAACTCGTCTCTCGGACTCAACGTAAACTCTGATCCATACTTCAAGGTCAAGGGTTAGTGTTGCTCCATGCGCATCGGAGACCTGGCGGCAGCGGCGGAGATCCCGCCCGAGACTGTCCGGTACTACGAGAAGCGAGGCCTGTTGGCACCACCGGCGCGTTCGGCCAACGGCTATCGCACCTACGACGACACCGCTCTCAACCAGCTCCACTTCATCCGCACAGCACAAGCCGCCGGACTCACCCTGGCAGAGATTCGGAGCGTGATCGAGCTCCGCAACGACGGCACCACCCCGTGCAGTCACGTCGAAGCGCTCCTCGCCGACAAGCTCGCCGAGGTCCGCGAGCGGCAACGCAAACTGGCTGCGCTGGAGAAGGAACTCGCCAAACTGGTGGGTCGTAGCGCCACTTTGAACCCGGCCGACTGCCGACCGGACGACATCTGCCACATCTTGACGAGAGGTGCAGCGACGGACGCCCGTCCGAACGGGGTCCGCCCCTAGTGACGACGCTCCTGAGCGTCGTCACTCCACGCGGTTCACCTGCGTTGGAGGGAACGCCCGCCGCGCTGTCGGGTGGGGCCACTGGTAGCCGGAGTTGTATCTCGCACCCATTGCCAACACCCAAGTACGAACCGCGCCGTGAATCTCGTCGTGCGAGGGATCATCCCTGACGTCCGTCAGCAACGGCACGCGTTCGCCGTCGCCGTCCACATCGATGGTGGCCCAGTCGAGCGCCTCGGAGAGAGCATCCCAGACGGTGAAGCCGGGGCGGTAGCCACGTCGGAGGTGGTCGACTGCGGAGACGAGGTCGAGGAGCCAGGTGCCGCCCTCGTCGAGGGGCTCTGATCCGTTCGTGTCCGAGTCGGAGGTGAAGAGGTTGCTCATTGCGCTGGCTCCAGTCCCGCTGAGTCGATGTTGAGCATGAGCGCGTCGAGGCTGCGGATCGGGTCGTCGACGGAGGTGACGCCGGCCGGAGGGAGCCGGTCGAGCAGCGCTGCGGCGTCGAGGTCGACGGCGGACCTGATGGGCGTGACGTTGCCTGGCGCTGGGGGATGGAGCCACGACTCAACGGTCGAGGGATCGATCCCGGCGCCGCTGGCCGTCGCTGCGACGGTCTCGGTGTCACCGTCGCAGCGGATGTTGAGGACGTCGAGGACGGTGTGGTCATTGACCCTTGTCGCAAGTCCGGCGGCAGTGTCGGCGGGCGAAAGGCCGGCCGCTTCCGAGGCGGCCGCGAGCTGGTCGGGGTGCGCGCGGCGACTGGCGGCGATGGCGAGCGCTTCGTCGGGCTCGACGACTGTGAGGAGCCCGGTCGTGAACGCGTCCGGCGTGGGCGCGTGGGCAACGAGGTGGTCGACGATGGAGGTGGTGGGATGACCTGCCGTGGCCATCGATCCAGCGGCGAGTTCCCACAGATGAGGATCGTCGGGGAGGGTGCGGAGGACGTCTCGTGGTCGGACGGCCATGATCTCGGTTGCCGTGCAGCCGGCGGTACGCATCTCCGTGGCGGTGGCGTCGAGAAGTTCTGCCGCAAGCGTGTTCGGGAGGTCCCAGCGTTCGTGCAGCACGCGGATCCCGTCAGGGATGGGGACGCCGGCCGCAGGGAGAAGCGCTGCCGCGGTTGCGGCGTCGACGCCGTCGGCGGCGAGGACGGCAACGGTCGTGGCGGGGCTGAACCCCGCGGCACCGAGGAGCTCGACGAGTTCGGCAGGATCGGCGTTGATGATGCGCGCGGTGTCGGTGTCGGTGAGGCGACCGCTGATGAGATGAGCGAGGTCGGCCCGGTTGTAGAGGCCGTCATCGGCGAAGGCCGCGAGGCTGCGGTCGGAGGTGGCAGGGTCGGCGATCATCGCCATGCGTGCGACGCGGCGTCCGGCGAGCTCGGCTTGGTCGCGTGCGTCTTGCTGGGTGGGTTGGAGCGGGAGGAGCTCGATGCCGTCGGTGGACGGTGTCTGGAGTGCGGGTTGCCAGCGGCCGCCGGGTGCGGGCAGCACGTACAGGGTGATGTCGTTCGTGAGGTGCCACAGCTCGGCTGCGACAGGGCGTCCGGCTCGTGGCATCTGTTCCCATCCTTCGACGGCACCTGCGGGGGAGGGGCCGGTGTCGACGGTCGGTGCGGTCAGCGCGGGGTACCGGTCGCGGACAGCAGCGACGGCTTCGGCACGGGCGTCGTTGAGGGTGCGGGCGCTTCCGGTGACGAGGAGACCGTTGCCGGTCCTGCCGGCGATGTCCTCGAGGCGCCAGGTCGCGCCATCGCCGGTCTCGACAGCAGCGAGGTAGGCGCTCTTGTTGAGGCGAAGGAACGCTCCGCTGCCCGATGCGTGTTCGCCGCGGGCTGACCATTCGGCAGCGGTGTAGGGGCCGACGGTGAGCCATCTACCGATGGGGAGTTGTTCGAGCGACGCGGCCGGGAGACGGTGGCGGCGCCCGGCTGGAACGACTCGGTCGTCGACGATCTCCATGCGCGGCAGCGGCGATGCGGTGAGGTCGACGCCGACGGTCACCCCGAGCCCTGCGGTGAGCTTGCGTGCCGGTTCGAGCACGTCCTGGAGTCGCTCCCATCGCTCTCGTGAGTCCAGTGCCGCCGGGTCGAACCTCGGCGCAGTTTCGGTTGGTGCGTGGCCGACCCGATCGAGCACGAGCCACGCGGCTTGGCCGGCGAGGGTCTCGTCGAGGGCGGGCCGCTTGTGCGATCGCCGGAGTCGCATGGCGGCGTCGTTCAGGAGTCGCGTCGGGTCGTTCGTGCGAGGGAGCGGTCCGCGGATGGTTGCACCGGCGACCTTCCGGACTGCAGCAGCGAGATCGCTCTGCCCGCCTGGCCCGCGAAGGTGCTCGGGAAGCTCGATCGCGCTGAGCGCGCCGGGCGCTGGCCGGCGGGCGAGTTGGGCGGTCTCGAACACGGGTCGCCACTCCCATCGTTCGACGGCTGCCCGGGTGGGGCGGTGGCCGCCGAGGTAGGGGTCGGGTTCGGTTCCGCCGGTGGTGATCGGGACCCGTACGGGGTGGCCGTGCTCCCCGGCCCGGATGGCGCATCCTCGGCCTTCGGTGGTCGAGGGCACGAGCCGCCAGGTTTCTGGTCCGGCGACCGGACCGTCGACGCCGTAGGAGGCGAGCAACACCTGATTGC
>CAYZFZ010000109.1:0-10752 GCA_964477795.1 uncultured Bifidobacterium sp.
CGGCTCTGCAGGTTCTCCTCGGTGAGATCCGCCGGTTTCCCGGCGAAGGCCTCCGCGGTCATGTCGAGGTAGGCGGCGAACGCAGGCTCGATCGGCACCGTGAAGAAGTCGATGCCCAGCTTCTCCGCCAGGTCGGCGGCATCCGTGCGCGAGTGGTCGCTGCTGTAGCGCGACGGCATCGAGACGCCGTGCACATGATCCGCGCCGAGCGCGTCGACCGCGACGCAGGCGACGATGGTGCTGTCGATGCCGCCGGACAGCGCGACCACCACATCGGTGAAGCCGTTCTTGCGCACATAGTCGCGAGTACCCAGCACGAGCGCGTCGTACAGCTCCGCATCGGCTTCGGGCAGCGGCTGCATGCGGGCCGGCAGCGACTCGGGCCGGGCCACCGGCTGCTCGCTGATCAGCACCACCGGCATCTGCTCGTCGGTCTCGCGGCCACGGGGATCGAGCAGGCGCTTGCGGTACACGGGCTCGATCACGATGTCGGTGATCAGCAGCTCCTCCACGAACAACGCCGCGCGGGCGACGAGCTGGCCGGCCGCGTCGAACACCATGCTGCCGCCGTCGAACACCAGCTCGTCCTGGCCGCACACCTGGTTCACGTAGGCGAGTGCGCAGCTGGCGTCGGCGGCGCGGGTGGCCAGCATGCGCTCGCGGTCGTGCGACTTGCCGGCGTGGAACGGCGAGCCGTTGATGTTGATGTTCAGCTCGGCGCCGCCGGCGGCCTGCTCGGCGAGCGGGCCCGTGGGGCTCCACACGTCCTCGCAGATGCTGATGCCCACCTTGACGCCGCCGATCTCGTACAGCTCGTACGGGTCGCTGGCGTGGCCGGGCGTGAAGTAGCGGGCCTCGTCGAACACGGCGTAGTTGGGCAGCAGCCGCTTGCGGTACGTGCCGACGATCTCGCCGCCCACGCACATCGCGGCGGCGTTGTAGATGTCGCGATCGGCGGCGACATAGCCCACCACGGCCGCGCATCGGCGAGTGCGGGCGGCCACCTTGCCGAGCGCCACCAGGTTGTCGGCGACGAACCCGGGCTTGAGCACGAGGTCTTCCGGCGGGTAGCCGGTGATCGCCAGCTCGGGAAAGGCGACGATGTCGCAGCCCGCGGCCTCGGCCTCGTCGTACGCCGCGCAGATCCTGGCGACGTTGCCCTCCAGGTCGCCGACCGTCGGGTTGATCTGGGCGAGGGCGATGCGCAGCCGTGTCACGCCGTGAAGGCTAACCAGTCGCCACTTGGCCAGCGCGGGCCTCGTGCACGGGTGTCAGACGGCCGGCACGGCGCCGGCGCAACCCGTCAGGGTTTGTGTGAGCACACACTCAACGAGCTCGTTGCAACCGCCGCTTGAGACCGCCAACCGACACAACCTTTGTGTGGTGGCACAAACCCGGCAATCCAGGTGGTGGGCACTGGGAAAGAGGTGACCTCGTTCAAGTGTGCCCGCGCCGCGGAGTCGGACACTCCCGGCCCGCCGGCCGCGCGCGACCTAACCGCTGAAGTAGCCGGTGACGTCGACGACGAGGTTCGTACCGATCGACGTGTAGTACGACGACGAACCGCCGCCCAGCACGGTCAGCGACATGGCGCTGCGCGTCTGCCCGGTGGCGACCACGTTGCCGTTGCTGACCACGGGCACGCTGCCCAGGCCGGTGGGGAAGGCGGTGACGAAACCCCACCCGTCGGCCTCGACCATGATGATGTTCTGCGTGACGCCCAGCGCGTTGTCGGGCACCGCCGCCGGGTTCACGGACCCGGTGCCACCGGCCACGAGACGCCCGAACGCGAGCGACGAGCGGGTGTCCGCGACACGGGTGGGCGCGAGCAGGTTGTACGTACCGGTCGCCGAGGACGGCGCAGTCCCGTTCGTGAACGTACCCACCACGTCGACGATCACGTTCGACATCCGGGTGAGGCGCACATCGACGACGCCGTTGGCATCCATGGGGACGATCACCAGGTTCGCCCGGGTGTCGGTGAGCCCGCCCGTGTTCACGTTCGACGACGGCGGCACGGAGCCTCCGTGCGGGTAGACCACGACGAACCCGCCCACGTCGGAGTCGAGCCCGATGGCCGTCACGATCAGCGCCACCGCCGACACGTTGGTGGTGACCCCGAAGCGACCCGCGATCGGCACGGAGACCACGGTGTCGGCACCGCTCGCAGCCGTCGTGTACGTGTTGCCTGCACCTGAGGGCGACCGGGTGTCGGCGGCGCGGCCCGGTGTCAGTGGAGTGAAGCGACCGGCCGTGGCAACCCCGCCGGGTGCGACGTCGAAGAAGCCGACGACGTCGATGATCACGTCGGCAGTCACCGACGTGTAGACGAGCACATTGCCGTCGGCGTCGATGGGCACCACCGACGAGTTGGCGACCGCGACGCCACGCTGGCCGTTCACGTTGGACGACGGCGGGCGGGTGGTGCGCGGCTGCCAGGCGACGACGAACCCGTCGGAGGTGGCGACCATCGTGATGTTGACGAGCGCGGCACGGTGCGCGCCCTGGCCGGCGACCAGGTTGACCAGCCGGCTGGAGCCGCCGCGCAACGGCCCACTCGCCGCGCCTGCATTGCGGCTGTCGAACGGCCGCAGGGCGGTGGCGACGGCGTTGTACGCGAGGGAGCCAGGAGGCGTCGCCGCGGTGGTGTCGTACACCACCTTGCGCACCTCGCTGGTGCTCGCGTTCACGGTGTAGAGCGCCCAGCCGGACGGCTCCATCACGAAGCCGATGTCGGAGATGCCACCGACGCCCGACACGAACGGCGAGTTGTAGTTCACGGTGCCGGCCGCGTTGCGGAAGAAGATCTTCCCCGGGTTGCCGTCGGAGAACAGGTAGCCGCCGTCGTAGCCACCGCCCCACGCACCGTTCGGGATGAACGCGCCACCCGTGATGTACTCACCCGTCGGGCTGTGCGGGTAGTCGGTGAGCGGCTGGGTGTAGCCGAGGCTCGCGTCCGGCGGCGGGCACAGCGGGTTCTGCCCCTGGGCGCACTGCCCCTCACGCTCCGGCCACCCGTAGTTCGCGCCGTTGATGCCGAGGTCGACCTCCTCACGGGTGTTCTGGCCGACGTCGTTGATGAAGAAGCGGGTCGCGCCGGTGTTCTGGTCGAACGCGAAGCGCCACGGGTTGCGCAACCCGTAGGCGAAGATCTCCTGGCAGGTCGTCGTCGGCGTCGCCGCGGTCCCGCCGCGTGTGGCGCACGCCTCGGTGCCGGCCCCGCTGAACGGGTTCCCCGCGGCGGCCGCGCCGCTGTTGCGGTCGATGCGCAGGATCTTGCCGTTGAGCAGGCTGAGGTCCTGCGCCGCCTTGTTCGCGCCGCTACGACCACGCGGATCACTGCCGCCGTCGCCCACCGACACGTAGAGGAATCCGTCGTTGCCGACCTCGAGGTCGCCACCGTTGTGGTTGCCGGCGGGCGAAGGGATGTTGTCCAGCAACACCTGCTCGGTCGCCGGGTCGATCGTGTTGCCGCTCATCAGGAAGCGGCTGACCCGGTTCACGCACCCACCGGCGGCGCCGGCGCTGGGCCGGGTGTAGTAGAGGAACAGCACACCGTTGGCGCCGAACTCGGGATCGGCGGCCACGCCGAGCAACCCGCGCTCGCTCTGGCTGCAGACGGTGAGGCTGAGGGCGCTGCCGCCCAGGAGCGCGCCGTTCTGCAGCACGCGCACGGCACCGCCCTTCTGCAGCACGAGCACCCGCCCGTCGGGGAGTTGGGTGAGCGCAGTTGGCGTGGACACCCCGTTGGTGACCAGCGAGTCGGTGAACCCGGCGATGACCGTCGCCTGCGGCGCGACGGTCGCCGGCGAGACACCGAGCGGCGCCGCATCCACCGGCGATCCGGCAACCGGCAGGGCACAGAGTGCGGTGAGAGCAACCACGAGCAGTCGGCGCACGAACAACCTCCAGAGAACGACACGCCCGCGTCGGGGCAGATGGTAGGTCATCGGCGCACGCTGCCCTGTGTTGAGCGCCACATCTGCCGACGGCAGCCGGCGATGGGCGGCCACTAGCCTTTCTCCCCCGATGACCGACGACGACCGGCAGGACCCCGCTGCCGACCCCGAGGTACGTGCGCAGCCGGCCGACACGGCCGCCGGTGGCGCGCCTGGGCTGCTCGGCGTCGTCGCCCTGCCCGGCCTCGCCATCTGGCGGCGCTGGCCGGTGGCCGGCGCGCTGCTGTTCGTCGCCGGTGTCATCGCTCCCGCCTTCGCGCTGATCCTGCTGTTCCAGCATCGCGCCGACCTCGTCGGGCTGCTCACCCGCACGAACGTGCTGCGCGGCCTGGTGCTGGTGGCGATCGCCGCGATCACCAGCCGCGCCGTCGCCGTCTGGCTGACCGCAGATCGAGTGCGCGACCCGTCGGCGAAGCGCCACATGCGTGTCGTGGGCAGTGTCGTGGTCGCCGCGCTGGCTGTGCCCACCGCCGTCGCCGTGATGCGCATGGAGGAGGCACGCTCGGTGGTGTCGGAGGTGTTCCAGGGCTCGGCGGATGCCGGTGCAGTGTCCGTCGGCGACGACGTCGACCCGCTCGCCGGGGAGTTCCACACGGTGCTGCTGATGGGCAGCGACGAGGGCGAGGACCGCATCGGCCTGCGCACCGACACGATGATCATCGCGCTCGTCCACGAGGCCACCGGCCGCGCCGCGCTCGTCTCGGTGCCGCGCAACCTCACCCATCTCCGCTTCCCACCGGGCAGCGTGCTCGCGGAGGAGTACCCCGACGGGTTCGAGGACGACGAGGGCGGCCTCGTCAACTCGCTCTACATCACCGTGGAGAACTCCGAAGAGCTGTCGCAGGCCTACTCCAAGGGCGTCGCCGAGCCAGGTGTGCAGGCGCTGATGGAAGGGCTCAGCTACTCGCTCGGCATCACGCTGGACGACTACGCGCTGATCAACTCCTGCGGCTTCGTGAAGGTGGTCGACGCCATCGGCGGCATCACCATCGACCTCGACAAGGAGCTGCCCATGCCCAGCAAGCTGCGCTGCTCCAACTACCGGCTGACACCGACGATCGGGCCCGGCGAGACCTACATGGACGGCACGAAAGCGCTCGGTTATGTGCGTTCCCGGCTGGGCGACAGCGACTACCAGCGGATGGAGCGCCAGCGGATCCTTCTGCAGACGATCGCGGACGAGATCGGCCTCGACGACCTGCTGCTGCGCTTCGGTGAGCTGGCCGAGGCGGTGAAGGACAATGTGCGCACGTCGATGACGGTGGAAGAGGCCCGGACCCTGCTGGCGACGCTGCAGAGCGGCGACCAGCACTTCGAGTCCATCGGCCTGGCGCCACCGCTCGTCGAGCCGAGCGCGCCGGACTTCGACCAGGTCAGAGCGCTGATGCAGCAGATCCGCAGGTCCCTCTCCACGGGCACGGAACTCGACCTCCCGACCGACACGACGGGTTCGTCGACGGGCTGATCTGCCCCCGTCCAAAGGCGAGCAGATCGTCCGGATCTGTCAACGCTCAGTGGCGGAATGGTGACTCTTCGTGACTTTGTGCCCTAACTCCCACCCTCCTCCCGGCCGATGATCCCACTGAGTGGCAACCACGCCACGTGACTTCGACGGGTAGGTGACGACATGGCGACGACGACCGGATCGCGCGACATCGTGCGCTGTGCCGGTGCGACCTTCTCCGACGCGGATCGCATCGTCGAGGAGCGCGAGCAGTGGCGCACCGAACACCTCTCCGTGCCGGGCACGGGACACATCCACTTCACCGCCCTGCCCTCCGACGACGACCTCGCCGGCCAGCTCGCCCGCCGAGTCGCCGGCGATCCGACGGACGCTCGCCTGCACGTGGCCCGCGTCAACCACCACGTCGTCGAGAACGAGCCCGGTCAGATCTTCGCCGCACTCGTCGACGCGTTCTTCGCGTTCGGGCCGTCAGGCGTCGGGCTGCGCACCCGCCTGCTCGACGGGTGCCGCCGCCAGATCGGTCCGGATCGCGTTGCCCAGCTGACGCCGTACCTCGCGACCGGCTTGGCACCCAGCTCCAGCCTTCCGCACTGCCCCGGGTCGATGCTCAGCAGCGGCGTCACCGGGATCACCGACATCGTGCGCCGCACGAGCCCGTTCCCCGCTCCGTCCGGAGGTTCCCGATGAGCAACGACGTCGCCCACTTCGCCGCCCCCGAGCTGGAGCTCGCCGGCACCGGGCTCTACCTGCAGCCGACACCCGCCGGCGCCTACTACGCAGTCGGCAGCCCGGAGATGACCGCCGAGCGGCGGCTGCTGCTGGTGCTGATGAGCAACCCCTCCTCGCGCCGCCCCACCGTCGAGGATCTCGGCCGCTGGACCCAGCAACGCACCCCGCAGGCCACGCTGGCCGTCGTCTACAACGCCCAGGAGTGCGGCTGGCTGGAGGGCTTCCGGACGCCACAGGGCCCGCCCGCCGGTTCCTTGGAGCCGATCGCCGCCCACGCCCTGCTCTCGCTGTCCAGCACCGGCCACGGCCTGCTCGCCGACGCCCAGGGGTTCTGCATCGCCAGCCAGGGCTTCGACGCCTCGGCCAGCGACTTCCTGGCGGCGGTCAGCGCCGACATCGCATCCATGCACGAACGTCACTCCGCCTACCTCGCCGACGCATCGGGCACCGGCACCGGCGCCTGGGCGCTGGTCGACATGGCCGGCAACAGCCGTGTCGGGTTCTGGCCGCTGTTCGTCGGTGACCATCGCTTCGTCCTCGCCCTCGGCGGCCTCCCCGCCCTCAACCACCCCGCACTGGTGGATCTCGTCTGGTCGCTCACGGTTCGCTACGGCGCCGCCGACTGACCGGCAACCACCCGTCCACCCCAACGAAAGGACCGGCAATGCGAGAAGACACGCTGATCAACATCCTGTCGCAGCTGAACTCCACGTCGGCGGACATCCAAGCGTCTGCGGTGATCTCCATCGACGGCCTGATGATGGCGTCGTTGCTGCCCGCCGGCCTCGATCAGGATCGCATGGGCGCGATGAGTGCGGCCCTGCTGTCGTTGGGCGCCCGCGTGGCGCGTGAGCTGAACCGCGGAACGCTGGATCAGGTGCTGGTGAAGGGCGACAACGGCTACGTGCTCATGCTGCAGGCCGGCAACGACGCCGTGCTGACGGTGCTGGCCTCCACCCAGGCGAAGCTGGGCCTCATCTTCCTCGATGCGAAGCGGGCGGCCACCTCCATGGCGCAGGTGCTCTGACATGGCGCGGCAGGTCGACCTGCACCAGATGGTGGATGGCATCCTCGCCGCACTCGTTCCGGCCGCGCTGCCGCGCCCGCAGGACCACGAGACGCTGGCCAGCAACAGGGCGTGGTTGCTCTCCATGGAGACCGAGATCGTCGCCCTCTTCTACGACACGTTGTACGCCTACCCGCCCACCGCAGGTGTGTTCGTCGACGGTGAGCGAGAGGGCCGCGAGGAGACATTGCGGTTGTGGTGGCAGCGCACGGTGGGCGCACCACTCGACATGGAGTACTTCCGCTGGATGGCGTTCGTCGGCATCGTGCACATCAAGCGCGGCGTCACGAACCCGATGATGCTGTCGATGCTGCAGATCGTCAGCGACCATGTCGTCGTCGTGGCGCGCATCGCACTCGGCGAAGCCGAAGCGGTGAAGCTGCAGCAGGCATTCGCCCGCATCGCGACGGCGGTCGGTGCGATCATCTCCGAGGCCTACACGATCGGCTACCTCGGTGCGCTGGAAGACCTGGCCGGCCTGGACCCCAAGCTGACCGCCCGCATGCTCGCGATGGAGGTCACGCGGATCGAGGCAGAGGGCCGCGCCCAACTCGGCGCCTGAGCAGCACCGCCGCCTCAGCCGGGCCGGGTCAGCAGAGCGCGTCGCCGGGGAGCGCCGCCACCACGGAGAGCTGGTAGACGACATCGCCCTCTTGGAAGAAGGTCAGCTGCGTCGCATCCGCGAACAGGGAGTCGCCCTTCCCCGCCGGCAACGTGGCGCACTGCGCGGAGTCGGCGAGCACCACGCCCGTGCCGGCTGGCCAGTCGACCACGGTCGGCGACGGGTCGGTCCACTGAGCCGGATCGACGGCCATCGCCTGCAGCCGGTACTGATCGGGGGCAAAGGTGTGGTCGTCGCCCACGTTCTCGGCGCCGGCGACTTTGGCAACGTCGGTGACGAGGGTGACGAACTGCTGCAGGTTGTCGCGTGCCGGTGTGCTGCCGAAGCCGTCGGGATGCTCGAGGCCGAGCGCGTTGGCCCGGTGCTCGTAGGTGCTGCCGTTGACCGTGATCGTGACGACGGTGTCGGAGGCGTCGGCGATCATGTCGCCCTCCGGCAGCGAGTAGTCGGGGGCCGAGCCCAGCAGCCCTGCATCGTCGGCCAGCCGCACGAGGCGGTCGATGCCCTCCTTCGTGATGCTGCGCTCGTTGATCGCCGGCAGCAACGCCCCTGGGTACTCGAGGGTGGTGGCGCCCGGGGTGAAGACGCGGCCGTCGCCGCTGACCAGCAGGGTGGGCAGGTTGACGAAGTTCGTACCGGGGGCGACGAAGCCGCCCTCGTAGCCGATGCGCAGCACGACGGCGTCTGCGACCTCCGGGAAGGAGTAGCTGGTCGACTCCTCGGAGTCGTCGCCGCAGGCCGCGAGCGCGGCGGCGAGGGCTGGCGTGGCGAGCAGCGCGGCGAGGAACGTGCGGCGGTTCATACGGCCTTCGACGGCCGCCGGCGCTGCGCGGTTCCCGGCAGGCCGGCGAGCAACTGGTCGCCGCACTGCTCGACGATGGCGTCGAACAAGGCACCAGGGGTGGCGATCACGTTGTGCAGGTGGCCGAACAGCTCGAGCGAGATCGCCCCCATCATCGCGGCCCACGAGCTCATCCCGCACTGCAGCAGTGCATCGCTGCGCGGCATCGGGAACGATGCGCGCAGCCTCGCGTAGTCGCGGCGGAGCGGCGCCGGCACGTGGCCCGTCGAGGTGTGGCCGGCGGCCTCCATGTCCACCAGCAGTCGCATCAGCACCGCGGTGTAACGCGAGGCCGGGCCGATGGTGTCCTGTGGCGCGGCGTAGCCCGGCACGGGAGTGCCGAACAGCAGCGCCCACTCCGACGGATGTTCGATCGCCCATGCGCGCAGTGCTGCCGCCTCCGCGCGAAAGCGCCCGCGGAAGTCGTTGCGCCGCATACGAGCGTCGGCCCGCTCGAGCGCATCGCCGAGGTGTTCGTACGACTCGATGATCAGCATCGTCAACAGCTCGTCGCGGCTGGCGACATAGCGGTAGACGGCGGAGCTCACCATGCCCATCTCGCGGGCGATCGCACGCAGCGACAGATCGGCCGCACCGTGCTGCTCGACCTGGACGCGGGCGAGACGTTGGATCGCTGCCATGTGCTCTGCGCGTGCGGTCTCACGGATGCCGGCCATGAGGGCGAGTGTAGCGAACGTCACGAAGAAGCGAGAGCAGTGCTCTTGCTTTTCTGGCTCGCGTCCGCAAATGTGAGAGCAGTGCTCACAGACGTGAACGCCGCTCACACAAAGGAACCCATCATGAACCATCACGTCGTCATCGGCGCCGGCCCCGTCGGCTCTGGCGTCGCGTCGCTCCTCGCCGCTCGCGGGCAGGCCGTCACCGTCGTCACCCGCAGCGGCTCCGGCCCCGACCACGCGCTGATCACGAAGGTGAAGGCCGATGCCGCCGACAGCCAGGCGCTGATCGCGGTCGCCGCCGGCGCGGCCGCCATCTACAACTGCGTGAACCCGCCGTACCACCAGTGGGCCACCGCCTGGCCGCCGGTGCACCGCGCGCTGATGGAGGCCGCCGAAACGACCGGCGCCGTGCTGGTGATGACGGACAACCTGTACGCGTTCGGTCCGGGCAGCCCGATGCCGATGCGCGAGGGCGACGCGATGAACGCTCGCGGCACGAAGGGTGCGATGCGCGCCACGATGGCGCGCGAGATCCTCGCCGCCCACGAGGCGGGGCGGCTGCGGGCCACGCTCGCCCGCGCCAGCGACTTCTACGGCCCGCAGGTGCTGGGCGCGGCCATGGGCGAGCGAGTGGTGCCGCGCGTGATCGCGGGCAAGAAGGTCAGCCTGCTCGGTGCGCTCGACGTGCCGCACAGCGTCAGCTACATGCCCGATGTCGTCGAGACGCTCGTCACGATCGCCACCGACGAGCGGGCCTGGGGCCGGCCGTGGCAGGTTCCCAATGCACCGGCCACCACCCAGCGGGAAGTCGTCCAGGCCTTCGCAGCCGCAGCCGGCACCACCGCCAAGGTCGGCACCGTGCCCCGTGCCGCGCTGTCGTTGCTGGGCGTGTTCTCGCCGACGATGGCGGAGCTGAAGGAGACCTGGTACCAGTTCGCAGAGCCCTGGGTCACGGACAGCACGCTCACCGAGCAGACGTTCGGGCTGCGCGCCACCCCGCTCGCGGAGGGTGCGCCAGCGACCGTGGCGTGGTGGCGGGCGCGGCCTGCCACGCCCGGCGGGTCCTGAGCCTCTGCCGGACGACTTCACACAGCGTTCACACTTGGGCAACGGCGCTGAAACTGCAATTCGGCAGCATGTCGACGCCCCTTCCCAACACCCTCCGCAAAGGATCACCGTGGCTTACCAAGCTGAATACATCTGGATCGACGGCACCGAGCCGACGCCGCTGCTCCGTTCGAAGACCAAGATCCTCGCCGACGGCAAGGAGCCCCCGATCTGGGGCTTCGACGGCTCGTCCACCAACCAGGCCACGGGTGAGCACAGCGACTGCATGCTCAAGCCCGTGTTCGTGTGCCACGACCCGATCCGCGGCGGCGACAACATCCTC
>CAYZFZ010000110.1:0-10587 GCA_964477795.1 uncultured Bifidobacterium sp.
GCTACCGCTTCGGCCAGAGCCGCTGGGGCAGCTGAGCCCTCGCCAGCACCCGCGTCACGTCGTTCACTGATACGGAGGAGTTAGCTCCGTTTGGTACTACGCTGCCACAAAGACGGAGCGAACGCCTCCGGATCAGGGTGGGGGTAGGAATGGACACGGTACTGGTGACGGGTGGGACGGGGTTCATCGCCCGCTGGTGCATTGCCGAGCTGATCGAGCACGGCTTCGCGGTGCGCGCCACCGTGCGCGACCTCGCGCGCGCCGACGCGGTGCGCGCCGGGTTGGCCGAAGCGGTCGATGCGGGCGAGCGCCTCGCGTTCGTCGCCGCCGACCTGACCACCAACGACGGGTGGGACGCGGCGGTCGCGGGCTGCCGCTACGTGATCCACCCGGCGTCACCGCTCGGCAGCGCGACGGCCGAGTCGATGCTCGCCGCCGCTCGCGGTGGCGCCCAGCGGGTGCTGCGCGCCGCAGCCGCGGCCGGAGTCGAACGGGTGGTGCTGACGTCGGCGGCGAACACGGCGAGCCCCGCGTCGTACCGTGAGGACTCGGTGAGCGACGAAACCGTGTGGACGGATCCGGATGCGCCGCAGGTCGACGGTTACCGGCGCTCGAAGACGCTGGCCGAGCGAGCCGCGTGGGAGCTCGTCGACGAGCTCGGCAACCGCTCGCTGCTGACCACGATCCTGCCGGGAGCGGTGTTCGGGCCGGTGCTCGGGGCCGACCAGCTCGGCTCCGTGCAGGTGATCGGCAGGATGCTGCGCGGCGAGGTGCCGCGCCTGCCGCGCATCGGCCTGGAGGTGGTCGACGTCCGCGACGTCGCCGCCGCCCACGTCCTCGCGCTCACCACACCGGCCGCGGCCGGCGAGCGGTTCCTGGCCACCGGGCAGCTCGTCACCATGGCCGACATGGCAGCGATGTTGCGCGCCGAGCTCGGCCCGGCGGCAGCGAAGGTCCCGACCAGGACCGTGCCCGACTTCGTCGTCAGGCTGTCGGCGCGGCGCAAGCCCGAGCTGGCCGGCGTGCTGCCCGGCCTGGGACGGCGCAACCGGCACACCACCGCCAAGGCCCAGCGGATCCTCGGTTGGCAGCCCCGCCCGGCCCGGGAGGCGGTCGTCGCCTGCGGCCGCAGCCTCGTCGCGCACGGCGTCGCGTGAACGAGCGGGCGGCAAGCACGGCAAGCACCGCGGGCACGGCGCGGGCACCGCGCAAGGACTCGGTCCGCAACCGGGCCCGGCTGATCGGTGCGGCGCGCCAGGTGTTCGCCGAACGCGGGCTCGACGCCACCCTCGACGAGATCGCCGCTCGCGCCGGGCTCGGTGTCGGAACCGCCTACCGGCACTTCGCCGACAAGTACGAGCTGGCCGCCGAACTGCTCGGCGAGGCCACCCAGGAGGTCGCCGACGAGGCGCGCGCCGCCCTCGCCATCGACGATCCGTGGGACGCACTGGTCTGGTACTTCCAGACGAGCGTCACCCGCCAGGCGGCGAACCGCGGCCTCTACGAAGCGCTCGCCGGGCGCGGCCGCGTCGCCGACAAGATCCGCGTCTGGCCCGAACTCGCCGCTGCGGTCACTGAGCTGTTCGATCGCGCCCGGCGCGCCGGTGCCATCCGCGACGAGCTACGCGCGGAGGACAGCGTCGCCGTGTTCACGATGCTCGGCGCCCTCGACACCACGCCGGAACGCCGGCAGCGCTACCTGGGCCTGATCCTCGACGGGATGCGCGCCACCGGCCGACCCACGCTCCCCGGCAGCGCCGCCCACTACGACTCGCTCGACGACGTCATCAGCGACACCAAACGCACACGCCGCCCCCGCTGACCGATGCACCAACGGAGCGAGCGCAGCGAGCGAGAGACTCCGAAACTCTCGATCAGAGCTGCTGCAGCGCCTGCAGGACCAGCAGGCTCAGCGCCCGCTGCCCGTTCTCGTTGGGGTGCAGGTTGTCGCTGCGCAGCACCGTCTGATCCGGCGCGGAGGCCACCGAGAACCAGTCGGCGACGACCGCGTTGCCACGGGTGGTCATCCGCTCCTCCAGCACCATGTTGAACACGAGCGTGTCGTCGAGGTACTGCTTGCGATAGGTGTTCACCCACACCAGCGGCTTGCCGGGCAGCATCACCGTGATCTTGTCGATGAGCGCGCCGTACTCCTCCGCGCCGTCGTAGCTGCCGATGTCGTTGGTGCCCAGCTCGATCACCCAGGCCGACGGGTCGACGCCCTCGGCGAGCAGGTCGTAGACGGTGATGATGCCGCTCACCGGTGCGTCGCCCTTGCCGTTGCCCACCTCGATGCGCCGGCTGTGCTTGCCCTCGATGCGCACGTCCTCGACACCGGCGCCCACCAGCGTGGAGGTGATCGCGTCCACGCTGCCCTCGGTGATCGAGTCGCCCACCATCGCCACCGACGTGATCGCCGACGGGGCGGAACCGAGCGCCCCGAGCGTGCCGATCGGCGCCGTGCCCGCGGGGCCGTCGTCGCCGTCCGCACCGGAGCTGGTGGCCGTGCAGCCGGTGACGAGCAGCGCTCCGAGCGCGAGGAACGTTCGCCGGTCGAAGGTGGTCACACGGCCATGGTAGGTGGGGGTGCTCGCCGGGAGGCGGCAGGCCGCCGCGCGTCAGCTGGTCAGTCGGTGAGTGGTGTGACCGACGGCTCGTCGCCGGGCGCGGCGGGGGTGTCGGCCTGCCCGAGGGCGGCCTCCAACCGTTGCAGCGAGTACTCCGGCAGCGTGGTGTGCACCAGGCGGGCGAACGGGAAGCGCTGCAGTTCGGTGGCCAGCGCGCCCACGTCGAGGTTCTCCAGCAGCAGCACGACGGTGGTGGTGCTGGGCTGCACCGACTCGCGGAACCACTGCACCCACTCGTCGGGCACGCCGATGTCGATGATCTTCGCCGCGCCCGCGCCGATGCCGGCACCGACGGCGCCGCCCACCAACCAGCCGACCGGCCCACCGAACATCAGGCCGAGCAGGCCGCTCCACACGGCACCCGACAGCGCCGAGCGGCCGGGCTGCGGATCGATCGTCTCGCGCACCGCGGAGTTGCCGTTCGCGTCCTTGCTGACGATCACGGCGTCGCGCAGCTTCAGCGACCCCTTCACCGCCAGCCCGGTGGCCGCGGTGAGGAACTCCTGGGCGCGCAGCGCGTCGGGCAGCGACACGCCGACGAGGTACTGGTCGGGTGTGTCCGGCTTGTCGTTCATGCGTGCACGGTACCCGCGCCGCGAGCCGTGTCAGACGACGACGGACAGGATCGAGGCGAGGCCGAACAGGATGAACACGACGCCGGCAACGCGCTGCACGATCTTGAGGGGCACGTGCTGCACGATCCACGACCCCACCGTCACGGCCAGCGCGGCCACGGTGACGAGCGCGCACCACGCCCCCAGGGCGACGGCGATCGGCGCCGAGTAGCGGGCTGCGATTCCGGCCGTCGCCAGCTGGGTGAGGTCGCCGAACTCGGCGAGGCCGACGACGCTGGCGGCGGTGAGCGCGACCTTCAGGAACGACACGTCGGTCGGCCCGGTCACCACCTCCTCGTCCTCCTCGCCGTCGCCGCGCAACAGGATGTAGCCGCCGACGAGGAACAGCAGTGCAACCGCCAGGCGCACCGGTGTGGTGGGCAACCTGCGCAGCAGGGAGCCGACGGTGACCGCCAGCACCACGTGCAGCACGAACGCGCTCGACACGCCGACCCAGACGGCGAACGGCTTGCGGAAGCGCGTGGTGAGCACGAGCGAGGCGACCATCGTCTTGTCCGGCAGCTCTGCCAGGAACACCGTGCCGAAGGCGACGAAGAACGCCTCGATCACGCGGGCAACTGCTGGATGCGCGCGGCGTGGCGGGCGTGAGCGTGCAGCACGTGCCCGAGATCGGGGTGCACGACCTGCCCGTCGCACACGACGAAGCGACCGTCGACGATGGTGTGCCACGCGCTCACGGGCCCGCACCGTAGCCAGGCCTCCACCGGATCGGCCAATGCGCCGGCGAACGACGGCCCGGTGAGCTTCCACACCGCCACATCGGCCACGGCACCTGGAGCGAGCACACCGATCTCGCCCTCGCGCCCGAGGCAGCCGGCGCCACCGAGCGTCGCCATCTCCAGCGCCATCCGGGCGGTGCCCGCGTGGGCGCCGTCGCGCAGCTTCGCCAGCAGCATCGCCTGACGGGCCTCCATCCACACCGACGCGCTGTCGGCCGACGAGGACCCGTCGACGCCGAGCCCCACCTTCACCCCGGCAGCGCGCATGGCGACGATGGGGGCGATCCCGGACGACAGGATGAGGTTGCTGCTGGGGCAGTGCGCAACACCGATGCCGGCGGCGCCCAGCCGCTGCTGCTCGCCGTCGTCGGGCATCACGCAGTGCGCGACCCAGGTGCGATCCGTGCACCAGCCGGTGCGCTCGAGGTACTCCATCGGCCGGCAGCCGAAGGTGGAAAGCGAGAACGCGTCGTCCTCCGCGTTCTCCGCGAAGTGGGTGTGCAGGCGCACGTCGAGCCGCTCGGCCAGCTCGGCGCTGCGCACCATCAGCTGCTCGGTGACGCTGAACGGGCTGCACGGCGCGAGTGCGATGCGCACCATCGCCCCGTGCGAGCGATCGTGGTGGCGGGCGACGGCCTCCTCGCTGGCGGCCAGGATCTCGTCGTCGTCGCCCACCACGTCGTCGGGCGGCAGGCCACCGTCCTTCTTGCTGAGGCTCATCGACCCGCGGGTGGGGTGGAAGCGCACGCCCAGCTCGCGGGCGGCGGCGATCTCCGCGCCCAGCAGGTCGCCGGCGCCGCGTGGGTGCAGGTACAGATGGTCCGTGCTCGTGGTGCAGCCGCTGAGCGCCAGCTCGGCGAGGCCCACGAACGCGCTTGCGTAGACGGCCTCCTCGTCGATGGCCCGCCACAGCGGGTACAGCGACTGCAACCAGCCGAACAGCGGCTTGTCGGTCATTCGCGGGTTGGCCCGGGTGAGGTTCTGGAAGATGTGGTGGTGCGCGTTGACCAGCCCGGGGGTCACCAGGCAGTCGGAGGCATCGACGGTGCGTGTGGCAGCCGGCGCCGGGTCGGTGCTGGCACCCACCGCCTCGATGAGATTGCCGGTGATGGCGACCCAACCACCGGCCAGCTCGCGCCGCTGCGCATCGACGGTCGCGACGGTGAGCGCGTTGTGGATCAGCAGGTCGGCCATGGCGCCTCCGTTCAGGCGAGCGAATCGACGATCAGTTGCACGTCGGCCACGGACGTGCGCGGGTTCACCACGCAGATGCGCAGCACGGTCTCGCCCGCCCAGGCCGTGGGCACGACGAACGCGGTGCCGGCGGCGAGCATGGCGTCGCTCCACGCCTGGTAGTCGTCGGGGCCCCAACCGGTGCGGCGGAAGAGGACGACGCTGAGCTCGGGCTCCATGATCAGCTCGAGGTGCTCGGCGGCACGGACCAGCTCCGCGGCCTCACGGGTGACGGTGAGGGTGGTCTCGATCGCGTCGCGGTACGCGGCCGTGCCATAGGTGGCAAGGCTGAACCAGAACGGCAACCCACGGGCGCGGCGGCTGAGGTGGTGCGCGTAGTCGCTGGGGTTCCAGCCGCCGTCGTCGTGATGGTCGTCGGCGTGCAGCACGTCGAGGTACTCCGCGTGCTGCGTGTGCGCCGCCTTCGCGACGGACGGGTCGGCGTAGAGCAGCGCGCAGCAGTCGAACGGTGCGAACAGCCACTTGTGCGGATCGACGATGAAGCTGTCGGCGCGCTCGATGCCGTGATAGCGGGAACGCACGCTGGGCGCCGCCAAGCCGGCACCGCCGTACGCACCGTCGACGTGGAACCAGACGCCCAGCTCGTGTGCGACGTCGGCCGCCGCGTCGAGATCGTCGATCACGCCCGCATTCGTGGTGCCGCTGGTGGCGACGATCGCGAACACCCGCTCACGATCCTCCGCCGACAGCGCGGCAATGGCCTCACGCAGGTTCTCCACGTGCAGCCGGCCCTCCGCGTCGGAGGTCACCGACACCTCGTCGGTGTCCATCGCGCGGCACGCCTGGGCAATGCTGCTGTGCGCGCCCTTGGAGGAGATGATCAGGCCGCGGGTGCGGTCGAAGCGGCCGCCGCCACGCTGGCGCCACCGGTAGCGGGCGGCGATCAGCGCGCTGAGGTTGCCGGCGGTACCACCGCTGACGAACACACCGCCGGCCTGCGCGGGCATGCCGGCCAGATCCGCGATGTAGCGCAGCGCTTCGTTCTCGGCGAACACCGCGCCGCCGCCCTCCATCCACGAGCCGGCGTAGATGCTGGACGCGCCGACGACGAGGTCGAACAGGATGCTCGCCTCCGTGGGCGCGGCGGGCACGAACGACAAGAAGCGCGGATGGTCGACCGAGATGCACGACGGCGCGAGCACATCGCCGAACACACGCAGCGCTTCCAGTCCGCCGAGCCCCTGCTCGGTGATCGTGCGGCCCGCCATCGCCTTCAGCTCGGCCAGCGAGCGCGGCCCATCGAGGGGAGCTTCCATGCGCACGCGATCGACGGCGTAGCGGACGATGGCTTGCGTGAGCACCTGCGTGGAGGCGTCGTGCTGATGCATGGCCAGCAGTCTGCCAGCAACGCCGCGCGGCCGCGGCCGAAGCTCAGTAGTTGGTGTCGAGCAGCTCGCTGCCGGCGTTGCGCTGCTCGCCATCGCGGTTGAGCAGGAAGCCGAGCAGGCCGGCGATCGTGACCGAACCCATGATCGCGATCACGGGGAAGATCAGCAGGACGAGGACGATCGCGATTGCACCAGGCACGAGCGCAGCTTACTCCGCGGCTGCCAGCGGCTTGAAAGCCCAGGCCTCGATCTCCACCGCACCGCCCGCGGGCAGGGCGGCGACGCCGATCGTGCTGCGCGCCGGGCGGCTGTCGCCGAAACCGGCGACGTAGGCCTCGTTGAACGTCGCGAACGTCTCCATATCGGTGAGGAAGCACAGCGTCTTGGCCACGTCGGCCACCGTGGCGCCCATCGAGGCCAGCTGCCCCTTGAGGTTCTCGACCGCCTGCGCGGTCTGCGCGGCAACGCCGCCCTCCACGAGTGCACCGTCCTTCAGGCCGAGCTGACCGCTGACGATGATCCAGTCGCCGGCGCGGACGGTGGGGGTGTAGGGGCCGAGAGGTTTGGTCATGCCCGCATCGTAGGCCAGCGCCCCGGGAAGCCGGCATGCCGCCAGGCGGCGAGCGCGACCGCAGCGAACACCGCATCCGACCCGTTGACGGGCTCGGCCGCGGACGGCACCACCGTCACGTGCACGGCCGGCATGTCCACCGCGCGGAGCACGCCGAAGCTGCGGATCGTGAGGTCGCACGGCACCCCATCCGCGACCACGATCGCCTCGCTGCGCACCCAGCCCAGCGCCATGTGCGCGGCGCCCGTGCAGTAGCTGCGCAGCACCACTTCGTCGAGCGCGACGCCGCACTCCACCTCCACGTGGACCGTGGTGTCCTCGACGACGGCTCGCGCCCGTGCACCGTTCGGTGCCGTCACCCAGCCGTCCTCGGGGGCGCGCAGCACCAGCACTTCGGCCCATCCAGCAGCGCGCAGCGAGGCCGACGTGGGCGGGCCGGCAACGGCGACCTCCTCGACGGTGAGCTCGGGCGCCACCGAGGCGATCGCGGCGGCGATGCCCTCCGTGCGGGCGACGCGCACGATGCCCGTGCCATCGGCCCGGATGCCGGCCGCGAGCGGTGGGCGCTTCGGCCCGAGCCACACGACATCCTCCCGGCTGTAGGCGGCGAGCACCGCCCTTCCGTGCTGCGCGGCGAGGCTGCGGGCGACGGCGGCGACCTCCGCCTCGCGCGCCGGCGCGCCGGTCTTACCGCCGAAGGCACCACCGTTCGTGAGCGGACCCACGGGTTCGCCACCGGGCAGGCACCAGGCGGCATCGGGCTCGAGGTAGGCCGGCTCCACCCATGTCGTCTGCAGGGTGCGCACCCACTCGCCCTCGGGCAGCTCGATCGGCCACTGCAGCGGCTCGGTGGTGCGCCGTCCCTGCACCTTGCCGGCCAGCCGGCGCGCCTCGTGCAACGTCTCGGCCACCACCCACTCGCCACCGGCCGCGCGCACGGCGACGAGCGCGTCGGCCGGTGCGCTGTCGGCAGCAAAGCCGCCCTGGCCCAGCGCGACCGCGGGTGACACGAGCTGCGCGGCCCCGCCCTCCAGCTCGGCACGGGCAGCAGCGAGCGCGAGGTCGCGGGGCTCGACCCCCGCCGCCGGAGTTGGCTCGCACGCCGCGGCGACGACACCGTTCCAGCCGGTGCAGCGGCACAGGTGGGCGAGCAGCGCTTGGCGCACGGCCGCGTCGGTGCGCGCCGCGGCGGGCAGCGCGGCCAGCCGCATCACGATGCCCGGCGTGCAGAAGCCGCACTGGCTGCCCCCCGCCGAGCACAGCCGCGAGGCCCACTCGCCGGCGTCGGCCAGGCCTTCGACAGTGGTGACCGAACGGCCCGCGACACGAGCCAGCGGCGTCACGCAGGCGACGCGGGGCTGACCATCGACCCACACGGTGCAACAGCCACACTGCCCCTGTGGCGAGCACCCGTCCTTCGGCGAGCGCACGCCGAGCCGGTCGCGCAACGCCTCCAGCAGCGAGCACCCATCGGCTGGAACGCTGACGGGCGCGCCGTTGAGCGTGAAGGCGAGCGTGGTGGTCACGTCCCGAGCTTGCCACTCCGCATGCCGTCGACCAACGTCTTGAACTGCTGCCACTCGCCGCTGGCGAGCAGCCCAGCCTGATGCGGCCAGCTGTCGGGGTCGTGCACCTGGAAGCGCGGTCCGGCAGCCTCCAGCAGGGCGCGCAGCGCCGCGACATCGGTGCAGTGCAGCTCCCACCAGGTGCGGATGCCGCCGTCGCGCTGCAGCATGTCGGCGATCTTGGGGCCGATCCCCTCGATCACGGTGAGGTCGTTGCTGCGCACCTTCTCGCCGAGCACCGCGGCCGCCACCACCAGGTCCGGCGCAGGCGGGGCGGTCGCGAGCGAGCGTTCGGCCAGCGCGCGCTGCAACTCCACCACTCTCGCGTCCTGGTTCCACAAGCGCGCCCGCAGGTCGCCGATCGTGGCCTCGCACCCCGCCACCAGCCCCGCCAGCCGGTCGCGTTCGGTGGTCAACTCCTCCACGGCATCGCGTTCGGCGACGACGTTGGCCACGACCGCACCCACGACCGCCATCCGATGGCTCTCCGCTTGCTGGCGGCAGTCCGCGAGCACGCCTTCCAACCGTTCGCAGTCCTGGGCGAGCTGAGTTGCCTGCTCGCGCGCCTGGGCCAGTTCAGCCCGGTCGTCCGCCGCCCGCGACGCGACGCGACCGGAACGAAGACGGTGCAGGAACCATCCGACCGCGACCCCGGCGACAGCAGCGACGGCCACCCACAGGGGCCCGTTCGCGAGGGTGTGGGACACGGCCGCGGCTCCTTCGTTCTCGAGGCTCGTCGGAGGTTGGCACGCTGTGAAACCGGCGTGCAACCGCAGTACCGTGCTGTGCGTGATTTTCTCCCGCCGACACCTCATTGCTGCCGCTGGTAGTGCCGTCATCCTCGCTGCGTGTGGGGAAGACTCGAAGAGCGGCAGCGCCACCACTCTTGGCACCGCCGCTCCCACGGACGGCACCGGGGCCCCGGCAGGTGGCTGGGCGATCGTCCAGCGCTTCCCCGGGCATCCGCTGTTCGTGCCCGGCGAGGAGAGCCGTTTCGCCATCTCCCTGGCCGACGACACGCGCATGCTCGACAACGGCCCGGAGACGCTCACCGGCTGGATCGAGGACTTCAACGGCACCCGCATCACCGACATCACCGGCATCAAGCGCGGCTCCGGCATCCCCACCCCCTACTGGGAGGTGCGTGCCACCCTGCAGACGGCGGCCATTCACACGATGCGCTTCCAGGGCGACGACGGCTACGGCGCCACGTTCGAGCTGTTCGATCCGGCCGACGTGAAGACACCGCTCACCGGCAAGCCACTGCCCCCGTTCGACACGCCCACCAAGGACGACCACCGCGGCGTCGAGCCGTACTGCTCGCTCACCCCCGACCCGTGCTCACTGCACGAGGTGACGCTGCGCGAGGCGCTCGCGTCCGGCAAGCCGGTGTGCTACATGGTGGGCACGCCGGCCCACTGCACCACCGGCACCTGCACCCCCGGCCTGCAGTTCCTGATGGCCGAGCACGAGCGGGTTGGCGACAAGATCGTCATGGTGCACGCCGACGTCTACGCGGATGCGGAGGCCACCACACTGTCGCCTGCCATCGAGGCGCTCGGCGCGCAGTACGAGCCGATCATCTACTTCTGCACCGCCGACGGCGTGATCGTGGATCGCCTCGACGCCGTGTGGGACACCACGGAACTCACCGAGCGCATCGACCTGCTGCTCGCCCGCTGACGCGCCTCACCGCGCCGTGCCGGGCCGTTCAGCTGAGGTGTCAGCTGAACGACTGGCCGCAGCCGCAGCTGCGCGAGGCGTTCGGGTTCGTGATCGCGAAGCCGGCCTGGTTGAGCCCGTCCTTGTAATCGAGGGTGGCACCCTCGAGCAGCTGGGCGGAGGCGGGATCCACCACGACACTGACCGGCTGCTCGCCGAACTCGGC
>CAYZFZ010000111.1:0-10586 GCA_964477795.1 uncultured Bifidobacterium sp.
CCCCACGCCCCTCCCCTACCCCGACCGCCCGCCCGACGCACCGGGCATCGAGATCCGGCCGATCACCGAGATGACCGGTGGGCACACGTTCAACGAGGTGTTCTTCACCGACGTGCGCATCCCGGCCGAGAACCTCGTCGGCGACCTGCACGACGGCTGGCGGCTGGCGAAGGTGACGCTCGGCAACGAGCGCGTGTCGCTGAGCACCGGCGGTGTGCTGTGGGGCAACGGCCCGACGGCGACGGAGCTGATCGACAGCATCCGCGAGATGGGGCCGGTCACCGACCCGCACATGCGCCAGCGCATCGCCTCGGTGTACATCGAGCACCAGCTGCTCGACCTGATCCGCCTGCGCACGCTCACCGCGGCGCTGAAGGGGCAGCAGCCGGGGCCGGAGGCCAGCATCCGCAAGCTGCTCGCCGACGAGCACGGCCAGCACGTGATGGCGCTCGCCCGCGACTACATCGGCGCCAACGGCATGCTCGCCGGCGGCGACGGTGGCGCGTTCGTGCCCGGTACCGACACGAAGAGTCTCGGGCCGGAGAAGCCCGAGGGCGGTTTGCTGCACCCGGGTTGGTACGACGGGTTCATGTTCAGCCAGGCGCTCACCATCGGTGGTGGCACGTTCGCCGTGCAGCGCAACATCATCGGCGAGCGGGTGCTCGGCCTGCCCCACGACATCGACGTCGCCAAGGGGCTCACGTGGGCGGAGGCGCAGCGCCTGGGCGGCCGCACCTCGTGACCGACTGGCTGGCCGCCGCCGACCGCGTGGCCGCGGTGGCCGCCGCGCAGGCGGTGGAGGGTGAGCGGCAACGCCGGCTGCCGATGCCGGTGGTGGAGGCGATGCGCGCCGAGGGCGTGCAGCGGATGTGCGTGCCCGGCGTCTATGGCGGCCCGGAGGTGGATCCGCCCACGATCCTGCAGGTGATCGAGCGCATCGCCGCCGCCGACGGCGCGGCCGGCTGGTGCACGATGATCGCCACCACCACGTCGTTGCTCAGCCACTACGTGGAGCCGTCGCGAGCCCGCGAGATCTGGGGTGACCCGGCGAACTTCACCGGGGGAGTGTTCGCCCGCAACGCCACCGCGACGAAGGTGGACGGGGGCTACCGGGTGAGCGGTGCATGGATGTGGGGCAGCGGCACCCAGCACTGCCAGTGGATCACCGGTGGCGCGCAGGGCGACGGCTTCAGCGGTTCGATGTGGTTCCGCCCCGAGCAGGTGGTGTTCGACGACACCTGGCACACGTCGGGCCTGCGCGGCACGGGCAGCACCGACTTCCACGTCGACGACGTGCTCGTGCCCGACACGCTGGCCACCCAGCCACAGGTCACCGGCCCGCAGGTTGCGTCGCCGCTGGGCGCGTTCCCCGACATGACGCTGCTCGCCGTCGGGGTCGCCGCGGCGGGGCTGGGCATCGGCCGCCACGCGCTCGACGCGATCGTGGAGCTGGGCGCGTCCAAGCGCCCCCAGTTCAGCAGCCGCACGATCAGCCAGTCGGGCGTCGCGCAGCACGAGCTGGCGCGAGCGGAGGCCACGCTGCGCAGCGCCCGCGCGTTCCTGCTCGACGAGGTGTCGCAGGCGTGGGCGACGGCGGTGGCCGGCGGGCGCGTCGACGTGGCCGCCCGTGCCCGCATGCGTCTCGCCGGCGCGAACGCCGCGGAGGCGTGCGTGAAGGCGGCCGACACCGCGTACACGCTCGGCGGTGGCACGTCGATCTTCGAGCACAGCCCGCTGCAGCGCTGCCTGCGCGACGCCCACGTCGTGACGCAGCACATCATGGTCGCACCGCGCCTGTACGAGACGCTGGGCAAGCTGCACTTCGGCATCGACATCGATGCCACGATGATCTGAGCGTCACCGCTCAGCGGTGCAGCTCGCTGCGGAACCGTCCGCCGAGGCGCGCCAGCCACACGGCCACCAGCAGGATCACTGCGCCCGAGGCGAGGATCAGCAGCGGCACCCGCCCTTCACCGGGGAAGAAGTAGCTGATCGCCCAGGGCACGTTGACGAGCAGCCCGATCGATCCGAGCAACGACAGCAGGACACGTCCGGGAACGGTGCCGAGCGCGATCAGCCCGATCGCCGTGGCGATGCCGAACAGCGACGCGAACGCCGGCGACTGCGCGCCGGTGATCGCCGCGCCCGCCACCATCGCCGCGCCGCCGAGTACCTCCGTGGCGATCGGCGACCGCAGCAGCGTGCCGGCGGCAGCGATCAGCAGGCCGGCACCGAAAAGCCAGACCACCACACCGGTGAGCACGCCGGCGCCCTGGGCGAAGTAGCCGATCGTCCCGGGCAGCGTCGCGTACGTGCCGACCGCTCCGACGGTCAGTAGCACCAGCCGATCGAGCCGCGAGCCGATGTCCGCTCGCATCGAAGCCAGCCCCAGCAGGGTGAGCGCGGTCAGCACGCTGAGGGCGAACCCGGCGCCCTGGAGGTTGCCGGCGACGAACACGGAGCCGGCCACCGCGCCTGCACCACCGAGCCCGACGGTCAGTGGCGTGGCAGTGGTGAGGTGGAGGAGGCCGACGGTGAGCATCGCGCCGCCGACGACCCACAGCGCCCAGCCGACCGCGACCGGGCCGGCGAACTGGGCGACCGCGGTGCCCACGAGCACGAGGCCGGCCAGGAGGGTCAACGCCTGCTGCACCGGTCGCGACCTGCCTGCCCAGAACGCGGCATTCTGGATGGTGACGAGGGCAGCGCAGCCGAGGGCGATGGTGCTGACGGCCTCGGCCCCGAAGCCGTCGACAGCGACCACGGCGGCGAACATCCCGCCGGCGGCGCTGGACAGCACCCAGAGGAACCAGCGCAGCCGGGTGAACGACGGATCGACCTCCTCCCGAACGAGGTAGCCGCCGACGGCCAGCAGCAGTGAGGCACCGCCGCTGAGCCCGGCGCGGCCGCCGAACCCGAGATCGGGCCAGTAGCGGGCGACCAGCAGCGTGAGCCCGACGATGCCGAGGGTGCCGCCGAGGTAGCCGAGCGCTTCGGCGACGAGCGGGACGCGCCGCCCGTGCTCACTGGGCGCCGGCGGGGCCATCGCGGCGATCATCGAGTTCTCGTACTGCTCGATCGCGTTCGCCTGCTCGGGGGTCATCAGCCCGGCAGCGATCCACTGGCGCAGGGCGGTCTGCAGCGGTGTCTCCACACTTGCTGGTGCCGGCCGGTTCGTCGCGTGATGGCGACTGGGCACGCCGCCACGGGTGAGCACGCCTGCGCCGTGGGTCGGCGCAAGGTGGGTCCCATGACGCGAGGTGGCGATGGCGATGCCACCGATGATGGCGATCACGAGCAGTGCGCTCAACCCGATCATGGCTGAACCCCCTTTCACTGCTGCTGTCCTCACCCTGAACATGCGCCGAGCCGGGCCCGTCGCCAAGGGTCGCATGGCCCGCAGGCGCGGCTACGGTCGTGCCGTGCAGGCCATCCACCTCGAACGCCATGGCGACGTCCTGACGGTCACGGTCCGCCACCCGACCTCGCCGATGAATGCGGTCGACGCGGTGCTGCATCACGAGTTCGGCGAGCTGTTCCGCATCCTCAAGCGCGAGCGCGAGACCCGGGCGATCGTGCTGACGGGGGAGGGTCGCGCGTTCAGCGCGGGCGGCGACTTCGGCTGGTTCCCGCAGCTGCGCACAATGGCCGCGCTCGACGAACTGCGCCGCGACGCGAAGCAGATGATCTGGGATCTGCTCGACGTGGAGGTGCCGATCGTGTGCGGGCTCAACGGTGCCGCTGCCGGGCTGGGCGCGTCGCTCGCGCTGCTCTGCGACGTGATCGTGATGAGCGAGCGGGCGGTGATCGTCGACCCGCACGTCAACGTCGGCCTCGTCGCCGGCGACGGTGGCGCCGCGGTGTGGCCGCTGCTGCTGGGCCCGCTGGCGGCGAAACGCCACCTGCTGCTCGGCGACCCGCTCAGCGCCGCGGAGGCGCTGCGGCTGGGCGTGGCGAGTGAGGTGTGCGCGCCCGAGGCCGTGGCCGAGCGGGCGGCCGCATGGGCCGAACGGCTGGCCGCCCAACCGCCGCTCGCAGTGAAGGGCACGAAGCAGGCGGTGAACGCGCAGCTCAAGCAGGCGCTGCTGACCAGCTTCGACCTGTCCGGCGCGCTCGAGATCCCGTGCTTCCTGTCCGCCGACCATGTCGAGGCGATCGACGCGCTGCAGGCGAAGCGCCTGCCGAAGTACCAGGGAAGGTGAGCACCATGACCCAGCCGGAGAACGTCGCGCTCGACACGATCATGACCACGCGGGCGATGCGTCGCTTCAGCGACCGCCCGGTGGCCGACGCCGACATCGAGACCTGCCTGCGCGCCGCGCAGCAGGGACCCAGCGGCGGCAACGTGCAGCCCCAGCAGTACGTGGTGGTCACCGACCCGGCCGTGCGCGCCCAGGTTGGTGCGCTGTACCAGCGGGCGTACCACCGCTACGAGCGCTCGCTGCCCGAGCCCTCCGCCTTTCCCGACGAGGCGCAGGCCGCCGCGTGGCGCCGCACCCGCGATGCCAGCCGGCACCTGGCCGACCACCTCGGTGAGGTGCCCGTGCTGGTGGTGTTCCTGCAGCCGATCATCCCGTGGGGTTCAGCCGATAGCGAGGGCCCGATGGACATCGGCCGGCTCGATGCGAGCGTGTACCCGGCCGTGCAGAACTTCTGCGTGGCCGCCCGTTCGCTGGGCCTGGGCACCGCGCTCACCACCGTCGTGCGCATCCACGCGGCGGAGCTGCTGGAGGTGCTGGGCGTGCCCGGCCGCGACGACGGCAGCCCGCGCTTCGAGGTCGCCGCGCTCGTGCCCGTCGGTTACCCGCTGGGCCAGTTCGGGGTCGCGCCGCGCAAGCCCGCCGCAGCCGTCACCCACTGGAACCGCTGGGGCGACAAGCGCCGCTGACCCGCCCACCGGCCGGTCGGGCCGCCCGGCAGCCTGATGCATCCGGAAGCCTGTCGGCACGCATGGGTGCGGTGGCGCGTCCGGACGTGCGCTGGGCGGCCGGGTCGGCCGCCGGCCGGGTGCTTCCGGAAGCCTGTGCGCACACATGCGTGCGGTGGCGCGTCCGGAAGTGCGCTGGGCGGCCGGGTCGGCCGCTGGCCTGATGTTTCCGGAAGCGTGTGCGCACGCATGTGTGCGGTGGCGCGTCCGGAAGCGCCGGTGGCTAGGAGGAGGCGCCGCCGTAGCGGCGCAGGCCGCGGCGCCAGAACCAGCGGGAGATCACCAGCAGCACCACTGCGGACGCGGCGGCGACGGCGACCGCCTGCCAGGTGAGCCGGCCGGTGGCCGCTTCGGAGGGCACGGTGATCGCGAACGCGAGCGGCACCAGGAACGTGAGCCCGTACTTCAGCCAGCCGGGGTAGATGCCCACCGGGTACTGGCCGGCGCGGTAGACGCCGTCGAAGAGCTCCTGCACCTCGTTCATCCGCACCAGCCAGAACGAGGCGGACGCGAGCATCAGCCAGAAGCAGTAGACGGAGATCAGCCCGATCACGAGCACGCCGACGAACGCGAGGAGCGCCCGCCATGTCACCGTCTCGCCGATCTGCACGAGCGCGACGATCAGCACGACGAGGCCGACGAGCACGTCGGTGAGCTGCCACAGGCGCACGTCGCGCACGCTCACCAACACCTGCGCGTCGGCCGGCTTGGTGAGCGCGAAGTCGAGGCGGCCCTCGCGCACGTCCTCCACCACGCGTTGCATGTTCGGCTGGATGACCGATCGGATCATGCCGCCCACCATCGTGAACACGCCCATCACCGCCAGCAGCTGGGGGCGCGACCAGCCGGCCAGCTCGTCGGTGTGCGAGAACACGAGTGCGAGCGCGGTGAGCCCGGTGGCGATGGTGAGCAGCGACTGCACGAGCTGGATGAAGAAGTTGGCCCGGTACTGCACCTCGTTCATCACGCCGACGCGCAGGAAGGTGAACGCCAGCCGGGCGCCGCCGGTGCGATCCGGGTCGCGTGCCATCAGCCGCCCACCGAGCTGAAGCGGGCGACGGCACGCCGCCACACGAGCGAGACGAGCAGGGTGCCGATGCCGATCCACAGCAGCTGCATCGCCAGGCCCTGCCACAGCTGGTCGTTCGTGATCGGCCCGGTGAGCGCGGTGATCGGGAACGCGAACGTCCAGCGGAACGGGAACGCCCACGACAGCGTCTGCGCCCAGTGCGGCATCAGCTGCATCGGCACGAGCCGCCCGGAGAGCAGCAGCTCGGCGAGGAAGTAGGCCTCGTAGATCGCGCTCACCCGCGTGGTCCAGAACGTGATCAGCCCCAGCGCCCAGAGCACGAGCGAGCGGATCAGATAGGCACCCCAGATCGCGAAGAAGAACACCACGCACTGCAGCGCGGACGGGTGCAGCGACGGATGGAAGATGAGCGAGAGTGCGAGCGCGATCGGCAGCCAGAGGATGATGACGACGACCTTGCCGCCGGCGAACTCGCCGAGGTCGTAGTGGATCGGATGCACCGGTTTCAGCAGCTGGGAGGCGAAGTTGCCCTCCTTGATCCGCCACTCCCAGCCGAACGGGGTGAACACGATGTTGACGTTGCGGACCAGCATCCAGACGATGTAGTAAGCGGCGAACGTACCGGGCGTGAAGCCCTCCACCGAGCCGCCGTGGCTGCGTGCGATCGTGCTCCACACGACGAGGTAGATGACCGGCTCGACGACCATCCCGATCATGTAGAAGTAGGCGGCGGCGCGGTACTGGAACTGGCCGATGATCGAGGTGCGCATCAGCGTCAGGTACATCGACGCCATCGCGTGGACCCGGCTCTCGGCGGGCGGCGCGGCGGCCGGCGAGCGCACGGCATCGGTGACGGGTTCGGTCACGGTGACGCTTCCGTCGCGAACAGTTGCTCGATCACGTCTTCGATCGGCGGCTCCTCGATGGTCAGGTCGACCACCTCGTGCTCGGCGAGCAGCTTGCCGGTGGCGGCCGCGATGTCGCCGCGCGGCGCGTGGACCCTCACCTCCTCGCCGTCGGCGAGGCGGGCGGTGACGGTCTTGTCGAGCGAGAACCGCGAGGCCAGCGACGCCAGCTCACCGTCGAACAGGATGCGACCGTGGTGGATGACGATCACCCGCTCGCACAGGGCCTGCACGTCGGCCATGTAGTGGCTGGTGAGCATCACGGTGGCGCCGTGGCGCTGGTTGTACTCGGCGATGAACGTGCGGATGCGCTTCTGCATCGTGATGTCGAGGCCGATCGTCGGCTCGTCGAGGAACAGCACCTTCGGCCGGTGCAGCAGCGAGCCGGCGATCTCCATCTTCATCCGCTCGCCGAGCGACAGGTTGCGCACCGGCTTGTTCACCAGGTCGCCGAGGTCGAGCAGCTCGATCAGCTCGTCGCGCAGCGCCACGAAGTCGGTGCGCGGGATGCGGTAGATGGCGCGGTTGAGCTCGAAGGAGTCCATCGCCGGCAGATCCCACTGCAGCTGGTTGCGGTTGCCCATGACGAGCGTGATCTGGCGCAGCAGCGCCGCGGGGCGCTGGCGTGGCTCGAAGCCGAGCACGTCGCAGCGGCCGCTGGTGGGGTGCAGCAGGCCGGAGAGCATCTTCAGCGTCGTGGTCTTGCCGGCGCCGTTGGGGCCGAGGAAGCCGACGATCTCGCCGGGCTCGATGCGGAACGACACGCCGTCGACGGCCGCGACGTCGCGGGTCTCGCGGTGGAACAGGCTCTTCAGCGATGCTCTCAGCCCCGCCTCGCGGACGGGCACCTGGAAGACCTTGCGCAGGTCGTCGACGATCACGACGGGTTCGGGTGGCACCGGCCCATCATGCCCGATGACGGCGCGCCGCGACCCGTGTGTTAGATCCGCGGCATGACTGCGACCGCCGAGACCGCCCGGACGACCTTCGACCTGCTCGACCCGGCGTTCTACCAGGACGGGCCCGGCATGCACGCGGCGTTCACGTGGATGCGGGCGAACGAGCCGGTGTACCGCGACCAGGTCAACGGGCTGTGGGGTGTGACGCGCCACGCCGACCTGCAGGAGGTGGAGCGGCGCAGCAGCGTGTTCGCCAGCGACCACGCCTACCGCGCCGTGCCGGCCGCGGAGGAGATCAACATGATCGCCCAGGACGATCCGCGGCACCGGCAGCAGCGGATGCTGGTGCAGGGCGACTTCACCGGTGCCGCGGTCGCGGCTCGCAAGCCGGAGATCGCCGCGCTCACCACCGAGCTGATCGACGAGATGGTGCGCCACCGCGAGGTGGAGCTGGTCGAGGCGTTGTCGGGCCAGCTGCCGGCGCGCCTCACCTGCCGCCTGCTCGGCTACCCGGAGACGATGTGGCGCGAGATCAAGAGCTGGAGCGAGCGGCTGATGCGCACCGACATGCGCGAGCGCGACGCGCGGGTGATGAGCGACTTCATCGACGCCAACATGGAGTTCGTGGCGGCGCTCACCCCGCTCGCGCAGGAGCGTGCGGGCTGCCCGGCGCACGACCTGATCGGCACCTGGGTCAACGCCACCATCGACGGCGAGCCGCTGCCGCCGGCCGCGATCGTGCACGAGGTCGGCCTGTTCATCTCCGGCGGCGCCGAGACGACGCGCACCGCCATCAGCCACGGCCTGCGCGCGTTCGTCGACCACCCCGACCAGTGGGAGGCGATGGCCGCCGACCCGTCGCTGGTGCCGGGCGCGGTGGAGGAGGTGCTGCGCTGGGTGACGCCGCTGAACAACATGTTCCGCCGGGTGACGACGGCCGACCACATCGGCGAGCAGCCGGTGCGGCCCGGCGACCGGGTGATCATGCTGTACCCGTCGGCGAACCGCGACGAGGCGGTGTTCGCCGACCCGTTCACGTTCGACATCCGCCGCAACCCGAACCCGCACATCGCGTTCGGCTTCGGCACCCACCTGTGCCTGGGCACGCATGTCGCCCGCACGACGCTGGCGGGCGTGTTCGGCCAGCTCGCGCAGCGCATCACCGACCTGCGCGTGGTGGCCGAGCCCGACGTGGAGCCGAACATCTTCGCCCGCGCGGTGCGCAGCTTCACCGTCGGCTACGACGTCCGCTGACCCGTCCGCCGACCTGGGCGGGGCGCACTACTCTGCGCCGCCATGGGGAACATCGACACGGTCTCGGACATCATCCGCGTGCACGGGGTGCAGCACGCGGAGCGCACGGCGCTGGTGGAGGGGGCTCGCAGGCTGACGTGGGCGGAGCTGTACCGCAACTCGTGCCGGATGGCGAACCTGCTCGCGGCGAACGGTGTCGGCACGCAGGACCGTGTGGCGTTCCTCGACAAGAACGGCATCGAGCACTTCGAGGTGTTCTACGGCGCAGCGCTGCTCAACGCGGTGTGTGTGGACGTGAACTGGCGGCTGGCCCCACCGGAGGTGGAGTACATCGTCAACGACGCGCAGGCGAAGGTGCTCGTCGTCGGCAAGGACTTCGTGCCGGTGCTCGATGCGATCGTCGGCAACCTGACGACCGTCAACAAGATCCTCGTGATCGACGGCGACGGGACGCATCCCGACTACGCCACCGAGCTGGCCGCGCAGGCGGATACCGACCCGGGCACGCCCAGCAGCGCCGGCGACGTCGCGTTCCAGCTGTACTCAAGCGGCACCACCGGCCGGCCCAAGGGCGTGATGCTCAGCCACGCCAACTTCTTCGGCCTGCTGCCGATGGCGAAGGAGATGTGGGAGCTCACGCCGGCATCGGTGAACCTGGTGGCGATGCCGCTGTTCCACATCGGCGGTGGCGGCTGGGCGGTGGCCGGCCAGTACGAGGGCGCTACCAGCATCATCCTGCGCGAGCTCGACCCAGCCGGTCTGATCCGCCTGATCGCCGACGAGCGGATCACGCACGGGTTCGTGGTGCCGGCCGTGCTGCAGTTCGTGCTGATGGTGCCCGGCGCGGAGGAGGCCGACTACTCCAGCCTGGAGGTGCTGGTCTACGGCGCCTCGCCGATCAGCGAGGACGTGCTGGCCCGCAGCGTGAGCGTGTTCGGCTGCAAGTTCTGGCAGGCGTACGGCCTCACCGAGACCACCGGCGCCGTGGTGAACCTGCCGCCGGCGGACCATGCGCTCGACAGCGAGCACCGCCACCGTCTGCGCAGCTGCGGCCTGCCCGGCCCGGGTGTGGAGGTGCGCATCGTCGACACCGACAGCGAGGCCGACGACCCACGCACGTGCGAGACGGGCGAGGTGGGTGAGATCTGGATCCGCTCGCCGCAGGTGATGCTCGGCTACTGGAACATGCCCGAGGAGACCGCCAAATCGATCACCTCCGACGGCTGGTTCAAGAGCGGCGACGTCGGCTACCTCGATGCCGACGGCTACGTGTACATCCACGACCGCGTGAAGGACATGATCGTCAGCGGTGGCGAGAACGTGTACCCCGCGGAGGTGGAGAACGTACTCATGGGCCACCCCGCGGTCGCCGACTGTGCCGTGATCGGCGTGCCGCACGAGCGGTGGGGTGAGACCGCCAAGGCGATCATCGTGAAGAAGCCCGGTGCCGAGGTGACCGACCAGGAGATCATCGACTACGCCCGCGAGCGCCTCGCCCGCTTCAAGTGCCCCACCAGCATCGACTGGGTGGACGTGCTGCCCCGCAACCCCAGCGGCAAGATCCTGAAGAA
>CAYZFZ010000112.1:0-10566 GCA_964477795.1 uncultured Bifidobacterium sp.
CGGCATGGTGCACCCCAACGTGCTGCGCGCCGGCGGCCTCGACCCCGAGGAGTGGAGCGGGTTCGCGTTCGGCTTCGGCATCGACCGCATGGCCAAGGAGCGCCACGCGATCGGCGACGTGCGCGAGATGTACACCAACGACATCCGCTTCATCGAGCAGTTCTAGTGCGTCTCGCTCTCTCGCTCCCTCGCTGCGCTCGGTCGCTCCGTTCGCTCGAATTTTCATCGTTGAGCGGCCTTCGGCCGCACCCAGCTGCTGTTGGCCTCACGGGGACCGTGTCGGCCAACCTCGGAGGGGCTTTGCGCCTCCACGCCACCCCCTTCTTGCTCGAGGTTCTTTCATGAGGATCGTGCATTCTTGGCTTTGTGATCTGGCGGCTGTCGGCGACGATGTCGACGCGGTCGCGGAGATCATCACCAACCTCGGCCTCGCCGTGGAAGACGTCGCTCACGTCGGCGGCTCCGTCGCCGGGGTCGTCACGGCTCGCGTCATCCGCACCGAGCGTCACCCCGATGCCGCCAAGGTGCACCGCGTGTTCGTCGAAACCGGCGACGGTGTCGAGCGGCATGTGTGGTGCGGCGCGTTCAACATGCAGCCCGGCGACGTGATCCCGCTGGCCACGCCCGGCACGGTGATGCCCGACGGTCGGGCGATCGAGCCGAAGCCGATCCTCGGCATCAGCAGCGACGGCATGCTGTGCAGCGCTCGCGAGCTGGGCCTGGGCACGGACCACAGCGGCATCCTCATCCTGCCGGAGGGCACGCCGCTGGGCCTGCCGTACGGCGAGGCCCTCGGCCTCGGTGAGGAAGTCGTCTACGACCTCGACGTGCTGCGCAACCGCCCCGACTGCTACGGCCACCTCGGCGTCGCCCGCGACGTCGCCGCCGCGCTGGGCATCGCCGTCACCCCCGTCCCGGCGATGCGCGCCGGGGCGGCCCCCACCCTCGAAGCCACCGTCGGGCTGGTCGCCGGTGATCGCTGCGCCCGCTTCACCACGGTGGTGATCAGCGGGGTCGCCGTCGGCGACTCACCCGCCTGGATGCAGCGCCGGCTCGCCGCCGCCGGCATGCGCCCGATCAACAACGTCGTCGACGTGAGCAACTACGTGATGCTGGAGACCAACCAGCCCAACCATGCCTACGACTTCGACACGCTGGGGGGCGGCGGGTTCCGTGTGCGCCTGGCGGCCGAAGGGGAGACGATCGTCACGCTCGACGACGTCACCCGCACGCTCACCGCCGACGACCTGCTGATCTGCGACGCCGGCGACCGCCCCATCGGGATCGCCGGCATCATGGGCGGCCAGAACACCGAGATCAGCGCCGCCACCACCACGATCGCGCTGGAGGCCGCGTGGTTCGAGCCCGCCGCCATCATGCGCAGCGCCACCCGGCTGGGCCTGCGCAGCGAGGCGTCGGCGCGCTTCGAGCGCGGCATGGATCCGCACGGCATCGAGCGCGGCGTGGCCCGCTTCGTCGAGCTGCTCTCGCTCACCTGCCCCGGCCTGACGGTGCACGACGGTGCGGTCGACGCCCGCTCGGCGCACCTTCCGGTCGCGCCCACGATCACCGTTCGCCCCGCTCGCGTGTCCGCGCTGCTCGGCACCGCCTTCGATGCGGCCACGATCCGTTCCCTCGTCGAGCCGATCGGCTTCACCTGCGCGGCCGACGGTGAGAACCTCGCGATCACCGTGCCCTCGTGGCGCCCGGACTGCACGATGGAGATCGACCTCGTGGAAGAGGTCGCCCGCCACTACGGCTACGGGCGGCTGGGCAAGACGGTGCCGAAGAGCACCGTGCCCGGCGGGCTCAGCGGTGTGCAGCAGCGCCGCCGGCGGCTGCGCGAGGTGCTGCTCGGCCTCGGGCTCAGCGAAGCGATGCCGCACCCGTTCCTCGCTGCCGACGAGCTGGCCAGGGCAGGCCTGCCGCCGGCCGCCGTGCGCCTGGCCAACCCGCTGGTCGCCGGCGACGACGTGCTGCGCACCTCGCTGCGCCCGGGCCTGCTGAAGGCGATCGCGTTCAACGAGTCGCACCGGCGCGCCGGCGTGGGGCTGTTCGAGATCGGCCATGTGTACCCGCCCAGCTCCGACGTGCTGCCCGCCGAGTACGAGGCGCTCGGCGTCGTCGTCGCCGGTGCCGACGCGACGGCCGCCGTGGCGGTGTGGCGTGAACTGGTGGCGGCGATGGGTTGGGGCGCCCGCCTCGACCAGGCGACGGTGCCTGCCGGGCTGCACACGGCCCGCTCGGCCACCCTGTCGCTGGGCAAGGACGTGATCGGGGCGGTGGGGGAGATCCATCCCGACGTCGCCGAGGCCTTCGACATCGACGAGCGGGTGGCGCTGCTGGAGCTGAACCTCAGCGTGCTGCTGGCGGCGGAGCCGAAGGTGCCGCAGTGGAAGCCCACCGGTCGCTTCCCCTCCAGCGACCTGGATCTCGCGTTCGTCGTGCCCGAGACGCTGCCGGCGGAGAAGGTGGACAAGGCCGTCCGCCAGGCGGCGGGTGGCCTGCTCGTCGACCTCGCGCTGTTCGACGTGTACCGCGGCGACCGGGTGCCCGAGGGCACCCGCAGCCTGGCCTACCGCCTGCGCCTGCAGTCGCTGGATCGCACCCTCACCGACGACGACGTCGCCGCCGTGCGCACGAAGGTGCAGGCCGCCACGGCCAAGATGGGCGCGGTGCTGCGGGGCGAGTAACTTGATACCCGTTGCACTACGACACGGGGGAATCATGACCACTGCAGAGCGCCGAGTTGCGATCGTCACCGGAGCCGCATCCGGGATCGGAAGGGCCACGATGGAGCTGCTCGTGGCCCGTGGTCACGCCGTGGTGGCACTCGACCGCGACGACCAGTTCGAGTGGGTGACCAGTGATGCGATCGTGCCGCTGGTGGGCGACGTCACCGACGAGGAGGTCAACCGGGCTGCGGTCGCGACGGCGATGGACCGGTGGGGGCGCCTCGACGCCAGCATCCTCAACGCCGGCGTCACCGGCTCGGGCTCCATCGAGACGCTCGACATGGACGTGTTCGATCGCTCCTTCGCGGTCAACGTGCGCGCGGTGGTGCTCGGCATCCGCGCGGCCACGCCGGCGATGCGGGCAACGGGGAGCGGCTCGATCGTGGTCACCTCGTCCACCAGTGGGCTCGGCGGCGAGCCGAACCGCTGGCCGTACAGCACGGCCAAGGCCGGGGTGCTGAACCTCGTCCGCTGCGCGGCGATCGACCTCGCGCTGGATCGCATCCGGGTGAACGCGATCTGCCCTGGGCCCATCCTCACCGGCATGACCACCAAGCTGATCGGGAGCGAGCGCTACGAGGCGCTGCGGCGGATGATCCCGCTGCAACGTTGGGCCGACCCCGACGAGGTGGCCGAGGTGATCGCCTTCCTCGCCTCGCCGGCGTCGTCGTTCGTCACCGGAGTGGAGATCCCCGTCGACGGCGGCATCACCGCCGGCAACGGCCAGGCGCTGCCGCCGGCGGGTGTGGGCGTGCGGCCGGCCTGAGCGGGCTCAGGCCAGCACCGCGTCGTACAGCTTGCGCAGCGAGCCGAGGTGGTGCCCGGCGCCCACCGCCAGCAGGTTGGGGCCGATCTCGATGCGCTGCTCGTAGAGGCGCAGCGCGGTGCTGTCGATGCTGGCGCTCATCAGGTAGCAGCACGCCTTCCACCAATGCAGCCGGTCGAGGTCGAGATCCACGCCGGTGACCTCGTGGATGCGCCGCACCCACTGCTCGGGCGACATCACCCGCTTGCCGCGCATGAACACGAGGTACGCCCAGTCGTCGTAGGCGTCGCCGAGGTGGGCGAACTCCCAGTCGACGAGCGCCGTCACCCGGCCGCCGGCGTGCAGGTAGTTGCCCGGGCCCGGGTCGGCGTGCACGATCGAGATGCGGTCACTGGCCGGCGCAGTGGCCAGCAGGCGGGCGATCGCTTCGTCCATCAGGGGCGACGGCTCGCCGAGCGAGGCACCGTGGTAGGTGTGCGCCCAGCGGCCGACGAGCGAGCGCGCCGGGCCGGTGGGCAGCTCGGGCTGCTGCAGGAACGACAGCCCGATCGCTGCGGGGTCGAGCGTGTGCAGCCGGTGGAGGAGCGCGACGTACTCGTCGATCGTGGCGTCGTCATCGGTCGACACGCCCTCGACGAAGTCCATCACGAAGAACGGTTGGCCGAGCACGTCGCCGGTGGGCTCGTCGACCAGCACCTCGGCCACCGGGAACCCGGCGCGGAACAGGGCCTGCATCACCGGCACCTCGGTGACGGCGTCGCTGCCCAACAGCCCGCTCTGCTCGATGCGGGCGACCATCTTGCGCGGTGTGCCGCCGACGGTGGCGTGCAGCACGTACATGGCGCGCGACTGGCCCATCGTGATCCGCTGCGACCGTTCGATGCGCACGGGCGCGCCCAGCTCCGCGCCGAGGTGGCGGGCGAGTCGCTCCTCGAACTCGCTCACGAGTCCTTCCCCCTCATCGCCATCGCGAGCGCGGCCATCAGCTGATCGGCCTCCACCGTCTCGCGTTCGAGCTGCCCGAGCAACACCGGGTGCAATAGGTCGCGGGCGAGCGCGGCGGAGGCGTCGTCGTGGCCCTGGCCCCACACCAGCACGGCGGAGGCGCGGGCGAACGGCGAGCCGTCGCCGGCGGCGAGCGCCGCCACTTCGCCCGTGCAACGCTCGGCGACGACGACGAGCGCGTGCTCCAGCTCGGCGCGGTTGGCGGCGCCGCGGTCCTCGCGCAGCAGCCCGTTGGCGTAGTCGAGCGCGGCGGCGACGATGCGGGTGCACGTGCGCGGCCAGTCCTCGCTGAGGCTGGGTAGCACCACCGAGCGCAGCACCGACGCCGAGTTGGCAAGGATCGGCTCCACCGAGGGAAGCACGGGCAGCGTCACGGCCCCTCCGGCACCCAGTAGCCGCTCACCCGGCCGCGGTCGTAGGTGCTGAGTGCCTGGCGGGCGGCGAAGTGCGCCTCCCAGTCGTCGCACATGCCCTGGCGTCCGTGCCAGTAGTCGATCTCCAACGACACCAGCCCGTCGCGGAACTCCAGGCGGCTGGTGCCTTCGCCCATCGCGTACTTGCCGGCGTGCTCGCCCTCCACGATGCGCACGTACACGAACCAGAGCACCACGATGCCGTCGTCGTTGACGAAGATCTGCTCCACCGGCAGCTTCATCCGGCCGGCGACGTGGCGCCAGCGCTCGGCGATGGCCTCGTGCCCGAAGATGGCCTCGTGCTTGGCGATGTCGCGCATCACGACATCGTCGGTCATGAAGCGGGTCGGGGCGTAGGGGTCGTCGCTGCTCCAGCCCTCCCAGAACAGCCGCGTGGCGGTTTCGATCTCGCGTGCACCGATAGTCATGTGGCTGCTCCTGTTCCTGGGCTCTGCTGGTCAGTGGTCGCGGGTGACGCCCGGGTACGGCCCGCCGATCACGCCCTCGAACTCGGCGAGCCCCACCTCGGCCGGGTCGTCGAGGTTCTCGTACACCGCGTACAGCTCGGCCCACGCGCCGTTGCGCTGGGGGAGCACGTTGCCCGCCAGGTCGCGCACGATCGTGGGGTGCGACACGTCCCACACGTCGTGCTCCAGCACCGACTCGCCGCGGTACACGCCGCGGCCGCGCCCGTCGTCGAAGCCGTCCCAGTAGCCGCCGCCCTGCATGTACACGGGGGCGCTGACGGAACGGATGGCGAAGCGCTCGGCGACGCCGTCGGGGCGGGTCATGCGGATCGTGGAACGAGCGATGCGCGGTAGGCCGTCGACGAACTCGACGTCCTCCACGGCCATCTCCTTGTACGCCCAACCGGGGCGGTTCGAGCCGTAGGGGTACTCCACCCAGCTGGCGTCGGCGGAGATGGTGCCGTCGACCGCGCTGTGGAACTTGTAGGTGATGGTGCGCTCGGGGAAGCGCACGAACGCGAACTGGCGGAACCCGAAGTGGCGCAGCGTGGCGCCGGCGAACGAGTCGGCGTTCGCCGGTGGTGTGCCGACGTCGGGGTGGTTGCCGGTGCCGGTGTCGCCGACGCCCCACGAGTGGTCGCGGGCACCCACCCATTCGGGGCCGACCTCGAAGCGGCGACCGTTGACCGTGATGCTGCCGCTGAGGTGGCCGAGCTGGGTGTAGTTGGAGCGGGCGCGCACGAGGCGGCCGTCCTGGTAGCGGTGCACGCCGGGTGTTTCGTCCCAGCACGGCGCCACACCGTCCCAGCGCAGGTCGAACTCGATGCCCGACGGGTTCGGCTCGCAGCCCAGGCGCAGGGTCTTGAGCCCCTCGACGATCACCATCCACAGCGGCCCGCAGGTGAGGTCGTCGATCGCCGGGCGCATGCGCCGGCTGACGCGCAGGTTGTACTGCCGCCCGTCGTCGAGCGAGACGATCACGTAGCCGTCCACCACGTTGGTGTTCGCATAGAAGCGCAGCGCGGTGATGAGATGGCACGTGCCCTCGGGGTCGCCGGCGCAGATCCAGGAGCCGTCGCTCCAGCGCTCACTGTCGCTGGCGACGGTGTCGAACGTGTCGAGCGTCTGATGGCGCGGCCACTCGTCCAACTGGGTCAACTTGCGGGCCATCTGCTGCTCCTCCCCGCTCCCACGGGCGGGTCGACGGTGTTCCTGTTTCCGAAACCAGTGACAAGAAACTAGCATGTGCGTCCATGACCTTGCTCACCAACAAGCGTGTCGTCATCCTGGGTGCGTCGAGTGGAATCGGCTGGCGCATCGCCGAGCTCTTCGCCGAGCACGGCGCTCGGCAGGTGATCGCCGCCCGCCGCGTCGACAACCTGGAGAAGCTCGCCGCCAGCACCGGCGCGGTGGCCCAGCGTTGCGACATCACCGACCACGACGACGTGAAGGCGCTCGTCGACTTCGCGATCGACACGATGGGCGGCATCGACGTCGCGATCAACTCCGCCGGGCTGAACAAGAAGTCGCTCATCCGCGACATGACGCCCGAACTGCTGGAGGAGATCACGAAGATCGACTTCTGGGGCGCCTACTGGTTCATGAAGCACTTCGGCGCGGCCATGGCCGACAGCGGCAACGGCGGCTCGATGATCAACATCACCAGCACCACCGCCATCCTGGTGCCCATCCAGCAGGCGGCGTACTCCGGCTGCAAGGCCGGCATCAACTTCGTGACGAAGATCGCGGCCCGAGAGTTCGGCGCGCAGGGCGTGCGGGTGAACGCGCTGGCCCCCACCTTCGTGCCCACGGCGATGAACGGCTTCGGCGGGCTGACCCCCGTCGATGAGGCCCGCGTCGACATGAACGCCGAGACGCCCACCACCGCTGCGTACATCCGTGAGTCGGCGCTGGCACGGGTCACCACCGTCGACGACTGCGCCAACGTCGCGCTCTACCTGGCGAGCGACCTGTCGGCCTCCACCACCGGCCAGATCATCCCGGTGGACAACGGCAACCACCTGATGCGCCTGCCCGACAGCACCCGCCCCGACGCCGACATGAGCAAGCGCAAGCCCGAGTAGGCAGCGGGCTACGGCTCCACCAGTGCCAGCACCCGGCAGGCGAGTTCGGCCGGGTCCGGGCCGGCGGAGGTGTCGAACTCGAGGTCGTAGCGCCAGCCGTCGTGCACGTGCAGCGAGTCGGCGGCGATGCCGGCCCAGCGGCCGGTGCGGCGCTCGCGATGCAGCAGCACGTCGAACGCGCACGTCAGCCCGACGGTCACGAGCGGCACGCCGTCGAACGCGTCGAGGATCTCGTCGTACGGGTGCCCGGCGGCCGACAGTGCGACATGGTTGCCGGCCCGTGCCAGCGCGCCGATGGCGGCCAGATAGCCGCGGTGCAGCGACGGCGCACGGTCGCGCCAGATCAGGTAGCCGGGTTGCACGGTGCCGATCTGTTCCGGCTCGTCCAGCACGACGAGAGCGAACGCAGCGGCCGACTGGAGTGCGCGCAGCAGGGTCGACTTGCCGGCGCCCGACGGACCGTTGACGACGATGCTCCGTCCGCCGGGCACCCCGTCGAAGCGATCCGGCCGCGGGTACACCTGCAGCCACGTCAGCAGGCCCGTCGCGTCGTGGGCGAACACGACCCGGGCGTGCACGCCGGCGTCGCTGACGACGGCATCGACCCGCTCGCCACTGCCGACGATCGACTCGACGACGGTGTGATCGCCACCCAGCGGACGCAGCGAAGCTGCGACCTGGCCGGCGTCGGTGTCCGCCACGAGCAGATCGGAGATGTCGGCGCCGAGGCGGACACGCCGGAGCAGATCGTGCAACAGCCCCTCCGGACTCCTCGGTCCCCCGCCGGCGGTCAGTTGTCGACCAGTCGCTCGAAACGCTGCCGCGCGCCCTGACGGGTGACGCCCAACTGGGCGCCGATCAAACCCCACGACGCACCGGCGTGACGAGCCGACAACACCGCCGCCTCCACTCGCTGCTCCGCGTCACGGCGCAGCGCCGCCGCGGCCCGCAACTCGCGCAACACGGAAGCATCCACCACCTGAACATCGCCACGCGCCACGGCCGCGTCAACTTCAGCGACGATCCCCTCCACCTCGGCATCGCTCAAGTCCCTCGGATGCTTCTTCGTTGTCGATCCCATCGTCATCACCCCTGTCCCAATACGGTCCGATACTGCGGTCGCGCTCGCATCGCATGTATCACGTACTCGTCACCATGTCCTCGAGTACCCCTACCTCCAGCACGTTGGCGTCTTGGTCGGCCCGACGTACATCACGAAGTCCGGCTGCGGCCGGCGAACCCACCACGCCCAGTGCGTTCATCACGGCGTGGCGAAGGTCGTCTTCATCGACGGCATCCTCCTCCGACACCAAGCCCGCAAACTCGCCAACTGAACCGAGCGCATTCTCCCGGATGGGAGCCTGTGGTCACGAAGCCCGGCTCCAGCGGGCCGAGGAGGCCAGCCCAGCCACTGAGCATTCGAGAGGACGCAGGCGAGCTTCTGTCTCACTCTCGATTCGGTCCGCAAACAACATCAGCTGACCTGCTGCATCCTCTTGCGACAAGCCAGCCGCGGATGCCAGAGCAACCTCAATCACGAACGAGTGACAACCCTCGCTGCGCCGGATCACGATCCACTCGGTGCATCGCTCTAGCGACCCGCCGGTGCAATAGAGGTCAGAGCGAGCGGCCTCGCCCAGCCTCTCCACCACAACGAAGGGCCCAACGTTCTCGGGTGTGTTCTCCTGCTGTTTGCTCACTCGACCCGCTACAAAGCTCAGGTCGTAGAGGTAGCTATCGAAGCGCCCCCAAGACGAGAACATCGTCAATTGGTAGCGCACAGACGACTGGCCGTCGTCGAACACTCCACTCGCCTCAGCACATGCCCGCCCATACCTGAGTAACCGCTCGTCGTTGGCGAAAGCAGCGACCTGATCACCACCCAGCCCTTCGTCGGACAAACCTGCCGACACGTCGACAGCGGCCTGGCGCAACGCCACGCGCTTCGACTGGGGCAACGCGCAATCGGCTTCGCCCCGAAGCAGGGCGCGCACGCCCACGACTACACCCACCGAGGTGCCCACCGCTATGAAGGCCAGCAGGACGCCCCGCCACCGCTTGCTGCTATCCACTGAACGAGCAGTCCTCCGGCCGGATGCACGCACCACCGGCAGCCAAAAACGCATCGAAGTTGCTGAGCAGCATCTGCTGAGCCTCGGCCATGGTCACTCCGCTACTCGGGTGTTCTCTTCCGCAGTTGCACCAATCCCAGCCAATCGACACAGCGAGATCATCTGAGGCATCAGTGGCCCCGATGTCACTGCCCACCTTCTGAATGCACACGCCACCGCTGCATGCCGTGCCGTGCGAGAAGTCCAGCGCGTCCTGCTCTGTGTAGCCCGACTGATGCATCGCAAAGCCGAAGAACACATTGCCGAGCACATCCATGCGGACATACTTTCCGTCGCCGATCTGCACCGCATCCGTGCCCTCCCCGATGATCTGGCGCACACCGGGCTTGAGGTCTCCCGTGGCATCCGTCTTGTAGTAGTCGTAGATCAGACCAAAGAACATCGCCTCGTCGGCGCTCCAAACCACGCTGTCCCGTTTCTGGCACAAGAAGCACGGGTAGTTGTGCGCCCGGGCACCGCGGGTCAGGTCCAAGTCGATGACGTCGTTGACTCGATCCGTCAAGAACCGAATCGTTCGCGGACCAGTGCCCACCGGAAACACTTCGTCCACGGAACAGCCCGAGTTGTACTGACTCTGGGCGCACCTCTCTGCGAGCTGACGCGGCCCCGACTTCACACGAACCCCAGCGTCGCGCCCACCCTTCTGCACCGTGCACGAGTAGTAGCCGGCGTCGTTGCAAGGGTTCGTGTCGTGGGCCCAGCCGGGGTCGAGTCCGCTCGGATCGCTCAAGGTGGTGGGGTTGCCGTTGGTGTAGAGGTAGGGCTGCCCGGTCTTCGACACGAGTGGGTCGACGCTGAGGAATACACCTGTCGCGGGGTCTTGGTAGCGGTTGTTGAGGTAGTTGAGGCCGGTGCCGTCGTCCTCGATCTGGCCGACGAAGCCGTGGTCGGTGGGCATGGTGTTGGCGGTTCCACGGACTTGCCCGTAGGGGTAGTAGCGGGCACGGGTCACTGCAAGACTCGC
>CAYZFZ010000113.1:0-10564 GCA_964477795.1 uncultured Bifidobacterium sp.
GCCTCACGGCGCATCTGGTACCGGCTGATGACCGACCGGTTCGGGGCCACCAAGGAGTCGTCCAAGCTGTTGCGGTTCCACACCCAGACCGGCGGGTCGACCCTGACCGCCCAGCAACCGGAGAACAACATCGTGCGCGTCGCCGTGCAGTCGATGGCCGCGGTGATGGGCGGCACGCAGAGCCTGCACACCAACGGCTTCGACGAGGCGCTCAGCCTGCCGACTGAGCGGGCGGCCCGGATCGCGCTGCGCACCCAGCAGATCATCGGCTACGAGAGCGGCATCGCCGACACACCCGATCCGCTGGCCGGCAGCTACTTCGTCGAGACGCTCACCGACGAGATCGAGCGTCGGGTGTGGGAGTACCTCGAGCGGATCGACGAGATGGGCGGCGCGGTCGAGGGCATCCTCGCCGGCTTCCAGCAGGACGAGATCGAGCAGGCCGCGTACGAGTATGCGAAGAGCATCGACAACGACGAGCGCGTCATCGTCGGCGTGAACAAGTTCCAGATCGAGGAGCCGGAGTTCGAGGTGCCGCCCAGCGACCCGTCGCTGGAGATCGGTCAGCGCAAGAGCCTCGCCGAGTACAAGGCCAACCGCGACCAGGCCAAGGTGCAGGCCCGCCTCGAAGAGGTGCGCCAGGCGGCACGTGGCACACAGAACCTGTTGCCGGTGATGAAGGAAGCTCTGCGTGCGGATGCGACGCTGGGCGAGGTGAGCGACGCCCTGCGCGACGTGTTCGGCGTCTACCATCCGGGACGGTGATCACCCGCAGCTTCCGCCTCCGAGTCGCCGCCCTGCTGTACGTCGGCGGACTCGCCACCGCCGGGTTGTCCGCGTGCCACACGGAGGACCCGGCGACGGTGCCTCCCGTCGGAACCGTCGGCGAGGTTCCCGAGGCCACCGTCACCACCCTGCTGCCCGACGTGATCATCACCGATCCCGGCCTCACCGCTCCATTGCCTCCCGGAGTGATGTTCGCCGGCGACCCGTGCAGCGCGCTCGTCGCGGACGACTTCGCATCGGTGAGTATCGACGGGCTCGCCCCGGGAGCGCTCGTCGACTCCGGCCTGCTGTCGCCCGACACGTGTGGCTACACCGTCGAGTCGGGTCGCAGCTCGTGGACGATCGAGGTGGCGGCGCGAACCCAGCAGGACTTCGAGAACCCCGAGCAGGCCGGTGCCACCTCCTTCGAGCCGGTGGCCGGGATCGGTCTCGGAGCGGTGGGATACCAGCGCCCGGACCGCAAGTACGTGGTGATCGTCCAAGTCGCCAACGGCTACTTCTCCGTCACCACGCCGGATGCCGCGAGCGCTGCCGATCTTGCGGCGCTGGCCGTCGATCGCGCGGAGGCCTGAGACCGGGCCCGCGGCGGGCGGCGCGAGCTCAGAGGGTGTTGAGAGTGACCGCGGGGCGCTCGGGCACGGCCGCGGTGTCCGCCTGCCAGCCGAGATAGACGATCGCCACGATCTGGGTGCCCTCCTCGAAGCCACACAGTGCGGCGACGGCGGGGGCGGTGCCCTTGGGGCAGCTCGCCCAGTAGCTGGCCAGGCCGGCGGCGGTCGCGCCGAGCAGGATGTTCTGCACCCCTGCGGCCACCGCGTCGCGGTTCTCGACATCGCGCAGGGCGCTGTCGCCGGGCGCCGCGCCCACCACCAGCAGCGCGGGGGTGCGCAGGAACTTGAGGCGGGTCTTGGCCACCTTCTCGGGCTCTTCACCCTGCGCGGCCATCGCATCGGCAATCGTGTTGCCGAAGCGGTCGCGCCCTTCGGCGACCATGCAGAACCGCCACGGCCACGTGCGCTTGTGGTTGGGCGCCCACTGGGCCAGCTCGCACAGCTGCTCGACGAGTTCGCGCGGCACCGCGCGTTCCTTGTCGACCTTCATGTTGGTGCGGCGCTCGCGCACCAGTGCAGCGAAGTCGTGGGGGTTCATTCGGGGTGGCTCCTGATGTGGTCGACCACCAGTTCTACCCACCGATGCCAGAGTTGCGGCGGGTAATCGTGACCCATGCCAATGATTTCCTCGTAGCGCGCCCCAGGGATGAGTTCGGCGGTGCGGATACCGCCGACCTTGTCGATGAGTGTGTCCTTGTCGCCGTGCATCACGAGCGTGGGCACCGTCACGTGGCGCAGGCGCTCAGCGCGCGGCTCGCTCGCCATCATCGCCAGGTACTGGCGGGTGGGGCCGCTCGGGTGGAAGCAGCGATCGAAGGAGCGCCCGGCCATCGACCGCCAACGTGTCTCGTCGGCGAACTCAGGGCTGCCCCACTCGCGCAGGCCCGCGACCCAGTTCTCCACATAGCCGTCGCGATCGTGCGCCGGTCGGGCCAGCAACAGCTCCTGGGCACGTTCGCTTCCCTTGCGATACTCGGGTTCGCCAGTGGTGCTCATCACCGAGGTCATCGTGATCAGGCGGTGGGGGTGCTCGATCGCCATCGTCTGGGCGATCATCCCGCCGAGCGACAGGCCCATCACGTGAGCCCGTTTCACACCCAGCGTGTCGAGCACCACCATCCCGGCGGCAGCCATGTCGCTCAGCGTGTAGGCGGCCCCGTGCGGCCCCGTGGGCCAGTCGTCGAACTTGGTGCTGAGGCCCACGTCGCGGTTGTCGTAGCGCACCACGAACAGCCCGCGGTCGGCGAACATGTTGCACCAGTCCTCGTGGAAATTGATGCACTGGCTGCCGAGGCCGTTGACCAACAACAGGCACGGGTCGTCGGCGTGGCCGAACGTCTCGTAGTAGATCTGGACGTGCTCGTGCTCGGCGAAGGGCATCTCACTCACCGACCAGTTCCTTGCGCAGGTCGCGCTTGAGGAACTTGCCGTTGGCGTTGCGGGGGATCGGCTCGTCGCGGAACCACACCTTCGAGGGGATCTTGTGCTTCGCGATGCTCGTCGCGAGGAAGTGGCTGAGCTCGTCCTGGGTGAGGTGGGCGTCGGGCCGCAGCACGATCACGGCCGCGACCTCCTCGCCGAGGCGTTCGTCGGGGATGCCGAACACAGCCGCCTCGGCCACGGCGTCGTGGTGGTAGATCGCGGTCTCCACCTCGCTGCAGAACACGTTCTCGCCGCCGCGGTTCACCATGTCCTTGGCGCGGTCGACGAGGAAGATGAACCCGTCCTCGTCGATGCGGGCGATGTCGCCGGTGTTCAACCAGCCGTCGCGGATCGCGTCGCCGGTGGCCTCCGGCCGGTTGAGGTAGCCCTTGATCACCACCGCGCCACGCACACACAGGATGCCGATCGCCTCCGGATCGCGCGGCAGGTCGTTGCCGTCCTCGTCGACCAGCTTGCCCTCCAGCGTGGGCACCAGCGGGCCGCACGAGGCGGGCTTGGCCACGAACCAGCGCGACGAGTTGGCGGTGATGATGCCGCACGTCTCGGTCATGCCGTAGCCGGTGGACGGCTGGCCGTTCTTGAGCGCCCCGGCGATCTTGCCGACCAGGTCGGGTTGCAGCGCCGCGCCGCCGCCGCCCATGCCCGCGAGCGTGGACGTGTCGCGGGTGGCCCAGTCCGGGTGCATCAGCAGCTCGCGGCTCATCGTGGGGACACCGGAGAAGTTCGTGACGCCCTCACGCTCGATCAGCTCCAGCGCGCGGCCCGGATCCCACTTGTAGGTGAGCACCACCCGGCCGCCGACCACGGTGGCCGGGTGCAGCAGGCAGTTGCAGGCGGTGACGTGGAACAGCGGCGTGGGCGCCATGAACACCGCCTGCGCCGGCGCGGCCGGAGCCTCGGTGGGGGCTGGCACGTCGCCGGCGGCGATGGCCTTGGCCTCGGCCATGGCGGTGGCGGCGCCCATCGCGATGATGTTGAAGATGTTGTGCACCGAACCGCGGTGGGTGAGCTGGGCGCCCTTGGGGAAGCCGGTGGTGCCGGAGGTGTAGAAGATGGTGGCGTCGTCGTCGGGGTCGATGCTCACGTCGGGCAGGGTGCCCGGATCCGGCTCGGCCATGATGTCGGCCCACTTGGTGACGCCACCGGGCGCGCCGCGGTCCGTGCGCACGGAGATGATGTGCATCGTGCGCTGTGCGGGCATGTGGTTGAGCCGCTCGAGGCGCTCGTCGTCCGCGATGAGGACGGCGGGCTCGCTGTCGTTGAGCGCGTACTCCATCTCCGGAGCCGTCCACCAGGCGTTCATGCCGACGACGGCGGCACCGGCGGAGATGGCGGCCCAGTAGGCCACGACCCACTCCGCGTAGTTGCGCATGGCGATCGCGACCCGGCTGCCCGGGTGCACGCCGTGGGCGACGAGGTGGGCGGCCAGCTTGCGCACCTGGGCGTGCACCTCGGCGAACGTGTAGCGCTCGTCCTCGTAGACCAGGTAGTCCTTGTCGCCGTGGGCCGCCGACCCCTCCCACAGCACCCGCATGTTGGGTGGGCAGGCCGCGAACACCTTCAGCGGCACGCCGCGGACGATCTCGGTGGTGGTGGCGAACGGCGAACCGGGAGCATCGAGCTCCGCGCGGGCTTCGAGGTAGTGGTGAATCACGCCGATGATCATTGCCGATGCGATGTCTCGTGCGCCACGCCGGGAGGGTGCGGCTACCTTGGCCCGGTGAGCCATGAGCGACTTCGGGTGGGCAGCGACGGGGTGACCAGGTGCTGGTGGTGCGGCGACGACCCGCTCTACGTGCGCTACCACGACGACGAGTGGGGCCATCCCGTCACCGCCGATGTGCGCCTGTTCGAGAAGATCTGCCTGGAAGGCTTCCAATCCGGCCTGTCGTGGCTGACGATCCTGCGCAAGCGGGAGAACTTCCGGGCGGCGTTCGCCGGCTTCGACGTCGACACGGTGGCCGCGTTCGACGAGGCCGACGTCGCCCGCCTGCTCGCCGACGCGGGCATCGTTCGTCACCGCGGCAAGATCGCCAGCACGATCAACAACGCCGGCCGCGCTCGCGTGCTGATCGACGAGTTCGGTTCCCTGTACGCCTACGTGTCGCAGTTCAAGCCGGCGCGCGCCGGCAGGCTCACCGTCGGCGGCGAGTTGCTCGCGACCTGCCCCGAGTCGGTGGCGATGTCGAAGGACCTGAAGCGGCGCGGCTGGAGCTTCGTCGGCCCCACCACGATGTACGCCTTCATGCAGGCGATGGGCCTGGTGAACGACCACATCGAAGGCTGCGAGCGCGAACCCTGACGGCTTGCGGCCTGTGGATCAGTAGAAGACGGAGCCGAGCAGGGCGCCGACGGCACCGGTGGTGACACCGAGCACGAGCATCGGGATGAAGAAGCTGTGGTCGATCAGCTTCGTGCCCAGCTTCGTGCTGCCGGTGAGGTCGAAGTTGGCGGCGGCGATCTGCGAGCCGTTCGTGGGCAGGGTGTAGGTGCCGGCCATGCCGCCCACCCACATGCCCGACACCAGGCCCGGCGCCAGCCCGGCGGCGAGGCCGATGGGCACGATCGTGCGGGTGGCCGTGCTCTGGCTGGTGGTGAGCGCGCACACCAGGAAGATGGCGATGAAGAACACGAACTTGACGTCGTTCACCCAGCCGCCGAGTGTGTCGACGATGCCCGCCTGGTGGGCGCTGATGAACGTGTCGGTGAGCCAGGCGAGGCCGAACAACGCGACTGCCGACACGATGCCGGCCTTGAACACCGAGGCGGTGGGCACCTCGGAGGTCTTCGGCTTCGAGATCAGCAGGATCAGGGCGCTGGCCGTGAACATCAGCAGCTGGATGACCGTGGTCATCGAGATCGGCACGTCGCCGTCGCTGCCCGCGATCTGCGGGCGCAGGTCGGGGAACAGGCCGAAGACCACGATCAGCAGCACCGCCGCGAGGAAGATGACCGCCGCGTTGCGGCCGGCCTTGGTGGACGTGAGCGCCGCCGTCGGGTCGTCGCCCTCCACGGGTGCCTTGAGGCGGCCGTCGGCCAGGCGGGCCTGGTACTCGGGGTCGTCCTCGAGGTCCGCGCCGAGCCGGCTGGTGACGATGGAGGACACCACGATGCCCACGAGGGAGGCCGGGATGGTGATGGAGAGGATCTTGATCAGGTCGAAGTTGTAGGGCTCGACGTCGGTGAGGGTCACCATCGCGGCCGCTGCGGCGGAGACGGGGCTGCAGCCGAGTGCCACGCCGGTGGACACCACCGACAGCGACAGCGGCCGTGACGGGCGGATCTTGTTGCGGTACGACACGTCGTAGATCACCGGCAGCAGCGGGTAGAGCACATTGCTCGTGCCGGCGCCGACGGAGAACAGGAACGCCATCAGCGGTGCGATCAGGGTGATCTGCTTGGGCCGCTTCTGGATGGCCTTGGCGGCGATGACCACCATCCAGTCGATGCCACCGGCGACCTGCATCATCGACGCGGTGACGACCACCGAGATGATGATCAGCATCGCGTCGATCGGTGGGCTACCCGGCTCGAGGCGGAACACGAAGACGAGCACGGCCACGCCGAACCCGCCCCAGATGCCCAGCCCGACGCCACTGGACCGCGTGCCCATGACGATCGCCCCGATGAGCACCGCGGCCTCCAGCACGACGATGAAACTGTCCATGTTCAGCTGTCCTCCGTGAAGGGGATGGGGGTGCACTCGGGTCCGATGAGATCGTGCAACTGCTGGTCGGCGTCGAGCGCCGCATCGAGGTCGTCCTCCACGAGGGGTGCCCAGAGCTCGTATCGCTGGTCTGGTTCGATCGACTCGAGCGTGCCCTGCAGCGTCTCCAGCGCGGTCTCGGCGTCCTGGATCGCACTCACGTGGCGGCTGTCGGCGACCTCACGCAACTGGTCGAGGTCGCCGAGCACCTCGTGGACGGCCACCAGCCAGTCGGCGGCGGTGCCGCCTGACGGGCGATCCACCTTGATCTGCTCGGCGGTGTGGACGTAGAAGCCCCACGCCGGGCACAACGACAGGTCGGTGCTGTTGCGGCAACCGCTGAGGGCGGCGCCGCCGAGTGCGATGACCAGTGCGGCCCCAGCCGCGGATGCTGCGACTTGCCTGCCGCGCGATCTCATGGCGCGAACTGTAGAACGCGGATTGGCTTCGCTACTGCATGCGGGCGTGATCGCGCACGAGGTCGTGCGCGGCCGTCAGCCGCTCGGCCAGCCACTGCACCCGCGGTTCGGGCACGTCGGGCCAGTCACCGCCGGGCTCCATGAGGTGGGCGGTGGCCTCCGGGCCGAGCAGGAACTCGCGCAGGAACTCGTTCTGCCACGCGCCCAGCTGCAAGCACCGTGCCGGCGAGTCGTCCGTGCGGACGAGCGTGCGCGGCTGCAGTGCGCGCAGCCGAGGCCCGGCGAGCTGGGTCTCGTGGCCACCGAGGTACGGCCGGTTGAACGCCACATCGTCGGGCTCGTGGGCGCCGAACGCCTGCCGGTACGCGTCGCCGATCGTGCGCAGCAGCCGGGGCTCCATCGACGGCACGTCGATGTCGGCGCGCAGGCCGCCGGCCTCCAGGACGCGGGCGTCGCCCTCGGCGTCGCCGCGGTTCGACAGCGAGACGACGGCGGGCAACCGGTCGGCGGGCGGACGCTCGAGGCAGACCGCACCGTCGGGTCGGGCGGTGTGGTTCATCGTGTCGTGGATGGACAGCACGTTGAGCGAGGTCGCGATGTTGCGCTGGCGCAGGGTGAGGCGGGCCGGGTCGAGGTGGGCGAGCCGTTGGACCTTGGCCTCGATGACACGCTCGATGACCGCGTCGCGCACGTGCTCGTACTCGTCGATGCCCTGCGCGCACGTGGCAGCCAGCACATTGCCCAGCTCGGTCCACTCGGCCTCGGTCTCGGGGCGGCGCAACACGGGCAGGTAGCCGAACGTGACCGGGCGGGTGGCGTCGACACCGGCGAGCGACGGGCGGCCGCCGGGCTCGGCGGCGAGGCGCTCGAAGGCCTCGCGGATGCTGGCGACGAGGTCGGCGGGGCGGGGACGGTTCGCGTCGCGCACGGCGCGCGGGTGCGGGTCGTGGATGTAGAGCGTGTGCAGGTCGAGCTGGGCCCACCGGATCGCGACCGGATGGGTGGAGAAGTCGCTGAAGTCGTACTGCAACCGGCGGGTGAGCGAGGTGTCGACGAACGGACGCAGCTCGGCGGGGAACGCCGCCGTCGCGTGCGGGCCGGTGACGATCAGGTCGACATCGGCGAGGACGTCGGCGAAGTCGGTCTCGCCCTGCCCGTGGAAGTGCACCATGTCGGACTCGGTGAACCGGGTCCCGAGCGGGATCCAGTCGAGCTGGTCGGTCATGCGTGCACTGTAGATGCCACCCTCACCCGCGTCGTTCGCGTCGTCCCCCGCCCGCGGGCGGGGATCGGGGTCAGTTGGCGTGGAGGGCGGCGTTGAGGCCGTCCCACTTGGCGCTGCGGGGGAGAGCCTCGACCGCACCGGACTGGCTGTTGCGGCGGTACAGCAGGCCGCCCTTGCCACTGAGCTGGCGGGCCTTGACCACCTCGACGCCGGCCGGGCCGTGGACGGCCACCAGCGTGCCGGCGGTGACGAAGAGGCCGGCCTCGACCACGCACTCGTCGCCCAGGCTGATGCCGATGCCGGCCTCGGCGCCCAGCAGGCAGCGCTCGCCGATGGTGACCTGCTCGGTGCCGCCGCCCGACAGTGTGCCGATGATGCTCGCCCCGCCGCCGATGTCGCTGCCGTGGCCGACGGTGACGACCTTCGCGATGCGGCCCTCCACCATCGACGTGCCCAGCGTGCCGCCGTTGAAGTTGACGAAGCCCTCGTGCATCACCGTCGTGCCCACCGCGAGGTGGGCACCGAGCCGCACCCGGTCGGCATCGGCGATGCGCACCCCGCTGGGCACCACATAGTCGGTCATGCGCGGGAACTTGTCGAGCCCGTGCACGCACAGCACGCCACCGTCGTGCCGCACGCGCCAGCGCAGCTCCTCGATGCCGTCCACCGGTGCCGGCCCGAGGTTCGTCCAGGCGACGTTGGTGAGCTGCCCGAAGAGGCCGTCGAGGTTGATCGTGCGTGGCTGCATCAGCCGGTGCGACAGCAGGTGCAGGCGCAGGTAGGCGTCGCTCGCCCCCGCGGGCTTGTCGTTGGTGTCGAGGTGCACCTGCACGGCGCGCACGTTCACCCGGCGGGTGTCGTCGCGGCGCTGCGCGGTCGTGTACGCCTCGAACTTCTCGGGCTCCGGCTCGTCGCCGAGGCCGAGCTCGCGGAACCAGGTGTCGAGCACCGTGCCGTCGTCGGTGATGGTCGCCAGGCCTCGGCCCCATGCTGCTGTCATTGCTGAACCCCGTTCACTCGAGAATCGTCGACGGTGCGATCGGTCACCATCGGTTGCGGGCCTCCTCGGCGAAGCCGCGGATGCCGTCGAACTCCACGGCCACTCCGTCGTCGCCGACGACGCGGCCCGCCCAGGTGCCGAAGCACTGGTGCACTTCCATCTTCAGCACCTTCAGATCGGTGACGTCGTACCGATCGAAGGTGGGCGTCAGTCTCGCATCCACCTGCTCCGAGCCGGGCGTGCGCACGCGCCAGGCGTGCATCGGGTTCGCCCAGTCGTACGTCCACTCCAGCTCGTCGCTGATCTTGGTGAGCCGTCCGTCGATGCACAGCGCGTTCTCGGTGGCGCCGGTGCCCACCGTCCACTTGCCGCCGAACTGCAGGCCGAGCAGCCGCCCGTCGCCGGTGCGACCCGACGCCGACGCCCAGTTCCATCGGTTGGCGTAGGGCCAGATGCCGCGGCCGAGGTCTTGCACGCCCCACGCGTCGTGCTCGGCGGAGACGGTCCAGTCGCGTGCGCCAACCCGGACGGTGCCGGTGGCGGGCCGCGTGTTCTGCTTGGAGGTGAACTGGAACGTGCGCTCGCTCCACGGGATGAGCACGTTGAGCGACTCGTGGCCGGACGGCTTGGCGACGCTGATGTCGATGTCGATCGCACCCTCGAGCGCGCCCTTCGATGACGGTGCGGTGGCCACCAGCCGGGTGGCCTCGGCCGTCTCCTCGATGCGCAGCGTGATCGCCTTGTGCGCCACGGACTGCAGGCCGGTGCACACCTGTGCCGGGAGCGACATGCCGCGGGCGAAGGGCTGCAGCATGCCGGCCGCAGCCTGCGCGCCCGTGGCGTGCTCCATCACCCACACGTTGGCGAGCCCGGCGTAGTCGATGTCGGCGTGGACGAACGACACCACCACTTCGTCGGTGATCACCGCCCAGTAGTCCCAGCGCTTCTTGCGGCCCCAGCGGCGGCGCAGGTTCGCACGCAGCATCGGCTGCCGTGCCCAGCCGCGCGCCGCGGGGTTCAGCCGGCCGCGTGCATCGCACAGGTCGACAGGTGTGGTGATCTCGCGTTCGCTCGCCATGGCGGCCGCCCTCAGAACACTTCCGGGCGCAGCGTCGGGAAGAGGATGACCTCCTTGATGCTGTGCACCCCGGCGATCAGCATCGCCACCCGGTCCATCCCGATGCCCAGCCCGCCCGTGGGCGGCAGGCCGTACTCCATCGCCCGCAGGTAGTCCTCGTCGATGGCGGTGGCGGCCTCGTCGTCGCCGAGCTCCTTGGCCTTCTGCTCGTCCTCGAAGCGCACCCGCTGTTCGACGGGGTCGTTGAGCTCGCTGTACCCGTTGGCGATCTCGCGACCGCCGATGAACAGCTCGAA
>CAYZFZ010000114.1:0-10533 GCA_964477795.1 uncultured Bifidobacterium sp.
TGTGGGTTGACTACCGTATGGTCCAACAGCTGGGCGGGCGCAGCACGAAGAACGCGTGGTCGCGCCTGGCACGGCCGTCGACGTCGATCGTGAACACCACCTCGTAGTAGCCCGAGCGCCACGACGGATCGGCCACCAGCGTGTGCGCCGACGGCCAGCCGCAACCAACCTCGTACGCACGTGCCGGCACCGCATGATCGCCGGCAGCGACCGTGCCCGACCACACGACGTCGCGCGCCCGGCCGACCCGTGCGACCTCCACCGCCACCGGCCGGCCACCGGCCGACGAGAGGTGCAGCGCGACGGAGCCACCGGGCCCGACGGAGTGCGGCCAGCAGTACCCGGTGACGGTCTCGAACGCCATCGGGTCAGCGTTGCACACACCTCAGCCGGTGGCGGCACCGATCGCGAACTGGGCGCGGTCGATCGCGATGAACGTCGCCTTGGCACGAGCGACCACCTGCTCGCCGGCGGTGAGCTCGCCGGTGAGGTAGAGCTTGCGGCCGTCGCGCTCGGCCAGGCGCACGCGGCACACCAGCGGCACGCCGATGGGCACACCCGCCTCGTAGCGCACGCTCAGCTCACCGGTGAACGCGGGCTGGCCGATGATCGCGAGCACGAAGCCGAAGACGTCGTCGAACAAGGCGGCGACGATGCCGCCGTGGCTGCGGTACGGCGCGCCCTCGTGGGCGGCGCGCAGGGTGAGCGATGCCACCGCCTCGTCGCCCTCACGCCACACGCGCAGGTCGAGGCCCCACGGGCTCGCGCGGCCGGAGATCGGCCGCTCGTCGTACGTCGTCATCGTCTCGCCGTCGGCCGGCGGCTCGGCCCAGTCGCCCTCGCTGCGCACATCGGCGCGCTGGCGCAGCGGGCTGGCAGCGAGCTGAGCGGTGATCGGGTCGAGCAGCACCGCGACCTGCTCGATGAGCGCGACCGGGGCGTGGTGGCCCACGAGCGCGTGGCCGAGGTCGCGGATCGCGCGGCCGGCCTCGGCGCGAGCATCGGCGACGTGGTCGGGGTGATCGGGCTGCGCGACATGCACGAGCGGGTCGATGTGGGCGGGCTCGTGGTGGGCGGGCTCGTGGTGGTCGGTCATCGGCCGGTCAACGTAGACCGGATCGGGCCGCGGGACGAATCGCAGCACCGAACGGGCGCAGGGTGGCACGCCTCGCGCCAACAGTGACCCGAACGGGTGAGTTCCTTGACCAGGTCTTTACGAACCGCTGAGCCGGGTCTATGGTCGATCGCACTCACTCATCCCGGAGGTGCGGCAGTGTCTGTTTCCGTCCAGAGCAAGTGGCGAATCGATCGGCGTCAGGCCGCTTCCAGAGGGCGGCCGGGCAGTGGCGCCCGCAGATGGCGGGCAGCGGCCGCGCTCGCGACGGTGGCCCTCATCGCCGGGATCGTGCCCACACAGGCAGCGGCGGGCGGCCACCCGTCGTCGCAGCCCGACACGCCGCAGGTGCTCTACTTCGCGGCCGACGGCATGCGCCAAGACCTCGTCGAGCGCTACGCCCGCGAGGGCGCCACGCCCGGCTTCCGCGACCTGCTCAAGAACGGCGTGAAGGCCGGGGGCGACGGCCTGCTCACCCAGGCGCCGCCCAACACCGGCGCCGGCTGGTTCTCGCTCGCCAGCGGCGCCTGGCCGTCGATCACCGGGTCCACCAACAACACGTTCCACGTCAACGGGCAGCCGTTCACGAACCGCACCGCCGCGTTCGACACGGGTGTGCTGCAGGCCGAGACGATCGCCCAATCCGCTGAGCGTGGCGGGCTGAAGGTCGCCCAGATCGAGTGGGCGGGCGGCCGCAACGCCACCATCAACGGACCCACGCTCGACTACCGCAGCTTCCTCTCCGGGCGCGGCGTCACCACCAACTACATCTCGCCCACCGACCTCGCCAGCTTCGTCGCCTCGCTGGGGCTGCAGTTCGACCACCCCGCGGGCTTCTCCAACCAGCCCGCCTTCCCCGACGCGGCACCGGTGGCCGCCACCGGCTGGACGAACGTGCCCAAGTCGTACAGCCCGGCCAAGGAGATGCGCATGCGCGTCCTCGACGCCGGCACCGACAAGTACGGCCTCAACGCCTACCTCTACGACCCCACCAACGACCACCGCGTCAACTACACGCGCGTGCTGCTCTCCCGCACGAAGTCCGGCGCCGACAAGGTGGCCGACCTGCGCGAAGGCGACTGGGCCGACGTGAAGGTCACCGTCCAGGGCGGCGCACTCGACGGCAAGACCGCGGCGATGCTCGTGAAGGTCGAGAAGCTCAGCAAGGATCTCACCCAGGTGCGCCTGTTCCACACGTCGGTCACCCGTGCGATCGCATCGTGGCCCACATGGCCCGGCGAGCCCGGTTTCACGGGCAGCTTCGAGGACTACATCGCCGCCAAGTTCCCCTCGTCGCAGGCCGCCGACTTCGCCGTGCTCGAGGCCGGCATCGTCAGCGAGGACACCTACACCCAGCAGGGCCTGTACTGGGAGACCGCCTACCACCCGATCATCAAGTACGTGCTCGACAAGTACCAGCCGGATCTGGCGATGGTGGGCTACCCCACCACCGACGAGTTCCAGCACCAGTTCCTCGGGCTCGTCACGAAGACGCTGCCCAACGGCGCAGCCAACCCGGCCTACGACGACGTCGAGGTGAACGGCACGCCCGACCATCGCGTGAAGGCGCGTGAGGGCTACCTGCGCCGCGCGTACAGCGGCGCGGATGCGACGATGCGCCTCGCCCAGTCGCGGCTGGACCGCAAGGGTCGCCACGACGACGACCTCACCACGTTCGTGTCCTCCGATCACGGCTTCGGCGCCCAGTTCGCCGCCGTCGACGCGAGCAAGGTGCTCGTCGATCTCGGCCTGCTGTCGAAGCCGCAGACGTCGAACTGCCGCCCGGCCACTGGTGAGACCATCGGCAAGGCGAAGGCCTGCTGGGCCGGTGGCACGGTGCAGATCTACCTGAACCTTGCCGGGCGCGACCCGGTCGTGGCCGGCCTGCAACAGGTACCGGCGGCCAGCGAGGCCGCCACCGTCGCGGCGATCAAGGCCGCCTACCTCGCCGTCGCGGACCCGAACGACTGGACGGGTGACGGTGCGGCCGAGGGCTGGACCGTCATCGACCGCGTGTACACGAAGGCCGAAGCCCGCTACATCCCCAACGGCGCGGGCAGCACCACCGACATGGCGCACCCCACCCGCACGGGTGACGTGGTCGCGTTCGCGTACCCGCCGTACCAGTTCGACGCGGCGACGCCGGGCACGCTCGTCGCCCGCTCCGCGTTCTTCGGCCAGCACGGCTACGTGCCCGACGTGCAGAACCTCGCCGCCAACATCAACATGCGCGCGACGTTCCTGGCCGGCGGCAAGGGCATCGGGCGCGGCACCCTCGACGGTGTCCGCACGATCGACCTGGCCCCCACCATCGCGTTCATCCTCGGCGTGCCCGAGCCGCAGCAGGCGCAGGGCGTCGTGCTGCTCGACGCGCTCTCCAAGTCGAACCGGTACACGCCGATCTCCGTCGTCGGGCTCACCGACTTCCACGGTCAGCTCGAGTCGACGACGACTGTGGTCGACGGCCGCAACGTGGCCGTGGGAGGCGCCGCCTTCCTGGCCACCATGTTCGACGAGGAGGCCGCGCACCTGCCAGGTCAGACGCTGCTGCTCGCCTCGGGCGACAACGTCGGCGCTTCACCGCCGAACTCCGCCCTGCTCGACGACATGCCGGCCATCGACGTGGAGAACGCCTGGGGCCTCGACGCCACCAGCTACGGCAACCACGAGTTCGACTACGGCGTGACGCGCCTGCAGGCGCACCAGGCGCGGGCGAACTTCCCGTTCGTCGCCGCGAACATCGTCGACGAGGTCACCGGCGTGGCACCGGACTGGATCAAGACGTCGGCCGTGTTCACGATCAACGGCATCCAGGTCGGCGTGATCGGCGCCGACGTGAAGAACACGCCCGAGCTCGTCTCCGCCGGCAACACCGCCGGTTTGGCGTTCCTCGACGAGGCCGAGCGCATCCACATGGAATCCGAGAAGCTGCTCGCCCAGGGCGTGAAGGTGCAGATCGTGGTCATCCACAACGGCGCCAACTCCGGCGCCAACGCCACCGGCAACACGCCGGGGGCCAACTGGGCCGGGCCGATCATCGACATCGTCAACCAGTTGCAGGACACCACCATCGACCTCGTGCTCGCCGGGCACACCCACCGCATCGCCAACACGATGGTCGGGCACATCCCGGTCGCCGAGGGCGTGAACGCGGGTGGCAGCTACTCGGTCGGTCAGATGATCGTCAAGGGCGGCGACGTCGTCTGGACCGGCACGGCCACACGGGTGGCCGTGGATCTCGGCGTCGCCCAGCGTGCCGACGTGAAGGCGATCGTCGACGACGCGAACGCGCAGACGGCCGTGTTGCGCAACCAGGTGATCGGCACGCAGTCGATCGACATCGTGCGCGATCCGGCCCGCCTGCTCGAGTCGGCGATGGGCAACCTCGTCGCCGACGCGACACGGGCGAAGTACCCGGGCGTCGATGCTGCGTTCACCAACTCCGGCGGCCTGCGGGCGAACATCCTGATGACACCGCCCAGCGCCTCCGAGCTTCCCGGCGAGATCACGTGGGGCGAGGTGTTCGCGGTCCTGCCGTTCGGCAACCGCACGGTCATCGAGACGATCACCGGGGCCCAGCTGCAGGCGGCACTCACCAACGGCTTCCAGCCATCGTGCGACCCCACCTTCGCCGGTGGCACCGGGCGATCGCCGCAGGTGTCGGGTCTGGTCGTCACCTACACGTGCACGGCCACCACGCCCTCCACACCCGTGGTCACCGCCATGTACAAGGCCCCTGACGGGCCGTCGGGCACGCTCACACCGATCGGCCCCGCCGACCCGGTGCGCATCGTCACCAACGACTTCATGTTCACCGGCGGCGATGGCTACACGATGCTCGCGGCCGGCACCGACGTGCTGCAGCCCGGCGACGCCCTGCTCGACGTCGTGGTCGACTACATCGCCGCCCACTCTCCCGTCGCACCGGTCGTGGAGGGCCGCCTGGTCAAGTCCTGAACGCGTGCACGGCTCGGGCGGGACCGGAGCCCGAGCCGTGCGACGTGCGTTCACCTCGCCCGTTCACGTCGCGGCCTTCACCACGTAACACCGTGGTGGAGCCGTGACGTGGACGGGCTGGCGCGACCGTACGGACGGACCTGCAACAGTGAGACGATGCAGCCAGCCGCCACCCCTGCCGCCTCGGGCTATCGCATGCCCGCCGAGTGGGAGCCGCACGCGGGCTGCCTGATGGCGTGGCCGTCGCGAGCAGCGCTGTGGGGCGACCGGCTGGGCGAGGCGATGGACGACTACGCGTCCGTGGCCGGCGCAATCGCCCGTTTCGAGCCCGTGGTGATGGTGTGCAACCCAGGGCACGCCGGCGAAGTCGCCTTCCGTTGCGGCGACGGGGTCACCGCCGTCGAGATGCCGATCGACGACTCGTGGAGCCGCGACAGCGGGCCTGCGTTCGTGCGAAACGCCGACGGCGACGTCGCCGCCGTGGCCTTCGGGTTCAACGCGTGGGGCAACCGCTGGCACCCTCACGGCGACGACGCCCTGCTTGGCCGGCGCACCGCCGAGGGGTTGGGGCTGCAGTGCTTCGAGGCACCCTTCGTGCTGGAGGGCGGCTCGTTCTTCGTCGACGGCGAGGGCACGGTGATCACCACCGAGCAGTGCCTGCTCGACCCCAACCGCAACCCACACCTGTCGCGCGCGCAGATCGAGGACGGGCTGCGCGCCTACCTGGGGGCCACCACCGTGATCTGGCTGCCGTTCGGCCACAGCCTGGACACCGGCCCGGCCGGCACCGACGGCCACATCGATGGTGTGCTGCAGTACATCTCGCCCGGGCGGGTGATGCTGGAACTGGTTGCCGACCCGTCTTCGCCCGAGCACGAGCGCGGTCTGGCCAATCTGGCTGTGCTGCGGGCGAGCCGCGACGCGGCGGGCCGCGAGTTCACGATCGACCTCCTCGACCCCGGTGCCGACGCCGCCATCTCGTACGCGAACCACTACCTCGCCAACGGCGCGGTCATCGTCCCCGTCGGCGACGCCGGCGACGACGACGCACTCGCCGCGCTGCAGGCGATGCACCCCACCCGCGAGGTGGTCGGCGTGCCCGGCCGCGTCCTTGCCCACGGGGGCGGCGGCCCGCACTGCATCACCCAGCAGATCCCCGCCGGCGTCGACCTGTCGCCGCTCACCGCCCCACGTCGCTGATCTCGGGTGCCCGGGTCGCGGGAGCCACTCGTATCGTGGGACGCCGTGGCGCTCTCCGAACCCGACGTCCAGGCGAGTGGCACCGGGCGGGTGAAGGGCGTCGCCACCGGGCGGGAGTTCATCCTGCTCGTCACTGCGCTGATGGCGACGACGGCGCTGGGCATCGACCTGATGCTGCCCGCCTTCCCTGACATCCGCGCCCAGTTCGGCATGGCCCCGGACTCCACGCAGGTGACATGGATCGTCACGGCCTACTTCCTCGGCATGGCGGCGGGACCGCTGCTCTACGGGCCGGCGTCGGATCGCTTCGGCCGGCGCATCCCGCTGCTCACCGGGCTCACGCTCTACTTCGTGGCGGCGACGACTGCGGCGCTCGCACCCTCCTGGCAGCTGATCGTGATCGCCCGCTTCTTCTGGGGGCTGGGCGCTTCCGGCCCACGGGCGCTGAGCGTGGCGATGATCCGCGACCGCTACGAGGGCGATGCGATGGCGCGGCTGATGTCGATGGTGATGGCGATCTTCCTGCTCGTGCCGGTGGTGGCACCGGGCATCGGTGCCGGGCTGCTGGCGATCATGCCGTGGCGATCGGTGTTCTGGTTCCCGGCGGCGATGGCGGTCGTGCTGATGGTGTGGTCGCGGCGCCTGCCCGAGACCCTGCCGCGCGAGCGACGCAGGCCGTTCACCCGCAGCGCGATCACGCAGGCCGCCCGCGAGGTGGTGTCGCATCGGCCCACCATCGCGCTCACCATCGCGATGACGTTCCTGTTCGCCATCATCGGCGCCTACCTCGGCGGCTCGGAGGTCATCGTCGACGACGTGTACGGCTACGCCGCGTGGTTCCCGCTGTTCTTCGCCGTCATCGCCGTGCTGCTGGCGACGAACTCGCTGAACAACGCCCGGCTCGTCGGCCGCCTCGGCCTCACCCGGCTGCTGCGCGGCGAGGCCGTGATCGCGGTGATCGCGGCAGGGGCATTCGTGGCGATCTCGTTCCTCGACGGCGGCCGCCCCAGCTTCTGGCTGTTCACGCTCGGCCTGTGCATCCTGCTGCCCACGGTGCAGGGCCTCACGCCGAACAGCAACACGCTGGCGATGAGCCCCGTGCCCCACGTGGCCGGCACGGCCGCAGCCATCATCGCCACCGTCACCTCCGCCGGCGGCGCACTGCTGGGCGGGCTGGCGGCGAGCGCATTCGACGGCACCGTGCGCCCGTTCGCGATCTACCTGTTCGTGTTCACGGCTGCGTCCGCAGTGTGCATCCTGTGGGCCACGGCGTCGACATCGGCTGACCACCGCCAACCCTGAGCGCGCCGCCGTGGCCGTGCCGCTCGTGGCACGGACGTACCGCCGGCGGATGCTCGACCGCTCCGCTGGCCTACGCTCGCCTGATGGATCTCGATCTGCACGTCTCCCGCTTCGACTGGGCCGGAGGCGATGACCGCATCGGCCCCGGTGTCCGCAACCTCGCCCAGCGAGCCGAAGCCATCGGCGTGCGGGCGCTGTCGTTCATGGACCACTTCTTCCAGATGGACTGGATGGCACCGGCCGAGCACCCGATGCTCGAGGGCTACACGGCGCTCGGCTTCGTCGCCGGCGCTACCGAGCGCCTGCGGCTGCGACTGCTGGTCACCGGTGTCACGTACCGCCACCCCGGGCTGCTGGCCAAGACGGTCACCACCCTCGACGTGGTGTCCGGTGGGCGCGCCGAGCTGGGCATTGGTGCCGCGTGGTACGAACGCGAGCACAAGGGCCTCGGCGTGCCGTTCCCCTCAACCAAGGAGCGCTTCGAGCGGTTGGAGGAGACGCTGCAGATCTGCCTGCAGATGTGGAGCGACGACAACGGCCCCTACCACGGCACGCACTACACGCTCGAAGAAACGCTGTGCAGCCCGCAGCCGGTCAGCCGCCCGCGGCCGCGCATCATGATCGGCGGGTCGGGTGAACGCAAGACGTTGCGGCTCGTCGCGCAGTACGCCGACGCATGCAACATCATCGGCGGTCTCGACGACATCGCCCACAAGGTCGACGTGCTCCGCCGCCACTGCGACGACCTCGGCCGCGACCCGAACGAGATCGAGGTCACCGCGATGTACCGCGACATCCAGGCCGGCGCGAGCGTCGACGATGTCGTGCGCGGCGCGGAGCAGCTCGCTGGGGTGGGCGTCTCGACGCTCGTCACCGGTGCGATGACCGCCGACCCCGCCGGCTGGCTGGAGGCCACCTTCGCACCGGCGATGGACCGCATCAAGGCCATCGAACCCACTCGCCGCTGACCGCGCAGCTCAGTCCCCGCGAGGTTGCCGCTGTCGGTGGTGTCGAGGTCCGAGCGGGGGTGTGCGGGTGTCGCTCGCCGGGCTCTGACCGTGCCCGTGCCGGGGTGGGTCCGCGTCGCTACTTCACAAGTCTTTCGTCCTGCTCGGCCCCGAACGCTGCGCCCAGGTCACCCCTGCTTTCCAAGACGTCAACGCACGTTGCCACCCCCCGCAAGCTGGGTTGTCGTCTCCGAAAGGAGGCTCTCCTGTCGGTTGAGTGGCAAGCAAGTCCTGGACCGATGGCTCTCCTGGGCGCAGCGCTGCCTTGACCCACGCGAACTCCGTGGTACCACCCCGTCCCACGCTGTTCCCTGGCACGCATGGTCAGCGAGCGCCTGCTCAGGGCAGGCGATGCACCACCAGTGGCATCACGGGGCCGCAGCCGGCCTCGTGCAGGAGCGCACCGGCGACGGTGAGCGACCAGCCGGTGCGCATCGTGGTCGCGCACAGCAGCACCGGGCCGGCGGGCAGCGCGACCGAGCCGTCCATCCTGATGGCGCGCTCGAGGTGGGCGACGACCAGGCCGCTGGAGCTGTCGCTGGGCACCGGCTCGCCGTCCCAGCGGAACACGTCGAGCAGCGGCAGCTTGCCGACGGCGGCGACGTGCGCGGCGAGCGCGACGTTCGCCTTCATCTCCACCGACGCGGCCGGTGCCGGCACCACGGCGACGGGCCGCGCCGGCCACACCTTCGACCACCGCCGCAATGCGTCCACGGCTCCGTCGAGCAGCGCCGGCGGGATGCTGCCGTAGCCCACCCGCTGCAGCGCAAGCAGCTCGTCGCTCCAGCCCGGGTCGTCGGCGAAGGCGACCGCGCGGCCCTCGGCCATCCCGCTGATCCTGCCCCGGCGGGCGACACCCTGCGGCCACAGCTTGCGCGGCTCGACCACGATGTCGACGCCCTGCATGTACGCGCGGGCGGCCTGCAGGCGCTCGCCGGTGGGCGCCGCCCCCGGTGCCGGCAGCACACCGGTGCACACCGAGCAGCGCCCGCACGGCGCCGGCGACGGGTCGTCCAGTGCCTGCTGCAGGTAGGCCATCAGGCACCCGTCGCCGTGTGCGTAGCGGCGCATCAGGTCGGCCTCCGAGCGGCGGGTCGCCGTGAGCGCCGACCACTTGGCGGTGTCGTGCACGTACTCCGCGCCGGTGGCCGCCCACTTCGCACCGTCCTTGGCCACCACGCCGTCGATCGCCAGGATCTTCAGCAGCGTCTCCAGCCGGCCACGGCGGACGCCGGTGAGCGAGTCGAGCTCCACCACCGACCGCGGGCCGTTCGCCAGCGCTCGAAGGGTGGCCGCGGCGTCGTCGGGATGCGGGATGGACGCGGTCGCGAAGTACTCCCAGATCCGCTCGTCGGCGCGGGCGGAGAGCAGCACTGCGTCGGCGCGCTCCACGGCGCGGCCGGCGCGCCCGATCTGCTGGTAGTAGGCGACGGGCGTTGCCGGCGAGCCGACGTGGAGACAGAACCCGAGGTCGGGCTTGTCGTAGCCCATCCCCAGCGCCGACGTGGCGACGACCGCCTTCACCCGGTTCGCGCGCAGCAGCTCCTCCACCTCCACGCGCGCCTCGGCCTCCAGCTGCCCGGTGTACGCGGCGACGCGGTGGCCCACGGTCTGCAGGAAGCCGGCGAGCCGATCGGCCTCGGCGACGGTGAGCACGTAGACGATGCCCGAGCCGGGCAGCGTGTCGAGCGCGTCGGCCACCCACGCGTAGCGCTCCAGCGGGGACAGCCCGGCGACGACGGACAGTGTGAGCGACGTGCGCGCGAGCGTGCCGCGGAACGTCACCGTGCCGGCGCCGAGCTGGGCCTCCACGTCGGCCGTCACCCGCTGGTTGGCGGTGGCGGTCGTCGCCAGCACGGAGGCCGTCGGTGTGCGCAGCAGGGCCCGGGCGAGCCGCTGGTAGTCGGGGCGGAAGTCGTGGCCCCAGTCGCTGATGCAGTGCGCCTCGTCGAT
>CAYZFZ010000115.1:0-10503 GCA_964477795.1 uncultured Bifidobacterium sp.
CATCTTCACGTGGGTCACCTCGTCGGCGAGCATCCAGTCCTCGCAGAAGTGCAGCACCGGGTCGTTCATCTCGCTGGCGAAGTCGCGCATGGTGGTGAACACGTCGATGGCCAGGCCCTCCAGCGCCCGGTTCACGCCGGCCAGGCGGAACACGGGGTCGGGGTGGCAGGCCGCCTCGAACAGCGTGACCGCCTCGCTGAACTCGCCGACGTCGGTGCCCATGTGGTCGCCGAGCAGCAGGCTGATCTCCACATGGCGGGCTTCGTCCCAGCACTGGCGGGCCATGTCCAGCTTCATCGCGAACGGCGTCTCGTCGGTGGAGTAGTCGTAGGCGGTGCGCCCGGCGCCCTCCATCGCCTGGATCTCCCCGACGAAGATGCCGTGCATCTGCCGGCGGGCACGGTCGGCGACGTCGTTCGACGACGGGTCCATCCGGCGGTCCTCACCCGCACCGTTCATCCGCTCGTCGGCGAATCGCTCGGCGGTGGTGATGCGGTGGAAGCGGGCATCGCGGGCCAAGCTCGTCGGAGGCAACTGCGTGCGCATGTGAAGAAGGTAGCGGACGTGGGAAGTCGACGTCGACGCGGCTGGTGCCCCACCCAGCGGTTTGCGTCAAGACCCGGGACTCACAGGACCAGGTCAGCGCTCGACAGCCTTTACGTAAAGGCCAGTCTCGACCCGTTCAGGACGGTTCGCGTTCGGCTTCTTCGCGGTGGGCGAGGTACCAGTCGATGGTGCGGCGCAGGCCGTCCTCGAAGGGCATCTGCGCCCGCCAGCCCAGCTCGCGCTCGGCGCGGGCGGGGTCGACACGGCGGCGGGGCTGGCCGTCGGGTTTGGTGGGATCCCACACCAGCTCGCCGTCGTAGCCCACCATCCCGGCGATCAGCTCGACCGTCTCGCGGATGGTGATCTCGCGGTTCGTGCCCAGGTTGATCGGCTCGGTGCCCTCGTACTGCTCGGCGGCGAGCACGATCGCCGCCGCCGCGTCGTCCACGTACAGGTACTCGCGGCTGGCCGTGCCCGTGCCCCACACCTCGAGCTTGCGCTCGCCCTGCTCCATCGCCTCCACGCAGCGCTTGATGCGCGCCGGGATGACGTGCGACACCGACGGGTGGAACTTGTCGCCAGGGCCGTACAGGTTGGTGGGGATGAGGTACGCGAAGCGCTGCCCGTACTGCTGCGCATTGACCTGCGCGTGGATGAGGTGCGCCTTCTTCGCGATCCCGTAGGGAGCGTTGGTTTCCTCCGGGTAGCCGTCCCACAGGCTCTCCTCGCGGAACGGCACCGGCGTGAACTTCGGATACGAGCACACCGTGCCCAGCAGCACCGTCTTCTCCACCGACGGCGCGCGGCGCGCCGCCTCGATGATGTGCGTGCCCATCATCAGGTTGTCCATGTACAGCGGGGCCGGCGCGGCCTGGTTGTAGCCGATGCCGCCCACGCGGGCCGCCAGGTGGATGATGTGGCTGGGCTGTGTGGCGGCCAGCAGTGCATCGGCCACGCCTGGCTGGGTGAGGTCGTGCTCGCGGCTGCGGGGCACCACCACGTCGGCACCCTGCGCCTGCAGCGTGGCCACCACGACGCGGCCGAGGAACCCTGCCCCACCGGTGACGACGACACGACGGCCACTCCAAAACCCTGTCATGACGACGATGTTACGACCCCGCGGGCCATGATGGGGCGTGTGCGAGTCGCGTACACCCTCGAGCAGTGCTGGCACCGCGTGCCCGGGGGCACCGGTGTCGCCGCGCTGCGCATCGCCGAGGCGCTGGGCCCGCACAACGACGTCCGCCTGATCGGCGTCGCCGGCCGCCACCGACACCTGCCGCCCGAGCCGTGGGTGCCGTCGATCCCGGTGGCCCACCTGCCGGTCGCTGCGCCGTGGCTGTACGAGACCTGGTCGCGCCTGCACTGGCCGAAGGTGGAGGTGGCCACCGGTCCGGTCGACATCGCGCACGCCACCACGATCATCCCGTGCCCCACCGACGCCAAGCTCGTCGTCACCCTGCACGACCTCGCGTTCCTGCACGACGCCAGCCAGTTCACCCGCCATGGCGTGCGCGTGTTCCGGCGCAGCCTGGCGGAGATCGAGCGGCGCGCCGATCTCGTGCTGTGCTCCAGCCAGGCCACCATGGACGATTGCCTGGCGGCCGGCCTCGACGGTGAGCGCCTGCGCCTGGTGCCCCTGGGCGTGGAGACCGAACGGGCGGACGGCGCGGAGATCGCCCGCGTGCGGCAGCTCTACCGGTTGCCCGACGAGTACCTGCTCTTCGTGGGCACCGTCGAGCCGCGCAAGAACCTGAAGGGGCTCGTCGCCGCGCTCGCACACCTGCCGGAGCCGCCCCTGCTGGTGGTGGCCGGCGCCGACGGGTGGGGTGAGACGGGCGTCACCGAGGGCGACGGGGTGCGCTTCCTGGGCTTCGTCGCCGGCGACGATCTCGCCGGCCTGTACGGCGGGGCATCGGTGTTCTGCTATCCCAGCGAGCGCGAGGGGTACGGCCTGCCGGTGCTGGAGGCGATGGCGCAGGGCACACCGGTCGTCACCAGCCGCGGCACCGCCACCGAGGAGACCGCCGGCAACGCGGCGGTGCTGGTGGACCCGCACGATGCGGAGGACATCGCCCGTGGCATCGACGACGCGATGCGGCGGCGCAGCGAGCTGGCCGCCAAGGGCCTCGCCCGCGCCCAGCGGCGCAGCTGGGCGCACTCGGCCACGCTCACCGCCGACGCGTACCGGGAGCTCGCCGGTTGAACCAGCAGTCCGTGCTCGTCAACCTGCTGTGGTGCGTCCCAGGCCGTGTGGGCGGTTCCGAGGAGTACCTGGTGCGCCAGCTGCTCGGCCTCGCCGAGCAGCCGGCGCCGCGCTGGCAGCCGACGGTGGTGGTCGCCCGCGGGCTGGCCGAAGCGCATCCTGAGCTGTTGGCCGTCGCCGAGGTGGTGGAACCCCACTTCGACAGCACCAGCCGCGTGCGGCGGATCGCCGGCGAGACCACGTGGCTGCGCCGGCACAGCCGCGACGCCGCGCTCGTGCACCACGGCGGCGGCACCGCACCGATCCGGGCGCACCTGCCGTACGTGCTCACCATCCACGACCTGCAGTTCCGTACCTACCCGCAGTACTTCTCGCGGCTGAAGCGGGCCTACCTGTCGGCCGTCATCCCCCCGTCGGCGCGGCGGGCCACGGTCGTCGCCGTGCCCAGCGAGTACGTGCGCTCGTCGGTGGTGCAGGCCTACGGCGTCGACCCCGACCGGGTGATGGTGGTGCCCCACGGCATCGAGCCCGCGCTCGCCGCCGAGGCCACCCCCGCAGAGGTGCTGCGCGAGCGCTACTCGCTGGGCGACGGGCCGATCATCGTGTATCCGGCCGTCACCCACCCGCACAAGCACCACGAGTTCCTGCTGCGCATGATGCGCGACCACTGGACCGACCCCGACCTGCGGCTGGTGCTGCCCGGCGGCGAGGGCCTGGCCGACGCGGCGGTGGCCGCGGCCGCGGCCACCGACCCACGCGTGCGCCGGCTCGGCCGTGTGCCCGCCGCCGACCGCGACGGCCTGTTGCTGATGGCGCAGGCGATGGTGTTCCCCAGCCAGTACGAGGGCTTCGGTGCCCCGCTGATCGAGGCCATGACGCTCGGCACTCCCGTCGTCTGCAGCGACGCGACGTGCATGCCCCAGATCGTGGGCGACGCCGGCCTGGTGCGCCCGCTCGACCCCGACGCGTGGGCCGGCGCGCTCGACGAGGTGCAGCGCCGCCGCGACGAGCTGGTGGCCGCCGGCCTGCGGCGGGCGCAGGACTTCACCTCGCGCGCCAGCGGAGCTGCGCTCGCCACCGTCTACGCGCGAGCCTTGGCACTGTCATGACCACGATCCCCGCCACCGCGGAGGACGATCGCGCGCCCACGCCCCTGCGCCTCGCGGTGCTCTGCCCGCACTTCGCCCCCGACACCGCCCCCACCGGCGACGTGATGACCCGCATCGTCCACGAGCTCGCCGCGCTCGGCCACGAGCTGCACGTCGTCACCGCCCTGCCCTGGTACAGCGAGCACCGCATCGAAGCGGGCTGGGAGGGCCGCTGGGTCCGCCGCGAGCGCACCGAGTGGGGCTCGATCACCCGCGTCAACCCGTTCCCCGGCGACGACAAGCGCAACCTGCTGCGCCGGGCGGCCGGGTTCGCCGGCTTCAGCGCGCTCGCCGGCCTCAGCTCGCTGCGTGGCGGCCGGGTGCACGCCGTGATCGCGATGTCGCCGCCGTTGACGATGGGCCTCACCGGCTGGGGCACCCACCTCGTTCGCCGCGGCCCGCTCGTGTTCAACATCCAGGACGTCTTCCCGGACGCGGCGGTGGAGACCGGCGCGATCACGAACCGGCGGATCATCGCGGTCGCCCGCTGGCTGGAGCGGGTCAGCTACCACCGCGCGGCCGCGGTCACCGTTCTCAGCGACGACCTGCGAGAGAACGTGGCGGCCAAGGTGAAGCCGTCGCGGCGCAACCGGGTGCACGTGATCCCCAACTTCGTCGACACCGAGCGCATCCGGCCCGGCGAGCGGATGACGCCGTTGCGTGCCGAGCTGGGCATCGGCGACGAACCGGTGGTCCTCTATGCGGGCAACGTCGGCTTCTCCCAGTCGCTGGAGATGGTGGTCGACGCGGCCAGCGACCTGCCGCAAGCGACGTTCGTGATCAACGGCGACGGTGCCGCCCGGGCGTCGCTGGAGGCGCGCGCTGCCGGCCTGACGAACGTGCGCTTCAGCGGGTACCAGCCCAAGGAGCGGGTGCCGGAGGTGCTGGCGACGGGCGACATCCACCTGGTGCCGCTCAAGCGCGGCCTCGGCCGGGTGAGCGTGCCCAGCAAGACGTACTCGATCCTCGCCGCCGGTCGCCCGGTGCTGGCGGCGATCGACCCGGGGACGGAGGTGCCGCGCATGCTCGCCGCCAGTGGTGGCGGCATCACGGTACCGCCCGACGACCCGGCCGCATTCCTCGCCGGCCTCCGCTCCCTGCTCGACGACCCCGCCGGGGCGGCCGCGATGGGTGCCGCCGGGCGCGAATGGGTGCTGGGTGCGGCTTCCCCGCGGGCCGTGGCCGAGGCCTACGAGGCACTCGTCCGCTCGCTCGGTTCGCGCCGTGGCCGGGCAGCTTTTGGCGCAGCCAGCAGATAACCTCGCACCCTCGTGGCCACGTCATCGTCCGCTCGCAAAGTCGCCAAGCTCGCATCGCGGGGCAAGGGCAAGAAGGTGCGCTTCTCCGGCGGCACCACGTTCCCCGCCATCGTCGTCGCCGCCGTCGTCGCCATGATCGCCCTCGTCGCCTACGCCAAGCTCACCCTCCCCGGCGAGGAGACCGGCGCCCCCCAGCCAGACGATGCCTGGAGCATCGCCTACGGCATCAAGGTCTGCGACGAGTGGCTGCCCAACCTCACCGGCACCGAGGATCAGCTCACCGAAGATGCCTCCACCGGCGACCTGACGGCCGTGGTCAGCGGTTCGGATGCCGACGGCATCATCCACTACCACGCCCAGACCGGCGGCAACACCGGCTCGCGGGCGACGCTGGGCGTCTTCCTCGACGTGTACGGCATCAAGCTCACCGACACGAAGCTGGAGCTGCCCGCCTCGCAGGTGGGCGAGGGTGAGACCCGCTCGTGGAACACCAAGGACGACGACGTGTTCAAGGGCACCTCCTGCGAGGGCGACGACGCCGTCATCAAGGTCCGCGTGTGGAACGACTACACCTCGGGTGAGTTCTTCGACAACGTCACCGACTTCCGCAGCCTGCGCTTCAAGAACAACGGCATGGTGTTCGCGATCGCCGTCGTGCCCAACGACGCCGACATCGCCATGCCCGATTCCGCCTCCAAGCTCGCCGACCTCGGCGTCATCGGCTCGGGCAGCGCGGCCACCACCACCACGGTCGGCGGCACCGCCACCAGCACCACGGTCGCCACCAGCACCACGGTCGGCAGCAGCACCACGGTCGCGGCCGGCGGCAGCTCGGCGACGAGCACCACCACGGCATCCAGCGCGGCGACCACGACGACAGGCGGCTGATGCGTGCCGTCGTGCTGGTCGGTGGGTTCGGCACCCGCCTCCGGCCGCTCACGTCCACCACGCCCAAGCCGATGCTGCCGGTCGGTCACGTGCCGATCATCGAGCGCCTGGTCACCAACCTCGGTCGCAGCGGCGTCAGCGAGGTGACGCTGGCGCTGGGCTTCAAGCCCGAGCCGTTCATCGAGGCCTTCCCCGACGGTGAGTGCGCCGGTGTCGCCCTGCACTACGCCGTCGAGCCCGAGCCGCTCGACACTGCCGGTGCCATCCGCTTCGCGGCCGACGCGGCGGGCATCGACGACACCTTCGTCGTCGTCAACGGCGACATCCTCACCGACCTCGATGTCGCCGATCTCGTCCGCTTCCACCGCGAGCACGGGGCGGAGGCGACGATCCACCTCATCGGCGTGCCCGACCCGTCCGCGTTCGGTGTCGTCGCGCTCGACGACGCAGGCCGCGTCGAGCGCTTCGTGGAGAAGCCGGCGCCCGGCACGGCGCCCAGCAACCTGATCAACGCCGGCACCTACGTGCTCGAGCCGTCCGTGCTGCAGCGCATCCCCGCCGGGCAGAAGGTGTCCATCGAGCGTGCCATCTTCCCGCTGGTGGCGGCGGACGGCGGGCTGTACGCCATGGCCACCGACGACTACTGGATCGACACCGGCCGCCCCGAGCTGTACCTGCAGGCCAACCTCGACCTGCTGGCGGAGGTCCGCCGGCACGATCGCTGCGTCGCCGTGCACGAGTCCGCCTCCGTGGATCCGGCGGCGATCATCGACCGCTCGGTCGTCGGGGCGGGCAGCGTGGTGGGCGCCGCCACCGTCCGCAACTCGGTGCTGCTGCCCGGCGCCGTCGTCGGCGATGCTGCGGTGGTGACAGACTCGGTCCTCATGGGACGGGTCGGGGCCGGTGCCGTGGTGCACAACAGCGTGCTGGGGATCGACGGCGCCGTCGAGCCCGGCGAGCAGCTGCGCGACGCCCGTCGCCCTGATCCAGACGCTCCCGCCGCCGGCACGTGAACGTGCTCGTGGTGGGTGGGGCCGGCTTCCTCGGCTCGCACCTCACGGAGCGTCTCGTGGCCGAAGGCCACAGCGTCGACGCGGTCGACGTCCTCACGTCCGGTTCCCTGGCCAACCTCGCCGGCGCGCGAACGCTGGGCGGTGCGCTGAAGATCCACACGCTCGATGCCGGCGCCGAGGAGTTCCCGGCGCTGGTGGCGATGCGTGCCCCGGACGTGATCTACCACCTGGCTGCGCTGCCGCCCGGTGTGCCCGCCGAGCACAGCGCCTCGGACGCGATGCGCACCACCCTCGCCGTGCTGGAAGCCGCCCGCACGCTGGGCCAGGTGAAGGTGGTGGTCGCCCTGTCGGCGGTGGCGCTGTACGGCGACGTGCCCGCCCGCGAGCAGCCGGTGAAGGAGAGCCAGCAATGGAGCCCCGTCGGTGTGCGCGGCGTGATCACCCGCTGCATCGCCGAGCTGCTGGCGATGTACCGCGAGGAGCACGCGGTGGAGTTCACCGCGCTCGCGCTGGCCAACGTGTACGGGCCGCGCCAGCGCCCCGACGGGGGAGTCGTCGGTGCGTTCGCCCACGCGCTGCGTGAGGGCATCACGCCGATGGTGCACGGCGACGGCCGCCAGACCCGCGACTTCCTCTACGTCGACGACGCGGTGGATGCGCTCGTGCGCGCCGCGCACAAGGGCAGCGGTCTGGTCGTCAACGTGGGCAGCGGCGTCGCCACCTCGGTGCGCGAGCTGTGGTCGCTGATGGCCGGGCCCGACGGGCGCTCGCCGGCCCCGTCGCCGCGCCGCCAGCACGACGTCTCGCGCTTCGCGCTCTCCCCGACGCGGGCGCGCATCCATCTCGCATGGGCCCCGTGGACCGACCTCACCGTCGGCCTGCGCGGCATCGGCCGGTAGTCGACATCCATCGTTCGCTCGCCGGGCTCGCTGTCCTGTCAGCGGGCGGCGGCGAGGGTGCGCCGGGCCAGCTCGTGGCCGACCGCGTCGGACGACATGATGCTGGGCGTCACGACGGCGCGCATGCCGGCGGCTTCTACGGCTGGCGCGAGGTGCGCGTCGACCGGGTCGATGACGAGTGCCGCCGCGATCGGGGCGTACAGGCGGGCGACGCCGACCACCGACGCCTCGTGACCCAGCTCCTCCAGCATCCGGTCGGCCGGCCCCTTCAGGGCCGTGCCGCCGACGATCGGCGAGATCGCCACGACGGACTCGCGGCGGCCGGCAAGTACCTCGTCCACACCGGCGAGCGCCCGGATCGGGCCGATCGAGACGAGCGGGTTCGATGGCGCCACGACCACGATCTCGGCATCCGCGAACGCAGCGCGGGCACCCGGCGAGAGCGTCGCGAGGTCGGCGCCGGCGAAGCGCACTCCGTCCACGGGCACCGAGTGCCGGCGCTGGACGAAGTACTCCTGGAACGGCACCTCCACACCCTCGTCGCGCAGCGACACCATCGTCTGCACGCGGGCATCGGTCATCGGTAGCAGGCTCTGCTGCAGGGCCCACGCGGCGGCGATCTCCGCGGTCACCTCGGTGAGCGTGGCACCCTCCGCGAGGCGTGCCGTGCGATACAGATGGGTGGCCAGGTCCTGGTCGCCGAGGTTGAACCAGGTGGGTGCGGCGGCCGAGCCGGCCGGGCGCACGCCGGCGTAGCGGCCGAGGGCTTCCATCGCCCGCCACGTCTCCCCGTGCAGGCCCCAGCCGCGCTCGGGGTCGATGGCGGCGGCGAGCGTGTAGGTGACCGTGTCGATGTCGGGTGAGATGGACAGCCCGTGCAGCACCGTGTCGTCGCCGGTGTTCACCACCGCCACCGTGTCGGCGGCCGGGTGCACACCGGCCAGGGCCCTGAGGAAGCGCGCCGCGCCGACCCCGCCGCACACCACGCTGATCGTCACGTCGGCTCCGTCGGTGACGGCCCGTTGCCGGCGATGGCGGCCCGGTAGACCGCCGCGAGCTCTCGTGCGCATCGCTGCCAGGAGAAGTGGTCCAGCCGGCGGGTGCCGGCGGTGACCAGATCCAGCCGCACCGACGGTGAGGTGATCGCCAGCGACAGGTTGGCAGCGAGCGCATCCACGTCGGTGGCCTGGCACAGCAGCGCCGCGTCGCCGGCGACCTCGGGGATCGAGCCGGCATCGCTGGCGACGACGGGCACGCGAGCCTGCATGGCGTCGAGCAGGGGGAAGCCGAACCCCTCGTCGAGCGAGGGGTAGGCGAGGACGGCGGCATGGTGCAGCAGCCACGACCGCACGGGCTCGCTGATGCGCCCGGTGAACAGCACCCGCGACGCATGCTCGCCGAGCGCGTCGACCGCCTCGTCGATCGCCCGCCGGTCGTCGCCGTCGCCGCCGGCGAGCACCAGCTGCAGGTCGGCCTGCTCCGCCGCCAGCCGGCCGAACGCGGCGACCAGGCGGGGCAGGTTCTTGCGCCGCTCGAGCGTGCCGATCGCGAGCACGTAGGGCCGGCCGGCGAGCGAGGCGATCGGCGCCTCCGCCGGCGGGGCCGGCAGCGTCAGCGCGGAAAGGTGCACCGTGTGCACGGCCGCGCCGGGCAGCAGCTCGCGCACCGCATCGGCTGTCGCGTGCGAGCTGGCGTGCACCACCGCGCCGCCGGCCACCGCGCGGCGCAGCACGCGGCCGGCGAGGCGGACGTTCGGCGTCGCGCTGTCGGGGTGGCGCAGGAACCAGCAGTCGTACACCGACACCACGCGTGGCTGCCGGCTGGGTGGCACCACATAGTTCGTGCCGTGCAGCACGTCGATGTCGCGCAGCCAGCGGTCGGCGCGTGGATGGTCGCCGACGGCCCAGCAGCGCTGGGCGACCGCGGCCGGGATCGGCAGGCGCGTCGTCGGCGGCGCCGGCCGGGCGCGCAGGGACAGCACGTACGGCACGAGCTCCACCTGGCCGGCGCTGCCGCCGGAACCGGCGGCAGCCTGTGCCATGAACGCATCGCGCACGGCCTCCACCGCAAAGCCGACGCCCGTCTTCGGCCCGTACAACGGGCTGGTGTCGAAACCCACTCGCAGCGCAGTCATCCGGCCCGCAGGCTACCCGCGCGCCGCTCGTGTTCGCCCGGCTGCCACGCCGTCCGCAGGTCGCGAAGTGGGCGCGTGACCTAGACTGCACCGACCCTCTCGACGGATGACGGAAAAGACTCTGCAACCATGCCTCGCGCGTTCATCACTGGAATCACCGGCCAGGACGGCCAACACCTCGCCGAGCTCCTGCACGGCAAGGGCTACGACGTGTTCGGCATGGTCAAGGGGCAGAACAACCCGCGCATGAGCCAGATGCGCGACGAGTTCCCCTACGTCGAGCCGGTCCCCGGCGACCTGGCCGACCTGCCGTCGCTGGTGAAGGCGATGGAGTACATCCAGCCCGACGAGGTGTACAACCTCGGCGCCATCTCCTTCGTCGCGCTCAGCTTCAACCAGGCCGAGCTCAC
>CAYZFZ010000116.1:0-10494 GCA_964477795.1 uncultured Bifidobacterium sp.
GCCGACAGCAAGCACGGCTACCAGACGGTCGGCGACATCGCCTACCTCGACGACGAGGGCTACGTCTACATCTGCGATCGCAAGAAGGACATGATCATCAGCGGCGGCGTGAACATCTACCCGGCGGAGATCGAGGCGGCGCTCGAGCACCACCCCGACGTGTTGGAGGTCGCCGTCTTCGGCACGCCCAGCGAGGAGTGGGGCGAGACCGTGCACGCAGTGGTCGTCGTGCGCGAGGGTGGCTCGCTCACCGACCACGACGTGATGGAGTTCGCCCGTGAGCACCTGGCCCACTACAAGGTGCCGCGCTCGGTGACGTTCATCGACGAGCTGCCCAAGACCGGCAGCGGCAAGGTGCTCAAGCGCGAGCTGCGCGCTCCCTTCTGGGCCGGGCGCACCAGCCAGGTGTAGCCCAGGACGGCCGCTCGTCACGAAGGCCGAGCGCTTGAATTCCATCGATCTTCCTGTTGCGTCGATCGGTGCACTGATCGCGTTGAAACTCTTGGCACGCGATGATCGTCGCCGACCGAACGATGCCGACGATCTTGCCCGGCTCGCCGAGGTCGCTGGCGATCGCGACTGGAAGGAAGCGGCCGACTTGACGGCTCTCATCGAGCACCGTGGGTTTCAACGGGGTCGCCACCTCCTTGCCGCGTTGGCTTCCCTGCGTCTCGACGGGCCGTTCTGATGACGGCCCTCGCAGCGTCAGTACGTGATGGCCGCGTCGAGCGACACCCGAGGACCGCTCAGTCGAACTCGGCGAGCACCTGTGCGAGGGTGGCGCGGCCGATGGCCGGCATCGAAGTGGAGTCGTCGCCCGTCAGGTAGGCGAGCGACAGGTTCAAGGCCCAGCCGGCGGCTCGTTTCCATGTGTGCTCGTCGATGCTCGCCGTCTCGCGGAACAACCCTCGCTCGGCCGGTTCGAACATCATCCACGCGAGCGCGAGATCGGTGGCCGGATCGCCCGCGCAGATGTCGCCGAAGTCGATGACGGCGCTGATCCGGTCGTTGTTGGTGAGCATGTTGCTCGGGTGCAGATCGCCGTGCAGCCACAACGGCGGCCCGTCCCACTCGGGTGTGGCCAGCAGGTCGTCCCACACCGCGAGCACCCGCGGCGCGTCGATGACGGCTGCCAACGATGCGGCGCGGTCACCCACGGCAGCGGCACGCTGCTGCAGGGCGACGCCGCGGAACGGGTTCGCCGGCGCGCCGGCCGGGGCGGGCATGTGCAGCGCGGCCACGAACGCAGCCAGGGTGCGCGCGGTCGCGACTGGGTCGGCGGGTGGCGCCTCGGCGGCGGAGCGGCCGGGCAACCAGCGGCACACGCTCCACGCCCACGGGAACCGGTCGCTCGCGCGGCCGGCGAACCACGGGACCGGCACATCGAGCGGGAGCGCAGGGGCCAGCACGGGCAGCCACTGCTGCTCGTGCAGCACGAGCGTGGCACTTGGCGCTCGCCGCGGCAGCCGCACCATCCAGTGCTCGCCCACGCGGGCGATCGCGTTGTCCCACCCGTTCGCCACGATGCGCACCGGCTGATCGGCCAGCTCGGGGCACTGCTCGGCGAGCAGCGCCGTGATCAGCCCAGCGTCGATGTCGATCTCGGCAGCCGGGGTGGCCATCACAGCCTCACTCAGTAGCCCAGGCGCTCGACCCGGTCGGGCTTGCGCTGCCAGTCCTTGTCGACCTTCACGAACAGTTCGAGGAAGCAGCCCTCGGGCAGCTGGGCACGGGCGCGCTTGCCGACCTCCTTGAGGTTCAGGCCGCCCTTGCCGATCACCATGCCCTTCTGGCTCTCGCGCTCGACGATGATCTCCACCCGCACCCGCGGCCACTCCCACTCGGACACGCGGGTGGCGATGCTGTACGGCAGCTCGTCATGGGTGACGGCGAGCAGTTGCTCGCGCACCAGCTCGGCCACCCACTGCTCCTCGGGCTGGTCGCTCACCGTGTCGGCGGGGAAGTACTGCGGGCCCTCGGGCAGCCGGCTCTGCAGGAACGCGACGAGTTCGGGAATGCCCTTGCCCGTGCGTGCCGAGACGGGGAAGTACTCGGCCGCACCGAGCTCGGTGAGCGCAGCGAGTTGCTGCAGCACCTGGTGCTGCTTCGCCGCGTCGATCTTGTTGAGGATGACGACGGCCTGCGACATGTCGAGGTGGCCGGCCACCCACTTGTCGCCGCTGCCGAACGGCTTCGTCGCGTCGATGACCAGGCACACGACGTCGACATCGCCGACGCTGTCGAGCGCGGTGGCGTTGACCCGCTCGCCGAGCGCGGTGACCGGCTTGTGCAGGCCCGGCGTGTCGACGAAGACGAGCTGGGCGTCGGGGGAGCTGAGCACGCCCATGACGCGGTGGCGGGTGGTCTGCGGCTTGTCGCTGACGATGCTGACCTTGCGGCCGCACATTGCGTTCACCAGCGTGCTCTTGCCGACGTTGGGCCGGCCGACGAGGGTGACGAATCCGCTGCGCATGAGGCGGCCACGCTACAGGCGGCTATGCGGCCACGGTGTCGGAGGTGTCGTCCTGCGCCGCCGGCGGAGTGGATGTGGTTGCGACGGACGTGGGCGTGGTGGACGAGGCGAGCAACGACGCGTAGTCGGCGCTGGTCAGCAACTGGCCGGGGGAGATCACCTCACCCGCAGGGCCCGACACCTGCAGGTTGAACGCGACCTGGCCGATGCCGGGCACGTTGCGCAGCAGCGTCATCACGATCTGGGCGATCGCCAGCCGCTGATCGCTGGCCGGGATCGTGTCGAAGAAGCCTTCCGGCAGCACCACCTGGGCGACGCCGGTGCCGTCGGGTGAGGCGCGGATCTCCACCTCGCGGGGGATGGCACTGCGCAGGCTGATCGCCAGCGGGCTGTCCGTGGGGCCCGCCTGCAGCAGGGCGATCAGCTGCGACATCGCGTACTGGGTGGGCAGCTGGCTGGGGAACGGGTTCAGCTGGCCGCCGGAGATGTAGTACAGGAACACGGACTCCGACGGCAGCGCCGTCGTGGTGGTCTCCAGCGCCGTTGTGGTGGTCTCCAGGCCGGTGGTAGTGGTCGCCGGCAGGGTGGTGGTCGTGGTGGGCAGGGTGTCGGTCAGCTCGTCGGGTGGGTCGAGCCGCCGCACCTTGCCGTCATCGACCACACTGCACGCCACCGGCAGCAGCACGCAGAACCCGGCGAGCACCGTCGTGCGCCAGCGCATCACGTCACCTCCAGGAAGCTCACCATGAACCGCGCTCCACCACCGGGGCGATCCTCCACCCACGCCTCGCCACCGTGTGCGTGCGCGTGCTCGGCGACCAACGACAGGCCCAGTCCGGTACCGACGCGATGGCGGGCGGCGCTGCCACGGGCGAAGCGCTCGAAGATGCGTGAGCGCTCGCTGCGGGCGACACCGGGCCCTGCGTCGTCCACGCCGAGCACGAGCGCGTTGCGGCCGCGCATCTCCATGAACACGCGCACGGGCCCGCCGCCGTGAGCGCTCGCGTTCTCCAGCAGGTTGGCGAGGATGCGCTCGAAGCGCAGCTTGTCGAGGCGCACCAGCGGGGGCACCGCGCGGTCGATGTCGATCGTCACGGTGCCGAACCCGTAGCGCTGGGCGATGCGCGGGATCAGCTCGCGCGGCTCCACCTCTTCGCGGTGGAGCTCGGTGGAGCCGGCGTCGATGCGGGACAGCTCCAGCAGGTCCATCACCATGCTGTCGAAGCGGCGCACCTGGCTGACGACGACGTCGAGTGCCTGCTGGGTGCGATCGGGCAGGTCGGTGCGCCGCCCGTCGAGCACCTCGACCGCGGCGGTGAGCGCGGTGATCGGTGAGCGCAGTTCGTGGCTGACGTCGCTGGCGAAGCGGGCTTCGCGTTCGAGGCGGGTCTGCACCGCGTCGGCCATGTCGTTGAACGAGCTGGCCAGCCGGTCGAGGTCGGGGTCGTTCTCCGGTGGCATGCGGGCGTCGAGCCCGCCCGAGGCGATCTCCCCTGCCGCGGTGGCCACCCGCGAGAGGGGCAGCAGCAGGCGCCGGCTCGTCCACCAGCCGAGGAAGCCGGCGAAGAGGATGGTGACGCCCGAGCCGACCAGCAGCGCCGTCGCGATCGCGCGCAGGTTGCGCTCGGTGCTCTCCATCGGGAACGCCTCGAAGTACTCGGCGCTCACCGCCGGCATGCTGATGCCGACCGCGACGTACGGCTGGTCCTGGTACTCGAAGCGCTGCTGGCCGTTGCCGCCGCTGGTCACCAACGCTTGCAGCTCCGCAGGGAAGTCGTCGAGCGAGTAGCGGGCATCCGCCGTGGTCTGCACCCCGTCGTTGAGCAGCAGCGGCAGGCCGTCGGTCTCGGTGCGCAGGCTGAGGATCTCGAACCGCTGGCCGGTGAGCAGTTGGTCGCGCACGGTCGTCGCGTTCGCGTACGCCTGCGTGCGGGCGGTCTGCTCGCGCTGCTCGATGAGGAACGAGCGGGCGACGGCGAACGTGACCACCGCCAACCCGAGGCTGGCCACCAGCGCCGTCAGCGAGAAGAACATCGTGACCCTGGTGCGCAGGCGCAGGGTACGACGTCGGCGCGGCTCGCTCACCGCACCAGTGTGGCGCATCGGCGGACGCGCGTGCGTGCGCGCCCGCCGACGGCGAACCTAGGCCGCGTAGCCGACCAGCGGCAGCGCCTGCTCGTCGGCCTGCAACACCGGCGCGAGCATGTCGAGGTCGCCGAGGATCAGCTCGGCGCGCAGGATGAGCTCGCTGCACACGAAGGCGATGCGGTGGCCGGCCGCGGCGGTGGCCTTTGCCAGGTCGCGGAGCCCGCGCATGCCGGCCTCGGTGAGGATGGTGACCCCGCTGAGGTTCACCAGCAGCCCGTAGGTGGGCGGGAGAGGGAGGCACGCTTCGGTGAGGGCGGCGCCGTGATCGGCGGTGGTGAGCGGGCCGGTGACCGACACGGCGACGTGATGCCGGTGCAGATCGGTGTGGGCGGTGAGTGCCGGTGCCAGCATGTCGCAACCTCCAGAACGTCGTGTCAGTACGTGGATTCGGTCGTGTGGCGAATGCTCGCCGGATACGCTGCCCGCACGTTCACCGCTGCCGGTGAGGCACCAGGGGGAGGAAGGTACCTCACCGGGGCAGCGTGAACAGCTGCAACTCTGACAAGCCTTTGTGACGGGACAACGCTCGCTGTGTGCGATTTCTGTAACAGAATGCAACAATCGGGCAGGATGGCAGGGTGATCTCACTGCTGTTCATCGAGGACGACGACGCCATCCGTGTCGCCCTCAAGCTGGCCTTGGAGGACGAGGGCTACGAGGTGCGCGAGGCGCCCGACGGCCGGTCCGGGTTGCAGGCGTTCGCCGAGCGCGAGCCGGATCTGGTGTTGCTCGACCTGCGCCTGCCCGACCTCTCCGGGTTCGAGGTGTGCCGGGCGATGCGGGCCAACAGCCTGGTGCCGATCATCATCGTCACCGCCCAGACCGACACCTACGACCTGGTGGCGGGGCTGGAAGCCGGCGCCGACGACTATGTCACCAAACCGGTGGTGCCCAAGGAGCTGGCCGCGCGCATCCGGGCCGCCTTGCGCCGGGTGCACCTGCACGAGTCCACCTCCGCGTCCGCATCGGTCAGCCGCTTCGGCGACGTCGAGCTGCGCCGCGATCAGGGCATCGTGCTCAAGGCGGGGCAGGAGCTGAACCTCACCAAGACCGAGTACCGGCTGATGTGCGAGTTCGCCGACCACGCCAACATGGTGCTGTCGCGCGATCAGCTGCTCGAGCGGGTGTGGGGGTACGAGTATCTCGGCGACAGCCGGCTGGTGGACGCCCACGTGCGCCGGTTGCGGGTGAAGGTGGAGGATCAGCCCGACGACCCGAAGCTGATCGTCACCGCCCGCGGCATCGGCTACCGCCTCCTCGCCTGATCCGCCCTCGGCTCGGGTGCTTCCGGAAGCGTGTCGGCACGGATGTGTGCCGTGGCGCGTCCGGTGGCGTGGCGCGTGGCGGGGTGGGGTCAGTGCCAGACGCGGCTGCGCAGGTACTCGCCGAGGCCCTTCGCCTGGGCATCGAAGGCGGTGCTGCTGGCCACGCCTTCGCCGAGCAGGCCGATGATGACGAAGTTCAACGCGTGCAGGTTGGGCAGCTCGTAGCGCCGCACCTCCAGCCCTGTGGCCTCGGGCAGCAGCCCTTGCACGGCATCGGCGGTGAGGTGGTCGCGCAGCCACGCGTACCCGGCCGCGTCGCGCGCCCAGATGCCGACGTTCGCGTTGCCGCCCTTGTCGCCGCTGCGGGCGGCGAAGTACGCGCCCAGCGGCTCGCCCGCCGCCGGGTCGACCGCTGCCGCTGCCGCTGCTGCATCGACCGCCGCCGATCGAGCGTCGGGCACTCGGATCGGCGCGCTCTCACTCGGGTGGGCGGCGGGCACTCGGATGGGGTGGCGGGTGCCGTCGGGGAGAACGACGACCTGGGTGACCTCGGCGGCGTCGACGAGCGCCGGCCAGTACACGCCGAACGACTGGGCCTCGCTGGGGCCGCCGGTGGCGAAGAAGCCGGGGTAGTTGGCGAGCGCCAGCTCGATGGCGGCGCCGCTGAACGCCTTGCCGGCGAGTCGCTCGTCGCGGCTCTTGACCGTGATGTGCAGGCGGCCCGACGCCTGCTCCTGCGTGGGCGCATCGCTGGGCGCCTCCACCAGGCGCACGTCGACCTCATCGAAGCGGTCGCGACCGCCGACCCTGCGGAACAGCGCGTCGGTGAGTCACGCGGCCTTGCGGGCTTGATCCAGCCCGGTGAGCACGAACGACATGCGGTTGCGGTAGCCGCCCTCGAGGTTGATGCACACTTTCGTGGTGGGCGGCGCCGGTTCGCCGATTGTGCCGTGGATGCGCACCCGGTCGGGGCCGTCGGGGCTGAGCCGGATGGTGTCGAAGCGGGTGATCACGTCGGGGTTCGCGTACGCGGGCGACGCGATCTCGTAGAGCAGCTGGGCCGTGACGGTGCCGACGTCGACGAGGCCGCCGGTGCCGGGGTGCTTGGTGATGACCGACGAGCCGTCGGCGGCGACCTCCGCGATCGGGAAGCCGAGCGGCAGCGCGGGGTCGGGAATGTCGTCGAACCACGAGTAGTTGCCGCCGGTGGCCTGGGTGCCGCACTCGATGACGTGGCCGGCGACGACCGCTCCAGCCAGCGCGTCCCAGTCGTCGGTCGCCCAGTCGTGCCACCAGGCGGCGGGCCCGACGACGAGTGCCGCGTCGGTGACCCTGCCGCACACCACCACGTCGGCGCCGGCCTTCAGCGCTGCCGCGATGCCCCAGCCGCCGAGGTAGGCGTTCGCCGACACGGCGTCGCCGGTGAACGGGGCCCCGGTGTCGAGGTGGGCGAGCTGGGGGCGCAGGTCGTCGATGCGATCCATCAGGTCGTCGCCCTCCACGTGGGCGACGCGCACGTCGATGCCGAGGCGTGCGGCGAGCTGGCGCACCTTGTCGGCGCAACCGGCTGGGTTCAGCCCGCCCGCGTTGGTGACCACCTTGATGCCGCGCTCGACGCACGTGGACAGCACCTGCTCCATCTGCAGCAGGAACGTGCTCGCATACCCCAGCTCGGGGTTGCGGGTGCGCTGCTTGTGCAGGATCAGCATCGTCAGCTCGGCCAGCCAGTCGCCGGTGAGCACGTCGATGTCGCCGCCGTCCACCATCTCACGCGCCGCGCTGAGCCGGTCGCCGAAGAAGCCGCTGCAGTTCGCGATGCGCACCGCGCGGCGCACGCCGTCGGAACCCGGCTCGGTGTTCATGACGGGTCGACGCGCAGGAGGGGCTGGCCGCCGTCGAGCTGCTGGCCGGCGCGCACGTACACCTCGCCCACCGTTCCCGCGTGCGGCGAGGTGATCCGGTGCTCCATCTTCATCGCCTCCATCGTCAGCAGCCCCTGCCCGGCAACCACGGTGTCGCCCTCGGCGACGAGGAGCGCGATCACGCGGCCGGGCATCGGGGCCACCGTGGAGCCGGCGCGGCCGGCCTCGTCGGGGGAGACGAAGCGGGGCGGCACGTCGAACGTGAAGCGACCGCCGTCCACGTAGACCGTGGTGCCGGCGAGCGTGTGGACGACCCGGGCGGGGGTGCGGTCGAGCGCATCGAGTGCGGCGGGATCCAGCGCCACCGGGACACCGTCGACCTCCAGCGAGCCGAGCCGGTTCGAGCGGTCGAATGCGTACTGCACGCGGTGCTCGCCGCCGCCGCAGGTGACGATCTGGGTGTGCGGCTGCGACGGGTTGTTGCGCCACGCGATCGGGAAGCGAGCCGTGGATGTGCGATCGCGAACGACCGCGAGTGCAGCGGCGGCGATGGTCTCGGGCGCGGGCGTGGGGCCGTCGCCGAGATCCTGGCGATCGAGCCAGCCGGTGTCGAGGCCCGCCCCGCCCGGACCGTCGACCGTGCACAGGTCGGCCAGCAGCCGTAGCAGCAGCTCGCGGTTCGTGGTGGGGCCGTGAAGGGTGGCGCCGCGCAGCGTGGCGATCAGCCGGCGAGCGGCCTCGGCGCGGGTAGTGCCGTGAGCGATCACCTTCGCGATCATCGAGTCGTAGTGCGGCGGCACCTCGCTGCCGGCGTCGACTGCGCTGTCGATGCGCACACCGGGCACGGCCGGGAAGGCGAACGAGTGGAACACGCCCGAGCTGGGCAGGTAGCCGTTGAACGGATCCTCGGCGCACAGCCGCACTTCGATCGCGTGGCCGTGCAGGGGTACCTCGACGAGCAGTGCGGCGGGGATCGCGTGGCCCTCGGCGATGGCGAGCTGCAGCGCGACGAGGTCGACACCGCACACGGCTTCCGTGACCGGGTGCTCCACCTGCAGGCGCGTGTTCATCTCCAGGAACCAGAAGTTGCCGTCGCTGTCGAGCAGGAACTCCACCGTGCCCGCGCCCACATACCCGACGGCGCAGGCGGCGGCCACCGCGGCGGCCTCCATCCGCACGCGCAGGTCGCTGCCGACGGCCGGCGACGGCGCTTCCTCCAGCACCTTCTGGTGGCGGCGCTGCAGCGTGCAATCGCGCTCGTGCAGCGCGATCACGTTGCCGTGGGTATCGGCGAGCACCTGGATCTCCACGTGGCGGGCGTGCTCGAGGTAGCGCTCGACGAACACCGTGCCGTCGCCGAACGCGGCCGCTGCCTCCCGCTCGGCGGCGGCGATCGCCTCGGCCAGCTCGCCGGCGTCGCGCACGATGCGCATGCCCCGGCCGCCGCCGGCGGATGCCTTCACGAGCGCCGGCAGCCCGATCTCCTCCAGCGACTCCACCGTGCTGTCGGGTGCCACCGGCACGCCGTGTGAGCGCATCAGTTGCTTCGCCGCGATCTTGGACCCCATCGCCGCGATCGCGGACGGTGGCGGCCCGATCCACACCAGGCCCGCGTCGTGGACGGCCTGTGCGAATGCGGCGTTCTCCGACAGGAAGCCGTAGCCGGGATGCACGGCAGCGCCGAAGCGCATCGCGGCGGCGATGATCAGGTCGCCGCGCAGGTAGGTGTCCGCGGAGGCCGTGCCCGGCAGCCGCACGGCGTGATCGGCCTCGCCTGCGAACGGGGCGTGCTCGTCGGCGTCGCTGAAAACGGCGACCGTCGCCCTTGCCTGCTCACGGCAGGTGCGGAACACGCGGCGGGCGATCTCGCCGCGGTTGGCGACGAGCACGGTGTGGATCGGCGTCGTCATGAGCGCCCCTTGAACTCGAAGAACGTGACGAGGTTGCCGTCCAGGTCGACAACCGCGAACTCCGTCGCGTCCCACGGTTGCGCCGTGAGCGGCGCGTTCGGGTGCACGATGCCCAGTGGCAGGCAGTGCTGGTACCACTGCTCGATGCCGGGCGCGCCGAGGCGGATCATCGTCATGCTGTCTGCCGGCTCGATGCCGCTGGGCCCCCAGAAGTGGACGTAGACGTCGTCGCGGCCGACGATGCCGTAGCCGTCCTGCGCGTGGTGGACCGTGAACCCGAGCATGTCGCGGTACCAGGCGGTGCTGGCGGGGATGTCGCGCGCCGGGATGATCGGGACGGCGGCGACGAGGCGCAACTGGTCGGGCTCCATCGCCATCACATCCGGAACACGCCGTAGCCGCGCGTGCCCTCGATCGGTTGCTTGTCGATGATGCTGAGGCACATGCCCAGCACGGTGCGGGTGTCGCGCGGGTCGATGATCCCGTCGTCGTAGAGCTTGCCGCTCATGAACATCGCCAGCGACTCGCGCTCGATCTGCTCCTCCACGAGCAGCCGCAGCGAAGCATCGGCCTCTTCGTCGAACGGCTTGCCCATCGACGCCGCGGATTCGCGGGCGACGATGCTCATCACCCCGGCCAACTGTGCGGGTCCCATGACTGCGCTCTTCGCGTTCGGCCAGGCGAACAGGAAGCGTGGCCCGAACGCCCTGCCGCACATCCCGTAGTTGCCGGCGCCGTAGCTGGCCCCCATGTTGATGGTGAGGTGGGGCACCCGGCTGTTGGAGACGGCGTTGATCATCTCCGCCCCGTCCTTGATGATGCCGCCCTGCTCGAAC
>CAYZFZ010000117.1:0-10330 GCA_964477795.1 uncultured Bifidobacterium sp.
CATCACCGACCACAACGCGCTGCGCGGCGCCACCGAGCTGGCCGGCCGGCTGCCCTGCCGGGTGATCGTGGGGGAGGAGCTGCGCACCCACGCCGGCGAGATCATCGGGCTGTTCCTGCGCGAGCGCATCGCTGCCGGCACCCCACCGGCGCAGGCTGCGCACGAGATCCGCGCCCAGGGCGGCGTGGTGTACGTACCGCACCCGTTCGACCCGATGCGGCGCAACTTGGCCGAGCCGGCCCTGTACGACCTTGCCCGCGCCGGGCTGCTGGACGCGGTGGAGGTGCTCAACGCGAAGACCAGCCTGCGCAGCCTCAACGAGCGCGCCGCCGCGTTCGCCGCCGAGTTCCACCTCGCGCCGGGTGCCGGCAGCGACGCGCACGTGCCGCTCGCGCTCGGCAGCGCGTACGTGGAGATGCCCGACTTCGACGGGCCGGCCGACTTCCTGGCCAAGCTGCGTGAGGGCCGCGTCGTGGGCCACCACTGGGACGAGCACCGCCCGTGGCGGCCGCGAGTGTTGCCCAGCCTCGGCAGCGAGTAGAACTGCACCCCGTGCCCATCCTCCACGCCGTCGTGCTCGGTCTCGTCCAGGGACTTTCAGAGTTCCTGCCCATCTCGTCCAGCGGCCACCTGCTGCTGGTGCCGTGGCTGTTCGGCTGGAACGACTTCGGCGACGCGTCGGTGGAGAAGGCGTTCGACGTCGCCCTTCACCTGGGCACGCTCGTCGCCGTCGTCGGCTACTTCTGGCGCGACCTCGTCATCTATGTCCGCGAGGGTGTGCGCCTGGTGGTACACCGCGAGCGGCCGTCCAGCCCCGAGGGCCGCCTCGCCTGGCTGCTGGTGCTGTCGGCGATCCCTGCCGCGGCCGTCGGCGCGGTGGCAGAGAAGTCGATCGACAACAAGCTGGGCACGCCCGTGCTGATCGCGTGCTCGCTGATCCTCTTCGGCCTGCTGCTCGCCTGGGCCGACCGCCAGGCCGGCAAGAAGACGCTGGCCGACTACACCGCTGCCGACGCGACCAAGGTGGGCGTCGCCCAGGTGCTCGCGCTCAACCCCGGCACCTCGCGCAGCGGCATCACGATCACCGCTGCTCGCTTCCTCGGCTTCACCCGCGACGCGGCCGCCAGGGCCAGCTTCCTGATGGCGATCCCGGTCACGGCTGGCGCGGTCGCGTTCAAGATGATCAAGCTCGTCGGCGACGGCATCCCGGAGGGGCTGGGTGTGCCGATGCTCGTCGGCATCGTCGCCTCCGGCCTGTCCGGCTGGGTGGCCGTGTGGGGCACGATCAAGCTCGTCCGCACCCGCTCCTTCATGCCCTTCGTGGTGTACCGCATCGCGCTCGGCGTGCTGGTGTTGCTCTTGATCGCGACGGGCGTACGCTCGGCCTGATGACCACACACCCCGACGGTCTCGTCCTGCAGCGGGTGCCGCTCGGCTTCCAGTGGCCCACCGCCGACCCATTCCTGTTCTGCGTGCACCACCTCGACCTGTACCCGGCCGGCGACGACCGCTTCGCCCCGCAGGGCTCGCTGGAGGGTCGCAACATCGGCAACGACTTCGAGCCCCGCGACGGCTGGCGCATGTACCACGGCAGCACCGTGCCCGGCTTCCCCGAGCACCCCCACCGCGGCTTCGAGACCATCACGTTCGCCCGCCAGGGTTTCATCGACCACAGCGACTCGTTGGGTGCTGCGGCCCGCTTCGGCCGCGGCGACGTGCAGTGGATGACAGCCGGCAGCGGTGTCGTGCACTGCGAGATGTTCCCGCTGCTGTCCACCGACGGGCCGAACACCGCCGAGCTGTTCCAGATCTGGATGAACCTGCCGGCCTCGGACAAGATGGTCGAGCCGTACTTCACGATGCTGTGGAGCGAGCAGATCCCGCGCCACCGCCACCTCGACGTCGACGGTCGCGAGACGGTCGTCACCGTCATCGCCGGCGAGTACGCGGGGCTCACGCCGCCGCCCCCGCCGCCGTCTTCGTGGGCCTCGCGCCCGGAGGCCGATGTGTCGATCCTGCACCTCGTGCTGTCGCCCGGCGCGTCGATCACGCTCGACCCGGCGAAGGGCGACGACACCCGCCGCGTGCTGTACGTGTTCGAAGGTTCCCTCACCGCCGGCGGCGAGGCGGTCGACCCGAAGACCGGCATCGTCGTCGACCCGACCATGCCCGCGGTGCTCACCGGCGGGGCCGAGGGTGCCGAGATCCTGATGCTGCAGGCGCGCCCGATCGGCGAGCCGGTCGCCCAGTACGGGCCGTTCGTGATGAACACCGAGGCCGAGATCCAGCAGGCGTTCGCCGACTACCGGCGCACCGGTTTCGGCGGCTGGCCGTGGGACCGGCCCGCCCCTGTGCACGGCCGCGACGCCGGCCGCTTCGCCCACCACGCCGACGGCCGCGTCGAGCACCCCGGCACCGCTCCGGTCGCGTCATGACCAGCGAGCCGTACGACGAGCGCGAGGCAGGCCCGCGCCCGCACGCGGCCACGATCGCCGTCACGGCCGGGCGGCCGCACGGCATCGGCGAGCCGCTCAACCACCCGATCACGCTCGCCAGCAACTTCCGCGGCGAGGAGGGCGCGTACTCCCGCACCCACGGCACACCCGGCTGGATCGGGCTGGAAGAAGCCGTCGGCGCGCTCGAGGGCGGCCGCGCTGTCGCCTTCTCCTCCGGCATGGCCGCGGCCTCGGCAGCGCTGTTCGCGCTGGCCCCGAAGGTGCTGGTGCTGCCCACCTACTCGTACCTCGGGGTGCGGGCGCTCGTCGACGACCACGCCCGCCAGGGGCACCTGGAGGTGCGTTTCGCCGACGTCGCCGACACCGCCGCGATGGTGGCTGCCACCAGCGGCGCGGATGTGGTGTGGGTGGAGACGCCCACGAACCCGACGCTCGACGTGGCCAACGTCGGCGCGATCTGCGCGGCAGCGAAGGCGGCGGGGGCGAAGGTCGTCGTCGACAGCACGTTCGCCACGCCCATCTGCGCGCAACCGCTGGCCGACGGCGCATCCATCATGATCCACAGCGGCACGAAGTTCATCGGTGGTCACAGCGACCTGCTGATCGGTCTCGCGGTCGCGGGCGACGACGCCACCTACGACCGGTTGCACCAGACCCGTCTGGTAAACGGCAGCACACCGGGCGCGCTGGAGGCGTTCCTCGCGCTGCGCGGGCTGCGCACCCTGCCGCTGCGCATGGAGCGCATGCAGTCCAACGCGGCGGCCGTCGTCGGCCGCCTGCTGCTGCACCCGGCGGTGGCCGACGTGCGCTACCCGGGCTTCGGGGCGATGGTGTCGTTCGTCCTCGCCGGCGGCGCCGACGCGGCCGACGCGGCGTGCCGGAAGGTACAGATGATCGTGCCGGCCACCAGCCTCGGCGGGGTGGAGACGACGATGGAGCGGCGCCAGAAGTACGCCGGCGCCTCGCAGGTGCCGCCCGGCCTCAGCCGCAGGCGCGTGGGCATCGAGCACGTCGACGACATCTGGGCCGACCTCTCGCAGGCGATCGCGATCGCCTGACGCGCCGACCGCTCGGGCAGGGGCACGTCAACCGGCGCGGGCGAGCGTGACTGCCCCGAGCGCCAGCTGAGCGCTGAGCGGTGCCGCGCAGTCCGGTGGAACGGCAACCTCGACAGTGGCGTCGCCGATCGCGGCCGCGATGCCCTCGCACCACTGCTGCCCGCTGCCGAACACCACCACACGGTCGCCGGTGAGCACCGCGGGCGTGCCGTCGGCCGGCACTGCGAACGTGAGCCAGCCGCCGGGCACCGTGGCGTCGTCGCGCAGGTCGCCGGCCACGATCACCTCGCCCGCGGCGACCGGGTGCGCGGCGAGCGCGCCGGCGGGCATGTCGGTGAGCGCGCTCGGCGGCACCATCGCCGCCGGGTAGTCGTGTGCCGTCGCCCGCAGCGCCTGGCCGGCGGCGACGTTGCCGTCCGCCACCCACACCCGCTGGGCGCGGCCCCAGCCGGCACGGGCATCGTCGACCTGTGCCTGCGCACCGGCGACGCCAGCCCACACGCCCGCCGCGCAGAGGCCGACGAGCAACCAGTAGAGCCACGGCCGGCGGGCGAGTGCCAGGCGGACACGGGGGAGCAGCGACATGACGGCCTCCGCGAGCGAGGAGCAGGTGGGTGCGCGCCTGGGCGCACCGAGCCGGGGAAGCCGTTGTGGCGCACCATATCGGTGCGCGGGCGAGGATCAGTCGCTCGACGATGCCGAGGTGGACGCAGCCGGCGTGCTGCTCGCGGCGGGTGCCGGCGAGGTGCTGCTGTCGGACGAGGCCGCCGGTGTCGTCGAGCTGCCGGACGGCGAGCTGTCCGAGGACGACGACGAGGAGGAGGAGGACTTCGACGAGCTCGACCCGCTGCGGCTGTCGGTCTTGTAGAAACCGCCGCCCTTGAACGTGACCCCGACGGGCAGGAAGACCTTCTTCACCGGCAGGGTGGCACCGGACTCGGGGTGCACGGCCTCGGTGAGCGCGTCGTCGCTGAAGGACTGCTGCACCTCGATGGTCTCGCCGGTGTCGATGAACTTGTAGACGTAGGTGGGCATCGGTGGGCTCCGCGTGTCGGGTCCGGCAGGTCTGGCAGTCGGATGCTGCGAGTGCTAACTCTACCCGCCCGGCCGGGAAGGCGAACGGCCGGAACCGCCCCGCCGCAGCGTCTCCCTAGAGTGTGCTGCTATGCGTGCACGTACGGCAGTGATCCCGGCAGCGGGCATGGGAACCCGCTTCCTCCCCGCCACCAAGGCCGTCCCCAAGGAGCTGCTGCCGATCATCGACACGCCCGCGCTGCAGCTGATCATCGACGAGGCCGTCGGTGCCGGGATCGACCATGTGGTCGTGGTCACCAGCCATGCCAAACCGGCGATCGAGGCCTACTTCGAGGCGGCACCGCACGTCGTCGCCAAGCTGCGCAGCACCGGGCGCGACTCGGTCGCCGACAGCCTCGAGGCCATCGGCCGCGACGTGCGCATCAGCTTCGCCTACCAGGACGTCGCGCTCGGCCTCGGCCACGCGGTCGGGTGCGCCCGCGAGGCCGTGGGCGACGAGCCCTTCGCCGTGCTGCTGCCCGACGAGATCATGGGCGACAGCAGCCTGCTGGGCCAGATGTGCGACGTGAGCGCGGCCACCGGCGGCAGCGTCGTCGGCCTCAAGCACGTGCCGATGGAGGAGGTCTTCGCGTACGGCGTGATCGACCCGATCGGCGAGCTGAGCGCGGACGGTGTCGTGCGCATCGCGACGATGGTGGAGAAGCCGCCGGTCGCGGAGGCGCCCAGCGACCTCATCATCATCGGCCGCTACGTGCTCACCCCCGACGTGTTCGACAAGATCGAGCGCGTGCAGCCCGGCGCCGGCGGCGAGATCCAGCTCACCGACGCGCTGCGCGAGCAGGCCGCCGAGGGGCCGTTCCACGGTGTGCTGCGCGACGTCCGCCGCTTCGACACCGGCAACCCGCTGGGCTGGCTCACCGCCGTCGTCGAACTCGCCCTCGACGACGCACGCATCGGCGCCGACTTCCGGGCCTGGCTGCAGGATCGCGTGTGAACGCGGCGGCCGAGACCGCCGACCTGCTCGCTCAGCTCACTGCCGCCGGCACGCCGGAGCGGGCCGAGGGCGAGCGGGCGTACCTGAAGAGCTCGCTGGCGTTCGTGGGCAGCGGCGTGCCGGCGATGCGGCGGATCGTGAAGGCCTGGCTGCGCGCGCACCGGGCGCTCACCCACGACGAGCTGTTCGAGCTCGCCGATGCGCTGTGGGCGCACCCGGTGCACGAGTGCCGGCTGGCAGCCATCGAGCTGCTCGTGCAGCGCCCGCGCCTGCTCGGCCCGGCCGACATCGCGTGGATCGAGCGCACGTTGCGCGACTGCCACACGTGGGCGCTGGTCGACCCGCTCTCCGGTTGGGTCGCCGCCGAGCTCGCGGCCCGCGACCCGCAGGCGGTGGTGCCGACGCTCGACCGCTGGATCCTCGACGACGACTTCTGGATCCGCCGCTCCGGCCTGCTCGCCCGGCGCGCCCTGCTGCGCGACGACCGCGGGCTCGACGGCTTCTTCGCCGCCGCCGAGGTGCTGCTGCCCGAGCGTGAGTTCTTCATCCGCAAGGTCGTCGGTTGGGTGCTGCGCGAGGTCGCCGACCGTCACCCCGAGCGGGTGTCGGCGTGGCTGCGCGAGCACATGGCGCAGATGAACCTCGTCACCCTGCGCGAGCCGCTGCGCCGCCTGCCGGATGCGGCCGAGCTGCGTGCGCTCTACGACGCCCGCTCGGCTGGCAGCCGGCGGAACAGCGACGGGTAGTCGAGCACCAGCCCGAACTCGTCCACGTCCAAGTCGGCGGTGAAGCCGCTCTCCACGTTCTCGTAGCGCCAGCGGTGCGATGCCAACCGGGTGTAGCGCTGCACCACCTTGCGCACCTCCAGCGTCTCGGGGTCGACCACCACCACCGGCAGCTCGGCGGTGTGACCCTCCTGCAGCGGCAGCCGGCGGATGGGCAGGGTGTTGGTGAACGGGGTGCACGCGAGGTCGATGTCGTAGCAGCCGTCGAGTTCGGTGCGGTGCGCGCCGTTCATCTCGCCCCACCGGCCGCCGCCATCGGTGGCCAGCCACAGATCGGGCTCGTCGAGGTCGCGGAACAGCAGGAACTGGCGCACCTGCCAGGTGGGGGAGAGGCGCACGACGTACTGGATGTCCTCGCGGCTGACCTGGCCGCTGACCGTGAAGCCCTCGTTCTCCCACAGGATCGTGGTGGTCTCCTCGCCGTCGCCGTCCCACGTGGCCCAGCGGGCGATGTGCCCGGTCGGCTCGTGCGCGAGGGGGAAGGGCAGGTACGACGTCACCCGCCTCACGGTACCGTTGCGGCGTGATCGACATCACCGAGGCCCGAACGCACGTGCTCGCCCGCTGCCCGGCCGCGGCGCCGCACGACGTGCCCTGCCGCCAGGCCACCGGCCTGGTGCTCGCCGCCGAGGTGCTGGCCGCGGAGGACGTGCCCCCGTTCGCCAACAGCGCGGTCGACGGGTACGCCGTGATCGCGGCCTCCGTCGCCGGCGCACCGGTGGAGCTGCGCGTCGTCGGCGAGGTCGCGGCCGGGGCCCACACCGACCGCGTGCTGCAGCCGGGCGAGGCGATCCGCATCATGACCGGCGCCCCCGTGCCCGCCGGCGCCGACGCGGTGGTGATGGTGGAGGACACCGTGTTGCTGCACGGTGGTGCGGATGTGCTGGTGCAGCGGCCGGTCCACGCCGGTGTGGCCGTGCGTGGCGTGGCCGACGACGTGCGCGCCGGCACCCTGCTGTACCCGGCGGGCACATTCGTCACGCCGGCGGTGGCCGGTGTGCTGGCCAGCGTCAACGCCGCGATCGTCTCCGTCGTGCCGCGGGCGCGGGTGGCCGTGCTGTCCACCGGCGACGAGCTGATCGACGACGGGTCGCCGCTGCAGCCCGGGCAGATCCGCGAGAGCAACCGCACGATGCTGCTGGGCGCGGTGCGCGACGCCGGTTGCGAGGCGATCGACCTTGGCATCGTGCGCGATGACGAAGCGCTGCTCGAGCGCGTGCTGCGCGACGCGGCCGAGACCTGCGACGCGATCGTCAGCAGCGGCGGCGTCAGCATGGGCGACTACGACGTGGTGAAGGCCGTGCTCTCCCGCCTCGCCGACATGGTGTGGATGCAGATCGCGATCAAGCCGGCCAAGCCGTTCGCCTTCGGGCTGCTGCCCACCGCGAGCGGCCGGCAGGTGCCGGTGTTCGGCCTGCCCGGCAACCCGGTCAGCTCGCTGGTCAGCTTCGAGCTGCTCGCCCGCCCGGCGCTGCGTCAGATGATGGGCCACCTCGCCATCGACCGCCCGCTGGTGAACGCCATCACCGACGACGGCCTGCCCCGCCGGCCCGACGGCAAGACCCACTTCATGCGGGTGTTCGCGGCCTTCGGTCCCGACGGGCGGTTGCACGTGCGCTCCGTGGGCGCGCAGGGCAGTCACCAGCTGGCCGCCACCTCGCAGGCCAACGCGATTGCCGTGGTCACCGACGGCGACGGGGTGCCGCCCGGCGGCGACATCGCGACGATGCTGCTCGCCCTGTGAGCCGCTGCCCCCGCGCGGTGGATATGGTGACGAAATGGAGCTGATCGACCCGTTCGGTCGCACGATTCGTGATCTGCGCATCTCGGTCACCGACCGGTGCAACTTCCGCTGCACGTACTGCATGCCGGAGGAAGGCATGCAGTGGGTGCCGCGCAGCGACGTGCTCACGTTCGAGGAGATCGAGCGGCTGGCCCGCATCTTCGTCCAGCGCTTCGGTGTCGACGGGCTGCGCCTCACCGGCGGCGAGCCCACGGTGCGCTCGCACCTGCCGGTGCTGGTCGCCAAGCTGGCCACGCTCGGGGCCGACCTGTCGCTCACCACCAACGGCTCCACGCTCCGGCACATGGCCCACGAGCTGCGCGAGGCCGGCTTGCAGCGCGTCAACATCAGCCTCGACACGCTCGTGCCCGAGAAGTTCCTGCAGATGACCCGCCGCGACGAGCTGGCCCGCGTGCTGGACGGCATCGAGGCCGCGAAGCAAGCCGGGTTCGCCCCGGTGAAGGTCAACGCCGTCGTCGAGCGTGGTGTCAACGACGACGAGATCGTCGATCTCGCCCGCTACGGGCGCGAGCACGGCGTGGAGGTGCGCTTCATCGAGTTCATGCCGCTCGACGCCGGCGGCCACTGGCTCGACGGCAAGGTGGTCGGGCAGGACGAGATCGTCGCGATCCTGGCAGCCGAGTTCCCGCTCGAGCCGGTGCCCGCCCGTGGTGCGGCACCCGCTGATCGCTGGCGTTACCTGGATGGCGGCGGCACGGTGGGCATCATCCCGACGGTGACGAAGCCGTTCTGCGGCGACTGCGATCGTGTGCGCATCACCGCCGACGGCCAGTTCCGCACCTGCCTGTTCGCCACCGACGAGTTCGACCTGATGGCGATCATGCGCGGGGGTGGCACCGACGACGATGTGGCCGCCGAGATCCAGCGTGCCGTGGGCATGAAGTGGGCCGGCCACCAGATCGGCCAGGTCAGCTTCGTCAAGCCGCGCCGCACGATGAGCCAGATCGGCGGCTGACCCGCCCGGCGGGCCCTCGCCCGCACGGCTGTCCTCTGTTTGTGTCAAGCCTCCGAGCTCACAGCCCCAGGTCAGCGCCCGACAGCCTTTACGTAAAGCGGGGGTGGGTTAGGGTCGGGTGGGTGAAGGTTCGCGCTGCCCTCGCGGTGGCGGTGGTCGGGGCGCTCCTGGCCGCCGGCCCCCACGCCGATGCCGGCCTGCCCGCCGGGCCTGCGGCGCTCGCGCCCGCAGCGATCGGCACGGTCGGCGGGCCGGCCGACGCGAACGCCGTGGCGCAGCGCATCCGCCCGCCTGGGCCCACGCTGGGCGGCTGCCCCATGTACCCCGCCGACAACGCGTGGAACACGAGCATCCGCAACGCCCCGCTGCGGTCGAACAGCGCGCAGATGATCGCCTACATCCAGGCCCACGGGGGCGACAACCTGCACCCCGACTTCGGCGAGAACACCGAGTACGGCATCCCCTACGTCTTGGTGCCCCAGAACCAGCCGCTCGTGCCCATCACCTACGACGCGTACGGCGACGAGAGCGAGCCCGGCCCGTTCCCGATCCCGCTGAACGCTCCGATCGAAGGCCCGGTGGGCGCGACGTCGGGCGACCGCCATGTGCTCGTGCTGCAGCAGGGCACCTGCCGCCTCTACGAGCTGGGCACGGCGCGCCGCAGCGGGGCCGGCTGGCTCGCCTCGGGCGGCGCCGTGTTCGACATGACCAGCAACGCGCTGCGGCCACTGGGCTGGACGAGCGCCGATGCCGCCGGGCTCCCCATCCTCGCCGGGCTGGTGCGCTACGAGGAGGTGGCCGCCGGTCACATCGACCACGCGATCCGCATCACCTTCGACACCACCCGCCGCGGCTACATCCTCCCCGCCACGCACTTCGCGTCGTCGGTCACCGACGTGAACGCGCCGGCGATGGGCCAGCGCCTGCGTCTCTCCGCCGGCTACGACATCAGCGGGCTCACCGGCCAGGCAAGGGTGATCGCGGAGGCGATGAAGAACTACGGCGTGATCGTCGCCGACAACGGCAGCAACTGGTTCTTCCAGGGGGCGCCCAGCGCAGGCTGGAACGACGACGACCTGAACCAGCTGAAGAGCATCCCTGGCTCGGCGTTCGAAGCGGTGGACACCGGTGCGGTGCTCACCGGCTGACCGTCGCCATCCCACGGTGCGTGGCGGCCGTCACACCGGATCCCCCTGTCGGCCGTGCGGCACCTACTACAGTTCCGTGACGGATGAGTGACCTG
>CAYZFZ010000118.1:0-512 GCA_964477795.1 uncultured Bifidobacterium sp.
GCGATGGACTTCGACGACCTGCTGATGAAGACCGTCGAGCTGTTCCGCCAGCACCCCGAAGTGCTGGCCCACTACCAGCAGCGCTTCCGGCACGTGCTGGTCGACGAGTACCAGGACACCAACATGGCCCAGAACGAGCTGGCCCTGGCGCTTGCCGCGGAGAGTGGTCAAGTGACCATCGTCGGCGACGGCGACCAGTCGGTGTATGGATGGCGCGGGGCGGATGTGCGCAACATCTTGCAGTTCGAGGAGGCGTTCGACGATGTCACCACGATCGTGCTCGACCAGAACTACCGCAGCACCCAGACGATCCTCGACGCTGCCAACGCGGTCATCCGCAACAACCCGGATCGCAAGGAGAAGCATCTCTGGAGCGACAAGGGCGGCGGCGATCGCATCATGCGCTACCACGCCGAGGACGAGGGCGACGAGGCCACGTTCGTCGCCCGCACGATGCAGAACGTGCAGCGCGAGCACCATGTCCTGTGGAAGGACATGGCCGCGTTCTACCG
>CAYZFZ010000118.1:522-10250 GCA_964477795.1 uncultured Bifidobacterium sp.
AGAGCCGTGTGCTGGAGGAAGCGTTCATGCGTTTCGGCATCCCGTACAAGGTGGTGGGCGGCACCCGCTTCTACGACCGGCGCGAGATCAAGGACGCGATGGCGTACCTGCGCGCCGTCGTCAACCCGGCCGACGAGGTGAGCATCAAGCGTGTGCTCAACGTGCCCAAGCGCGGGGTGGGCGAGGGCAGCGTCGGCAAGCTGGATGCGTTCGCCGCCGCCGACGGCATCTCCTTCGCCGAGGCCATGCGCCACGCCCACGAGGCCGGCCTCACCGGCCCGGCTGCCCGTGGTGTGGAGAGCTTCGTGCGCCTGCTCGACGAGATGGCGGCGCTCGCGGCCGGCGAGGCCACCGGCCCCGGCGACCTGCTGCAGGCGGTGATGGACGCAAGTGGCTACCTGGCCGAGCTGGAAGCCGAGATGGAGGGCTCGGTGGAGGCCGCCGGCCGGCTGGAGAACATCGGCGAGATGATCGGCTCGGCCCGCGAGTTCACCCGCATCGACGAGTTCCTCGAGCAGGTCGCGCTCGTCGCCGACACCGACGAGCTCGACGACGACGACAAGGTCGTGCTGATGACGCTGCACAGCGCGAAGGGCCTCGAGTACCCGATCGTGTTCCTGGTCGGCATGGAGGAGGGGTTGTTCCCCAATGCGAGGGCGCTCACCGAGCCCACCCAGATGGAGGAGGAGCGGCGGCTGGCGTACGTGGGCATCACCCGCGCCCAGCAGAAGCTGTTCGTCAGCCACGCCTGGAGCCGGCAGCTGTTCGGCACCACCAACTACAACCCGCCCTCCCGCTTCCTCGACGAGATCCCCGCCGAGCTGATCGATCAGTCGGGTGCCGTGGGCGGGCGCAGCAGCTACGGCCGGCAGAGCTACCGCGACCGGCGGGCCGGCGCCACGTACGGCTCGCCGCCCCCCTACCGCCGTGGCCGCACCGACGACGACGAGGGCAGATCCAGCGGCGGCCGCCCGTCGGTGAGCAGCTTCGACCCCGACGACGACATCGACTACCACCGCGAGCGCGTCGTGGACGCGGCGCTGGCGGCAGGTCGTCGCAACCAGCCGTCGCCGTCGAACTCACAGGACCTCGGGCTGCGCACGGGCGACGACGTCGAGCACCCCTCGTTCGGCGAGGGCGTCATCATCGAGATCCGTGGCCAGGGCGACAAGGCCGAGGCCACCATCCGCTTTCGCGAGGCCGGCACGAAGCACCTGTCGCTGGCCTGGGCCCCGCTGCGCAAAGTGTCTCAGTAGTGTGCGTGACTGCCGGGGTTGCGATCGCAGGTGCAAACATCGTTCAGTCAGGACTAGACCGCAAGAACGAAATGCGCCGCCGACAAGACGGCAGTCCACGTTGCGGCGCACTCAGCGTCGCGCGAACAGTTGGGGTGATGTGAACCTTTGGGCGAGGATGATTCCGCACCGGTTGAATGTCTCGATCTGCGGCACGGGTGTTTGTTTTCTCATGGGACGTTGCATGGCCACTGATGTTGAGACTCGGCAGAAGGGGATTAGTACCGTTGAGGAGATTCTCACGTGGGTGCTACTAGGTAAGTAGGGGTTTTGGATGAAACTCAAGACGTTCTTGACATGGATTTGGGACGAGCCAGACTGGCGATTCAATCTACCCCATACTATTGCGGCGACGATTTCTCTGGTCGCAGCTATTGAGCAGCAATCGTGGCTCTTCGCGATGGTAACAATCGGCCTATGGGCATGGTTGGCTCGAAGGTTCGTCAGATGGAGGAGTCAACCTAGCCATGCCTCGTCCGGGTCGACGACATCAGAAGACTAGAGATCCGGCGATATGAATCATGCGACCAATTCGTCGCTAGCATCGGAATTGTGCTCCTAGTCGCCTGCGTTATTTTGTTCATTGACTGGACAGTGAGCACGTGGCGTGCCGTCGTGAATCAAGGCTGAGCTCAGGCCTTCCGTGCCCGCAAAGGGGGCCATGATAGGGATGGGAAGTAGGGCGTCGGAGTCAAGACCGGCTCTCCGTTGGAGAGCCGATCATCGGGTTCCTGGCGCATCGATTTTGATCGGGGGCCGGGTGATGCCGATGAAGGTCCGTGCTACGCGGCAGGGACTCCAGGAGTCGTCCTTCCGACGCCGCCGAGATCCTCGGGTGCCGTCCCTCTCGGAGTTGCGACCATGCGGCGACCGACGCCATCTCGCGGCTGGGAACGCGCTCGGCGCTGAAGCTGGCGGCGGTCCCCGTGGAGGAGGGCCTGGGCGGCGCTCAAGAAGCTATGGCCGCCGACCTCGCGGTCACGATCAAGAAACCGTGACGATCCACTGCCCCTGCGGTTCTGCTGCTTGAATTGTTCGATGCCGTTCGCGCTGCAGCACCACGACCCCGAGACGCTGCAGCGCCGCAAGCGGCTCAGCCGTACGTGGGCGGGGATCGTCGTGGCGTGGTCGCTGATCCGCACCCTCATCGTGTGGGCGGCGGTGGGCGAGTACGGGCTCAACCCGTGGATCTACCTGGCGCTCGACCTCGCCTCCGCGATCATCGACGCGTTCAGCACCCCGCGCATGGTGCTCAGCTTCATCGACGACCATCATCGCCAGGCCGTGAAGTGGGCGTTCATCTCGCTGGTGGTGTTCATCATCCCCGACCTGTACATCTTCCTCGGCACCCGCACGCTGCCGAAGCGGATCATCGTGGTCGTCTGCCTGATCATCGCGTTGACGCTCACGATCGGCGTGATCGGCGTGGTCCGCAAGATCCGCAAGGGGCGCAACGAGCGCCGCTTCGCGAAGTGACCGGGCCACCCGAGCGGACAGGGGTCGCGCGCGGCCGACGTGCTTGAATTGGCGGCATGAAGGCAGCCATCCTCTTCCAGAGCCTCACCGGCAACACCCGCAAGGCGGGCGAGCTGATCGCAGCCAACCTGCAGCAGGAGGGGTGGGGCATCACCACGGTGACGCCCATGAAGGAACTGGAGATGGCGCACATCCAGGCCGCCGACGTCGTCATCGTCGGCACCTGGGTGCACGGCCTGTTCGTGGTCGCCCAGGCCCCGTTCGGCATCGGTGCCATCGGCCACCTGCCCGCGCTGCGAGGCAAGCTCGCCGCCACCTACTGCACGTTCGCGCTCAACCCGGGCAAGACGCTCGATCGCCTCGACGGGGCGGTCAGCGCGCTCGGCGCCGACGTCATCGGCGGCCTGGCGCTCCACCGCAGCCGGCTCGAGGAGCACTCCGAGGAGTTCGCCGCTCGCCTGGTGGCGAACATCCCGGTCGGCGCCTGAACCTCACCTGAGCCGGGCACGCGCGGCGCCGGGGCCCGGGGGCCGGGGAGAACTACCCTGTCACACCCCTTTGGGATGATGCGTACATGAGTTCGTGGGTGGAGCCGGATGATGCGACGTTGGAGGCGATGAGCCCCGCCGAGCGCGAAGCCTGCTGGCGCGCCCTCGAACGCGAACGGGTCGCTCTTGAATCCCGGATGGCCCGGTTCGTGCACCGGTTGGGTGAGCGTGGCGATCATCTGGTCGACGGTCATCGCAGCCTGCGTGCGTTCGGGCGGGCGGCGTGCAACTGGTCCACCGCGGAAGCTGCCCGGATCGAACGGCTCGGCCGGCTGCTGGCCCGCTATCCGCAGGTTGCCGACGCGGTTGCTGCCGGCAGGATCGGCATCCCACAACTCCGGGTGCTCGCCGGGCTCGCCGCCAACCCGCGCACGGTCGCCCAACTGGACGAGGCGATCGACCTGCTCGTCGAGCAGGCCTGCACCTTGGACTTCGACGATCTGTTCATCGTCGCCCGACGCTGGGAGTCACTCGCCGACGAAGACGGTGCCGGCGACCGGCACGAGCGCGCCCATCGCAACCGCAACGCCCGGTTGCACATCGGCGACCACGGCTTCGAGCTCACCGCCAATGGTGGCAACACGGTCGGGGTGCAATGGCAAGAGGTGCTCGACGAGTTCACCCAGTCCGAGTTCCTCGCCGACTGGGAGGCCGGTGTCGCCGAGTTCGGTGACGAGATGTGCCCCGCCCGCCTCGCCCGCACCGACGCCCAACGACGCGCGGATGCGTTGCACGCGATCTTCCTCGCGGCCGCCGCCGCTTCGTCGTCCAGCACCGGCGCGGATGTGACGGTCAACTTGGTGATGGGCTACGACCGGTTCCAGCGTGAGCTCACCCGCGCCCTGGGCGGTGAACCCGAACCTGCCGATCATCTGGATCTGTTCCAGCCTTGCGAGACCGTCGACGGCCACCAGCTGGACCCGCGTGACGTGATGATCGCGGCGGCGATGGGGCATGTGCGCCGGGTGGTCGTCGATTCCGCCGGTGTCGTGATCGATATCGGTCGCCGCCAGCGCCTGTTCACCGGTGTGCTGCGCGAGGCGGTGATGTTGGCCTCGGCGAGGTGCACGTGGCCGGGTGACAACCGTCGGGCGAAGTTCTGTCAGGCGGATCACATCGTCCCGCATGCGGATGACGGGCCCACCAGGGTGGACAATGGTGGCCCCGAGTGCGGGCATCACAACCGGTTCAAGACCAAGGGGTATCGCACCTGGCGCGACCCGCACGGTCACTGGCACACCTACCGTCCCGACGGCACCGAGATCGGCTGGCGCGCGGATCTCCACGTGGTCGAGACGCGCACCACCGACACCCTCGACACCCTCGCCGCCGGCGACTGAGCCGGCGCGCGCCGTCCCTCCTCGCCGGCTGACAGCGGAGCACTGCCCGAGGGAAGGGATCAGCCGCGCGTCGCGCTCGGGTCGTTGACGCGGCCCATGAACACGATCGTGCCGGTGTTGCGGTCGCGCAGCCAGAACGTGAACGGGCGGTCGACGACGAGCTCGATCGGCTCCTGTGGATCCGGCATGCCCGTCGCCTCCATCACGACGGCGGTGGCCGCGGCGGCCTCGGTGCCCTCCTCGTCGACGGTGATGTTGGCCTGGTGGATGACGTCGCCGATCGTCAGCGGTTCGGCCGTCGTCATCCCGCTGAAGTCGGCCTGATCGCTGAACGCGGTGGCCATGCCCAGCTCGCCCAGCACGTCGGCCAGGCTCACCGACGTCTCGATGTCGAAGCGGGGGAAGCTGAGCATCACCGGCGCCGGCTGGAGCGCGGCGAACACCTCGTCGCCGCTCGGCTGCGGGCCGGCGAACCCGGCGCCGGGAACCAGCACTGTCAGCGACAGCCCGTTGAACACGTAGGGCAGGTCGATCGCGGCCCACTCGTCGGTGACCGCCACCTGGAAGCGGCCGTCGACGCGCATCATGTCCACCGTCACGTCGCCGCCGGGCGCGGTGAAGAGTTGCTCGCTGGTGCGCTGCTCGTCGAAGATCTGCGCCCAATTGGCCTTCAGATAGATCGCGTTCACCAGCGTCAACCGCGTCGTCGGTGTGATGGTGCCCTGGCCCAGCAGCTCGGGGATGCGGTCGCGGGTCTCCTCGGCCACCCATGCGTTGATCGCGACCCGCGCGGCCTCCGGATCGGCCTTGTAGTCGACGAGCTCGAGCCCGGCGTCGTACTCGGCGGACAGCAGGTCGAGGAACGCCTGCTCGAACGCGAGACCCCGCTGCGCCCACAGCGAGTTGGCGATCGACAGCTGCACCTCGCTGACCCCGGTGCCGCCCTGGGCGGTGTTGTCCTGCGACTGGTTCAGCGCGGTGAGCGAGGTGGCGAGGCCGTTCATCGACCGGTGGATGGTGGCCGGATCGGTGATGTGCAGCACCGCGTCCATCTCCGTGAGCGTGGTGCCCTTCGCGCCGGCCGACGTCATCGCCAGTGCGAGCGCGATGCTGGCCGGCGAGAACACAAGGTTGGCGACCGGATCGACGGCGACGAGGCGGTCGAACAGGTCGGCGGCGAACGCGTTGATCGCGGCGGACGCCGCAGTCGGGTCGGCGCCGGTGGTGACGTGCGGCGCCTCGCCGCGCAGGCTGGCGGTTGCCGCGTGGCCGGACGTGGTGGTGCCGGGGCCGCTCGTGTCGCCGGTCGAGGTGCTGTCGTCGGACGCGGCGTCGTCGCCGCACGCGGGCAGCAGCGCGGCAATCGCGGGGACGGTGAGCAGGGAGAGGAACGTGCGCCGTTGCATGCTCATCCGACGCTGCTCAGCCGCCGGAGGTTCCCGAGCCCACCGTCGCGGCGGTGTCGGAGGTGAGGTCGAGGGTGAGCGAGCCGTCGTTGTTGATGATCGGGCGCACCCCCTGCGGCGGCAGCGCCAGATCCTCCGGCGCCAGCGTGCGACCCTCGCAGTCGGTGAACTGGCGGGTGTGCTTCACCTGCACGATCTGGCAGCCGGAGTCGCGGTCGGCCGGGTGGGCGAGGTAGATGAAGAAGCCGTTGGCCTCGGTGTGGTCGAGCACGATGTTGCGGTCGCTGCCGATCAGGTCTTGCAGGATGATCGGGCCACCCTCGGCGATGCGGCCGGCCACCCACTCGGCGTTGCCCATCTCCTGGAATGCGGGGGCGAGGTTGGAGGTGGTCTCGTCGCTGTTGCCCGACGACAGTGCGGCGACCCCCCACAGCAGCAGCCCGGCGACGGCGAAGAAGGCGATGCCGGCGAGCACGGGCACGACGGCGCGGGCGAACGTGGAGTGGAGCTGCGGGCGGCGCATCGGCCCCCAGTGTGCCTGCCCGCGGGGGCAACGCCACGGCGGGGCGACCGGCTGCTCGGCGGCGACGCACCCGCGGCTCACCGGCGGCGCGTCAGATGCGATCGAACGCGAACGTCATGGTGGGTGCCGCCGAGGAGACGGTGCCGGTGCCGTCGACCGGCGTGAGCGCGCCCGCGGCGTCGACGACGGAGAGCTGCACGGGTGCGCCGCCGATCAACGCAGTCAGCACGAACCCGTGGGCGTCGCCGGCGCTGCATCCGGAGTAGAGCGCGACGGTGACCGTGTAGCGACCGCTCGGCGCCGTGTCGGGCCAGACGATGTTCTCTGCCGGCTCCGCGAGGGCGTTCTCGCAGGCGGCGTTCGCGTCCACGTCGAGCGTGCCGCCGCTGCTGACGCTGCGGCTGCCGTACGACACGGTCTCGCCGGTGGGATCGGTGACCGACAGGTCGAGGTCGGCGGTGTCCGCCCAGCGGAGCGTCACGCGCACGTCGCCGGTGGCGAGGTCGACGGGCACCGGGTTGGCACCGACGGGGCGCACGATCAGCACGCCGCTGGTGAGATCGACGATGACGAAGCCCTCGTCGACGGGGTCGGTGGCCACCACGACGATGATCACCGTCGGGTCGAAGGTCGGCCACTGCGGGCCCACGTAGACGGGCGGTGTCGTCAGCGGCACCGGTGGGCCGAGCGGGTTGCCGCACGAGCACTTCGCGCGCGGCACGCCCCACCGGTCGACGAGCACCGCGTGACCGGCCTGCAGCACCGACGGGTGGGCGAAGGCCTGGCCGTTGCGGAAGCCGTGGTTCGTCACCCGCGTGTCGCGGGTGAGCACGACCGGTGTGAGACCCTCGATGTAGCTGCGGATGTCGGCGACCGCGATGCCCTGCACCCCTGCCCAGGCCGCGGCCTTGTCGGGGTTCTGCTCCAGGAACGTGATCATCGCCTGCGGGTCGCAGGCGGCGACGTTGCGGGTGCCGCCGTACAGGCCCGGCTCACGGCCGGCCACCTGGGCGAGTGCGACCTGGCCGGCCGGCAGCGGCGCGGTGGTGGTGGGGATCGGGATCGACGGCAGGCTGACGGCCGGTGTGGCCTCGGTGCCGGCGGCCGCGGTGGGTGTGAACGGCTGCGCCATCGGTGCGCCCACCGGTTCGAGCAGCACCTCGCCGGCGCCGAGCGTGGACGGGTCGAGCGTGCCGGCGGGGTAGGTGCTGCTGGTGGCCGGTGTCGTGCTCGCGACCGTCGTGCGGGCGATCGTGGTGGGCGCGGAGGTGGCACTGGTGGACTTCGACCCGCTGTCGCGGCTGGCGATGGCGACGCCGATCGCCAGCAGCGCCACGACTGCCAGCAGCGCGGCGATGATCGTGCTGTTCTTCGGCGTCCGGCCGGCGGCGGGCGGCGGGGCAGGCGAGAACGCGGGCGCCGGCCCAGGTGGCGGCGGCACGTTCGGCATCCGCTGCTCGGCCATTGCAGGTGGTGGCGGTGCGGGTGGCGGAGGCGGCGGGCTCGTGGCCGGCGCCAGGGACGAACCGCACTGCACGCAGCGCAGCACTCCTGCAGCGTGGGGGGTACCGCAACGAGGGCACGTACCTGCTGGTGTCATGGCTCACACCTCCCGCCTTCTGGGGCCATCGTCCACCTATGCGAGCGGCGCGCCCAGTGGCGAAGGTCATCGTGCGCCCGGCCCCGATCGAATTGAGCCCCGTCACCGCCGAGACGTAGGGTTCCGTACTTGTGAAGCGGCCGTACCGAGTTGTCGTAGCGAAGCCAGGCCTCGACGGCCACGACCGGGGCGCGAAGACCATCACCCGCGCGCTGCGCGATCACGGTTTCGAAGTCATCTACACCGGCTTGCACCAGACGCCCGAGCAGATCGCCGAGACGGTGCTGCAGGAGGACGTCGATGCCGTCGGCCTGTCGCTGCTCAGTGGCGCGCACCTCACGCTGTTCCCGCGCGTGATGGAGGAGTTGCGCAGCCGCGACCTCGGCGACGTGCTGGTGTTCGGCGGCGGCGTCATCCCCGACGCCGATGCCCGCGCGCTGAAGGCGCAGGGTGTCACCGAGGTGTTCGGGCCGGGGAGTTCGTTGAAGAGCATCTGCGCGTGGTTGGAGACCACCCTCGACGCGTCGGAAGCAGAAGTTGATCGCAGCAAGGGAGACGAGGCCTAGATGGACCTGTTCGAGTACCAGGGCAAGCAGTACTTCGCCCGCTACGACATCCCGGTGTCACCGGGCGACGTGGCCTACACGGTCGACGAGGCCGTGGCCGCCGCCGAGGCAGCCGGCTACCCGGTCGTGGTGAAGGCGCAGGTGCAAGTCGGCGGTCGCGGCAAGGCCGGCGGCATCAAGCTGGCCGACAACGCGGACGAGGTGCGGCTGCATGCCGGGAACATCCTCGGCATGGACATCAAGGGCCATCTCGTGAAGCGGGTGTGGGTGGAGCACGCCAGCGACATCAGCAAGGAGTACTACGCCTCCTACTCGCTGGATCGCGGCGCCAAGGATCACCTGCTGATGCTCAGCGCGCAAGGCGGCGTGGAGATCGAGGCGGTCGCGGTCGAGAACCCGGATGCGATCGTGCTGCTGCACATCAACCCGGTCGACGGCCTGTCGCTCGAGACCGCCCGCGACGCCGCGGTGCGGGCCAAGATCGACGACGAAGCGATCGACGGCGTGGCCGACATGCTCGTGAAGCTGTACGACTGCTTCACCCGCGGCGACTGCGACCTGGCGGAGATCAACCCGCTGATCCTGCGCCCGGACGGCGGCGTGCACGCGCTCGACGCGAAGGTGAGCCTCGACAACAACGCGGCGTTCCGTCACCCCGAGTGGGAGGCCTTCCGGGCCACCGAGGAGCTCGACGAACGCGAGCAGCTGGCCCGCACCCACGACCTGCAGTACATCGGCCTCGACGGCACCGTCGGCATCATCGCCAACGGCGCCGGCCTGGCGATGAGCACGCTCGACGTGGTGAACCAGGTGGGTGGCTCGGCCGCCAACTTCCTCGACATCGGCGGTGGCGCCGACGCCGACATGATGGCGGCGGCCCTCGGGGTGATCAACTTCGACGAGAACGTGCGCAGCATCTTCATCAACATCTTCGGTGGCATCACCCGCGGCGAGGAAGTGGCCAAGGGCATCGT
>CAYZFZ010000119.1:0-10221 GCA_964477795.1 uncultured Bifidobacterium sp.
TTCACCACGGACCTCCCGATCAGAGAGCCCGTTGCAACCACCACCTGAACCCGCCGTCTGTGTCGTGACACAAATCCCGGGGCGGGTCTCGAAAGGCGTGTGGCAGAGTGCTGCCGACTCTGGTGAGGTGTGTGCATGACGACAGTGATCGAGCTCGGTGACATCTGCCTCACGCGGGTGCTCTACGTGGACGCGGCGATCGACCCGGCTGCAGTGGGGCTCACGCCGGACGAGGTGCGGGCGGTGCCGTGGGGCTCGCCGGTGTGGGCCGACGACGGGCAGGTGCGTGCGGCGAGTTGCGTGTGGGTGATCAGCACGGCGGGGCGCCACATCGCCGTCGACCCGAGCGGCAACATCGACGACATCCTCCACGAGCCGGCGAGCACCGGCGCCCACCAGGCTGCGTACGCGGCGGCGTTCGCTGCGGCGGGCATCCCGATCGAGACGATCGACACCGTGCTGCTGTCGCACATCGAGTCGATCGGCCTCAGCGCGGTGCGCGACGGCGACGGCTGGCGGCCGTTCTTCCCGAACGCGCGCGTGCTCATCGGCGACCGTGCACTGCAATCCTTCGAGACCGCTCGGCCCGACGGGCAGCTCGGCGAGGCGATCCAGGCGCTCCTCGACGCGGGCCTCGTCGACACGTTCGGCGACGGCGACGAGCTGGCACCGGGTGTCGTCGCCGAGTGGACGGGCATGCACCACGCCGGGCACTGCGCATTCCACGTGGGCACCGCGCCGATCGCGGCCACGTTCGTCGGCCACCTCGCGGTGACTCCGCTGCACCTGGCCACCGGGCCGTGTCCGCCGCAGCACGCGGCGCCCGAGCAGGCGTGGCAGTGGCTCACGGCGGTCGCGGCCGACCCCGAGCGTGTGCTGATCGGCCCGCTGTGGCCGTCGCCGGGTGCGCTCCGCTGGCACGGCGACCATCCCGTCGCGGTGGGCTGAGCACGGGCGGACGGCGTCCGGGTTGCGGACCTGAGCTGCCCGCACGGTGTCGTACGGTGCCGTGCATGACCATCGCACGCTTCCCCTCCTTCGTCCTCGATTGCGACAACCCCGGCCGCCTCGCGGAGTTCTACGGCGCCCTGCTCGGCTGGAACGCCACCTCCGACGACGGGTGGGGTGAGGTGCGCAACGAGGCGGGTGACCAGTGCATCTGCTTCCAGCGCGTCGACCACTACCGGCCGCCGCAGTGGCCCGGCCAGGACGTACCGCAGCAGATGCACATGGACGTGATGGTGGAGGATCTCGATGCCGGCGAGCAGGCCGTGCTCGAGATCGGGGCCACCCTGGCCGAGCACCAGCCGGGCAAGACGTTCCGTGTGTACCTCGATCCGGCCGGCCACCCGTTCTGCCTCTGCGTGTCGTGACGGCCCGCGGCTGGTAGCCGGTGGCGCCACTAGCGTGACCGCATGACCATCGCCGACGAGAAGTACGTCCTGCTCACCACGTTCCGCAAGAGCGGCGAGGCGGTGTCGTCGCCCGTGTGGATCGCCGGCCTGCCCGAAGGCACGGTCGGGTTCACCACCGAGGAGGGGTCGGGCAAGGTGAAGCGCATCCGCAACAACGGGCGCATCACGCTGCAGCCGTGCGGCATGCGCGGCACGGTGAAGGACGGCTCGGTCGCCGTGGAGGGCAGCGCCGAGATCCTCACCGGCCCCGGAGCCGAGCCCGTGCGTGGGGCGATCCGGCGCAAGTACTGGGTGATGTCGAAGCTGTTCGTGGTGGGCGAGCTGTGGCGCAAGGTGCGCCGCAAGCCCGAGCCGCCCGTGTGCGCGGTGCGCATCACGCTCAGCTGAACGGGCGCGGCTCCGGCCGTCAGTAGGCGGTGGTGCGGAAGACCGGCTGGAACAGCTCCACCCGCCGCGCGCATGCCGGCCGGGCGGGGCACTCGGGGCAGCGCGGGTCGGTGATCTCCGGGCAGCGGTGGCGCATCTGGAACAGGAACCAGTCGACCGCGCCCATCCCGCGACCGCTGGCCGTGGTGAGCCCTTGCACCGCGTCGAACGTGGCCTGACGGACTGCGTGCTCGTCCTCGGCGGGCAGCAGCTGGCGCTGCTCCAGCCGCTGCCGCAGTGAGTCGTCCACCACCTGCACGATGCCGGTGCGCAGCGACGTCCGCTGCACGTGGTAGTCGACGATCGGCGGCGCATCGTCGCCCTCCACGGTGGGCAGCCACGCCTCCGGGCGTTGCCGCAGGATGATGCCCAGCAGCGCCGCCTTCTTGCGATACGGGTCCTCCCGGTAGCCGCCCACATGGTCGAGCAGGCGCAGCAGCGACCGCATCGGGCGAGTGGTCGTTGCCGCTGCGGCGACCAGCGAACCCATGTCGTGGCCCAGCTCGCCCAGGCTCCTGCCGTAGGCGGCGGCGAGCGCGGCGCGGGTGGGGGTGTCGGGGTACGGGTCGCTGCCATCGTCGTCGAGCGCGGCGCGGCCCCACTCGGCGCTGGTGGTGGCAGCCTGCCCGGCAGCGCGCAGGCTCGCCGGGTCGTGCTCGTGCATGCGCAGGTACTGCGCCCACAGGTAGTCGCTGCCCTTGCGCTCGTCGCCGTCGATGGTGGCGATCATCGGTCGCGAGTACCGGCCGCCTTCGGTGTGCCAGAAGCCGTACTGCTCGAGCGTGGCCGCGCCGAACCAGTCGAGCGCACCGGGGTCGCCGACACGCGGAAACAGCTCGCCGACGAACGGGTAGGCATCGAGGTCGGGCAGGTCGCGGATCAGCGCGCCGAGGCGGGCGACGGCCGCGTGGTCGACGAGGACGCGTTCGTCCTGCGTGGGCGCCGGTGGCGGGCCCGGTGCCCACAGCGCGGTGGGGCCGAGCATCGTCACCATCTCGGCGGCGGCCGCGTTGCCCTGGCGGGCGGCGTGCACGGGATGGTCGCCGGCGAGCAGGCGGGCGATGGTGGTGCCGCAGAACGTGTCGCCCGCGCCGGTGGGGTCGAGCGCCCGCACGGAGGTGCCGGTGATCTCGCTGCGATGATCGCCCTGGAGGATGGTCGCGCCGCGTGCACCGCGAGTGACGAAGCGCAGCCGGCCGGCAGGGGGAGTGCTGCCGTCGGCGGCGCCGAACAGCACCGTCGCCTCGTCGGCGTTGCAGAAGAACAGGTCGGCGATGGACTGCGTGGTGCGCACCACGTCGGGTTCGCTGCGCACCGCCTTGCCGTAGGTGGACGCCACCGTGAGGCAACCGCGATCGGCGAGCGCTCGGATGAACGACTGCTGCAGCCGCGCATCGAGGAACGGGACGCAGTACGCGCACCCGGGCAGGTCGTCGATCGCGTCGAGCAGCGCGGGTGTCATGTCGGGCTCGGCACCGAGATGCTCGCGGAAGAGGGTGACCGCGCCGTGCTCGTCGTAGGCGATCTCGAAGCGCGGCAGGCCGTCGATCGGCACCGTGGGGCCCACCCAGCGGATGTGATCGAGCGCGGGTGCCAGCTCCGGCGGCATCGGATCGGGCAGCGGCGCCAGCATCGTCACGTCGGCCCCGGCCCTCGCCGCCGCGAGTGCGGTGTAGAGCCCGGCCCCGCCCGGTGTGGGCCGCGGATGCCCGTCCACGTGGATGAGGTCGAGCGAGGCGCCGCCGACGACCAGCAGTCGCGGCCGTTCGTGCTCCTGCGCTCGCAACCACCGATCAGCCCACGTCACGCCCGCACTCTACGGGCGCGAGTGTCAGCCCACCGGTGCGAGTGCCAGCCCACCGGTGCGAGTGCCAGCCCGCCACCGAGTGGGCACTCGCATCCCGGGGTGTGAGTGCCCACTCCGATCAGCCGGTGGGTCGCTCGGCCCCGCCTCGGCGCTTGCATGCACGTGGTCGTACCATCGAGCGATCTTCCACCCCGAGGAGGCCTCGTGGCACACGACCTGATCATCCGCAGCGGCACCATCGTCGACGGCACGGGCGCCGACGCCTTCCGTGCCGACCTCGCGATCGATGGCGAGCGGATCACCGCCATCGGCGACCTCTCGTCGGCCACCGCTCGCCGCGAGATCGACGCGACCGGCCTGATCGTGTCACCCGGCTTCATCGACCTGCACACCCACCTCGACGCGCAGGTGGGCTGGGACCCGCTGATGACGTCGAGCTCGTGGCACGGGGTGACGACCGTGCTGATGGGCAACTGCGGTGTCACGTTCGCCCCCGTCGCGCCCGACCACCGGGAGTTCCTCGCCGAGATGATGGAGAGCGTGGAGGACGTGCCGCGCGACGCGATCCTCGGCGGGCTCGACTGGAGCTGGAGCACGTACCCCGAGTACCTCGACGCGGTGCAGCGCATGCGGCCGGCGCTGAACGTGGTGGGCCTCGTGGGCCACTGCGCAGTGCGCTACCACGTGATGGGCGAGCGCTCGCTCACCGACGAGGCGCCGACGCCGGAGGAGCTGAACCGAATCCGCGACATCGCCGAGGAGTCCGTCGCCGGCGGCGCGGTGGGCTTCTCCACGTCGCGCATCCTGTTACACACGGTGCCCGACGGCCGCTACGTGCCGGGCACGCTCGCCCCGCTCGACGAGTACCTTGCCGTGGCCGACGGGATGAACGCGGCCGGTGGCGGCCTGTTCCAGGCGGTCAACGACTTCGCCACCAAGCCGCAGGTGGAGATCGAGCTGCTGCGCGAGATGGCTCGCTCGTGCGGCGACGTGCTGTTCTCCGGTGGCGCCGGCAACGGCAGCAACGCCGGTGTGGAGATGTTCGGCGCGTTCCTCGCCGACACGAACGCGAACGTCGGGCGGATGACGATGGCCAGCCAGACGCGGCCCAGCGGCTCGCTGTGCGGGTTGGCACAGATCTCGCCGGTGAAGGGCCAGAAGTGGAAGGCGCTGATGGCGTTGCCGACACTGGCCGATCGTGTGGCGGCGCTGAAGGATCCGGTGGTGCGCGCCGGCCTGGTGGAGGAGGGCGTCGCCAAGGGCCTCTGGTACGACGCGAACCACATCTACCCGCTGGGCACCGGCCCGTCGCCCGACTACAGCGAGACCAACGGCCGCTCGGTGGCTCAGCGCGCCGAGGAGCTGGGTGTGCACCCGGTGGACTTCGTGATCGACCGGCTCATCGCCAGCGACGGGCACGAGCTGTTCAACACCTGGTTCTTCAACCGCAACGTGGAGGGTCTCGCGCAGGTGCTGGCGATGGACCATGTGTACCCGGGCCTCGCCGACACGGGTGCGCACGCGGGGCAGATCTGCGACGCCGACATGAGCACCCACTACCTCGCCCACTGGCAGCGCGATCGCCGGCTCACCACGTTGCCCGACGCGGTGCGCCGCCTGTCGTCGATGCCGTCCGGCGTGCTCGGCCTCGTCGAGCGGGGCACGCTCGAGGTTGGCCACTTCGCCGACGTCAACGTGTTCGACATCGACACGCTCGCCTCGCAGCACCCCACGTACGTCAACGACTTCCCCAACGGCGCCGGCCGCCTGCAGATCCGCTCGCGTGGCTACGCGGCGACGATCGTCAACGGTGCGGTCGTCACCGAGCAGGGCAACAACACCGGCGAGCGCCCCGGCCGAGTCCTGCGCGAGTTCGCTCGCGCGTAGGCACACGTCCGCGGCGTGAGTGCCGGTTCAGGCGGTTTCGTGGAGCTCGACGAGGTTGCCGGACGGGTCGTGCAGGAACGCCTGCCGGCCGCTGCCGACGGGTTTCGCATCCGACACCGTGACACCCTGGTCGCGTAGTTCCCGCACGGCGGCGTCGATGTCGTCCACGCGAACGGCGAAGTGCTGCCCGTTCGAGTCGGGCACCGTCCCTTCGATGAGGTGCACCTGCTGGCCGGCAAGGTCGAGCCATGCGCCGCCGAAGGGGAAGTCGGGCCGATCGGTGCGCGGGGCGAGCCCGAGCACGCCGACGTAGAACGCCACGGCCTCGTCGGCGTCGCGCACGTTGACCGAGACGTGATGGATGCCGAGCGGCTGCATGCCCGAAGTCTTGCAGAGCCCGCGTCGGAGGTTCAGCGGATCATGCCGTCCGGGACGGCGAGCTGCTCGTAGAGGTGTTGCAGCTCCGGCTCGTCGCCGTCGCGGGCGGCCAGCGCCAGCCGGTCGATGAGCCCGTCGAAGTCGTCGCCGGTCGTGTTCGCGTACGAGTCGGCCATCGGCCCCCATTCGTCCCACGGCAGCATCTCGATCTTGCGGGCAAGGCTGGCCAGGTCGCGCATGGCGTTGCCGCGGATCTCGCCCGGCCCCCAGTTCTCGGTGCCGGTGACACCGAAGTCGGCTGCATCCCGTTCGCCTGACCGTACGAGCGACCACGCCTCGCCGGCGGTGAGGAACTCGCCAGGTTGCAGATCGGCGGGATGCGCCGCCTGGCCCGGCCGGGCGCGGTCGAGGATCTCCGCGTCGGTGCGCACCCACCGCTGCTGGCCGGCCGACCAGTGCTCCACGATCCAGTGGTCGACCGCCTTCGACGGCACGAAGTAGGTCGCGAAGCCTGAGCGTGCGCGTGCGGGGATTCCCGCCGCTCGGAGGAAGGCGGTGGCGAGGACGGTGTAGTGGCGGCAGGTACCGACGACCCGGTGCTGCACGGGTCGCGGCCGGTCGAGCGGCCCGTCGTCCAGCTCGAGCGCGCGCTGCAGGAGCGCGCTGGCATGGCGGGTGTTGCGCTCGGCCATCTGCTGCGAGGACAGCCCGGCCCCGAACGAGTCGCCCGGTGAGATGAGCAGGTGCTGCGCAGCGAGGCACAGGCTCGTCGGATCCGCTCCGAGCCGGTCGAGCAGCACACGCTGCTCGTCGGTCAGGTTGGTGAGCGGCCCTGGGGTTGCGTAGAAGTCGACGTGCACGTGGCGACCGTAGTTGCGCGAGCCTGCAGGTCCGGTCCGCAGCATCGTCCGCAGCCGGTCGATCAGCAGCGATGCCGCGCCGCTCAGCGATGGGCGTCGTCGCAGGGCATGGTGACGTACTTCGTCAGGTCTCCGGCGTCCGCCCGCCGTTGCGGCGGGGCCACGACGTAGAGCTTCCAGTCGCGGGGTGCGAGCGACGCGTGGAGCAACTCGCTGTCGGCAACGGTGGATCGTCGCCAGTCGAGCACTGAGCGGCTGCCGTCGATGCCGAGGGTGGCCAGGGTCATCCGGTCGTCGACGTGCCGGCCGGGCAGCGACACGTTGATCGCGACCACGTAGGTCCACACCTCGTCGCCGACGGTGGCGGTGGTCGTGGACCATGCCAGGCGCTCGCCGCGCGCCGGTGCGCCGAACAGGCACCCGTCGGTGAGGCCGATGGGCCGATCGACGTGGCGGATCCGTCCGTCGGCGTCGCACGTTCGCATCACCACTTCGGTGTCCGTGCGCCCGAGGCGGTCGCCTACACCAACCGGCCCGGCCGACAGGGCGGACAGCAGCGCCTCCAGCTCTGCGTGCGGATCGCCGTCGATCGAGTCCGCGCCCGGTCGCCGCGTTGCCGAGAAGAACACGTCCTTGAACGCGGGTAGGCCGAGCGCGGCTGCGACGCGGTTGACGGTGAGGTACCAGATCCACAGCAGGGCCGGATCCTCGGCGAAGCGGTAGTCGTCGCTCGTGCGCACGGCGATCACGTGTGGCAGCGAGGCGGCCGTCACCAGGTCGGCCGGTGTGGCCATGCACCACATCAGGTCGACGCCCGTGTCGCCGGCGTGACGGTCGAGCGCGGACTGCCAGGCAAGCGCCCGGCCGGGCGCGGCGCGCAGTTCGCGGACACCGAACCAGTACATGAGCATCCAGTCCTGCTCGATGCAGCACGCACCCCATCTCGCCGCGTCGTCGAACCAGCGCCTGAAGAACGCCGGGTCCTCGGGTTGCGCGGCGAGCGCGTCGACCCACCATCGGCCGTCCTCGACGTACGGCGAGCGCGGCGAGACATGGCGGGAGTGGAGGACGAGCGGCGGCCGGCCGAGCCCACTGGCGAAGTCCTCGATCGTCGTGTCGAACGCGTCGTCGCGCGGCTCCCATCGCCACATGCCGGTGGGCGGCACTTCCGCCGGGTAGCCGATCTCGGCGATCGGCCGGAGAACCTCGTGCGGGTAGAACCACGAGTCGAGCTCGACGGCGAGCACCGGCACGCCTCGGTCGCGCAGGCCCCGCACTGCGTCGGTCACGGTCGCACCGATCGTCCGCCCTGGTTCGGTGCGGTACCAGTAGGCGGCGCCGTTGTCGGTCCAGTACGACACGTGCGACGTCAGCGGGTTGGCATCTCGCCTCCGTCGCCGCGGTGGGCCGTTGCACACGTCGTGCGCCCACTGCTCGAGGAGGTCACCCGCCGTCGTGCCCTCGTACACGCCGAGGACCGTCTCGAAGCCGCCGGGCACCGCGTCGAGGTCGCCGTGCCACCCCCAGCGAAGCCCGTCTGGGGTGACTGCGATGAACTGCTCGTGCACGCCCGAGATCGGCGCGAGCAGCGTGGTGCGGTCTCCAAACGTGACGAGCAGCAGGCCCAGCGCCCGCGGTGAGTGCAGGTTGGGGGCCGGGCGGAAGTCGAAGTCGAGCGTCGGACCGGCGACGACGGGCAGCGCGAACTGTGTGAACGCCAGGCCCAGCAGCTGGGCGTCCGGTGCTCGGCCGAGAGCGAGGCCGAGCGAGACGGCCGGCCGGTCGAACCATCCCGAGGCCATCCCGCTGAGCGGCTGCTCGGCGCGCATCGTGAGCCGGCGTCCGTTCGGCGTCGCGTCGACGACGACCCGTGCCCCCTCGGGTCCGTCGAACGCCCCGATCTCGACCAGCGACTCCATCTGCCGATCATGGCATGGTCCCCGCGCCGCCCTGAGGGCGGCCCTTGCGGGTTCGCTGGTAGGGCAGGCTCCGATGAGCCGAGCGTCGCTAGCCTGTCCCACACCGCACGCAGGCGCGTTGCGGCCCCGCCTTTCAGCGCGTCTGGGACACGATGCGTCGAGAGCGGCTTGCTTTGATCGCCGGTCGGGCGCTGCAGTGCGGGTCAGGAGTAGGCGGCGATCCTCACCGCTTCGATGGGAGCGTCGTTGCGGCTGTAGTTGCACCCGGCGCACACATTGGCGAGGTTCTCCGGCGCGGTACGCCCTCCGCAGCTCCATGGGTCGATGTGATCGGCAACACCTTTGGCGGCGATCAGCAGACGAGATGACCACAACGGTGCGAGCTTGGCGGAGCTTTGCACGTAACTCGGCGTGAGGTCGAACAGGTCAGGACGAGAACGCATCATCTTGCGAAGTCGGTCGTGCTGGATCTGCGAGATGGTCGGACTACCACAACTCCGGCAGATGCCTCCGGGAGAGGCGTCCCATGCCGCTTGGTGATCGCGAGCGGTGATCCTGCGGTCCCGCTTGTCGATCGGCACCGATGCGGCGGGTCCGAGGCCGAAGTGTTTCAGTGCCATCGTCGCGAGGTTGATCTTCGGGAACCACTCCTGTTCGCAGATCACCGTGGTGAAGGCAGCGTTTGCGGCGGGCTGGTCGATCGCGTTCCAGCGCCGCGCGGCCGAGAGGTCGTCGTCCATCACCGCGACGATCGATAGCAAGTCGTCGAGGTGTTGGCGGTAGCGCTCGAGATGTTGCCGGTACAGCTCGGCCCTCTCGGCGACCTCCGCCGGGGACTGGCCGGCTACGTCAGCCAGGTAGACGAGACGAAGGGCGATCCAGGCGTGGGTGTGCGACCGGAAGACCGCCGGTTGGCCGCCCGGGGTCTTGGTGCCTTCATTCGCCCTCGTCCACGGAGGGATCGCAACCGAAGCCCAGGTTTCGGGGTTGCTTGCGATGGCGTGCGCCGTACCCATCGGTCTGATCCTCTCACGACGGCCCCCTGTGGCGAGCAACACTCGCACAACGCACCGGCGCTGGCGTTGGGGACTGCTGCTTGGCGTAGCGTGGCGCGTCATGCCCGCAGCGGTCCGGGCTGCCGAGCACTGCCAGCTCGTCGGCGCGGCTCCGGCAGCAGCGGTTGGATCCACTGCCCACGCAGCGCTGACAGCACGTGGATGAAGTGCCAACATGGACAGTGACCTCCACTCGGTCGTTTGGGTTGGATCGCACCCCGCATCTCAGCGGGGCCGAACCAACGACCGGTGGATGGTCAACTCACCAACGCCTACTGGCGAGCGCTCTTGTTGAATTCGGTTCGACCTGACTGACGGCACGGAGTCGGCGTGCATGGTTCGTATCATGGCCACCGAGATTCACGCGGAACTCCACACGGAGGGATGCGCGGATGTCCCGCCTCCGTAGCTCAGTGGAGAGAGCAACGGTTTCCTAAACCGCAGGTCGTAGGTTCGATTCCTACCGGGGGCGCC
>CAYZFZ010000120.1:0-10203 GCA_964477795.1 uncultured Bifidobacterium sp.
CGCCCCGGGTCTGCGGTCCGATCGTTGAGGCCTTGCGCCGGCCGCGGGCGCCCCGCCCCCACCCGGGGCACCGGAGCGAGCGCAGCGTGCGAGAGACCCCGACGCGTCAGAATGACCAGATGAGCGGCACCAGCGTCATCACGACGACGAAGTACCACAGCACCATCGGCAGCCCGAGCTTCGAGTAGTCGCCGAACTTGTAGCCGCCGGGGCCCATCACCATCATGTTGCCGGGTGTCGCCACCGGGGTGAGGAACGACGCTGCGGCCGCGACGGTGAGCGTCATCAGCACCGGCCGCGCCGACACGTCCAGCTCTTGCGCGGCAGACAGCGCCACCGGGATCAGGATGAGGGCCGTCGCGGTGTTGCTGATCAGCTGACCCATCGCGACCGTCAGCAGGAACAGCCCGGCGAGCAGCGTGTACGGGCTGGAGTCGCCCACCACGGACACGAGGCCGTGCGCGATCTTCTCCGCTGCCCCGGTCTGCTCGATCGCCGTCGACATCGGGATCATGCCGCCGACGAGGATGACCGCGGTCCACGAGACGCCCCGGTAGGCCTGCTCGGGCGTGAGCACCCGGAACAGGATCATCGCCATCGCCGCGAGCATGGCGGCCACGACGGACGGCACGACACCGGTGGCCATCAGCACCACCATGCCGGTGAGGATGGCGATCGCCCGCTTGGCACCCAGCCCCAGCGGCACCGCCTGGCGGCGCACGGTGGACGGGGCGTCGACGGCGAGGAAGTCGGGGTCGTTGTCGATGTTCTCGTCGAGCGCGGTCCACTTGCCCTGCACGAGCAGGGTGTCGCCGACGGCCAGCTTCACCTCCTTTGGCCCGAGGTCGATGCCCTTGCGTTGCACCGCCAGGATCACGAGGTCGCCGCTCTCGGTGACCATGCCGGGGAAGACGACTTCACCGACGAACGCCGACCTCGGCGGCACCACCAGCTCGGCCAGACCGGTCTCGCGGCTGAACCACTGCGCGGCGTCGCCGACGACGGTGGGGCCGGTGACGAAGGTGAGCCCGGCCGCGGCACACATCCGCTCGACAGCACCGACCGTGCCGCGCACGATCAGGATGTCGTCGGCCTCGATCGGCGTGACGCGCGACAGGCGCCCGTCGCCACCCTGCTGCACGCCCACCAACTCCAACCCGTCCTTCGCATCGAGGTCGAGCGCGTCTCCGGTGCGGCCGAGGAACTTCGACGCGGCGGTGACCCTCAGGCGGAACACGGAGAGATCGCTGAGGTACTGGTCGCGCAGGGTGAGCGCGTGCGAGCTGAGGTCGAGGGGGATGTTCTTCGCGTAGCGCGACGGCAGCAGCCGGTTGCCGAACAGGACGACGATCGCGATCGTGCCGGCGAGCAGCGGCACGCCCAGGAGCGTGAAGGAGAAGAAGCCGAAGCGGCCGGCACCGGCGTCGGCCGACGCCTCGGAGACGAGCACGTTCACCGGGGTACCGGTGAGGGCCAGCATCGAGCCGGCGTGGGCGGCGAAGGCCAGCGGCATCAGCAGCTGCGACGGCGGGCGGCCCGTCTGCACGGCGAGGATCACCACCATCGGCACCAGCGCCGCGACCGCCCCGTTGACGCTGATCAGCGCGGTGAGCAGCGCCACCAGCAGCATCATCAGGATCGTCACGCGCGACCCACCGCCGCCGGATCGTGCGATCAGCTGCTGGCCGGCCCAGGCGGTGGTGCCGGTGGCATCGAGCCCCTCGCTGACGACGAACAGGGAGGCGATCAGGGCAACGGTGGGCTCGCCGAACCCGGCCAGCGACTGGTTGAGCTGGAGCACACCGGTGGCGTACAGCGACAGCGCCGCGCCGAGCGCGACCAGCTCCACCGGGAGCTTGTTCCACACGAAGAGGACGACTACTGCACCCAGGATCGTGAACGTGATGTTGATGTCGCTGATGACCGTCTCCCTCACTTTGCTCGCCGCGCCGAACGCTCACGGTACAAAGCCACATGGAGCAGCGATGCACCCGGTACGGGTGAACGTTCAGCCGGGTGGGCGTTGCGCGGCGGCCGCGGCCTGCTCGGCCTGGCGGCGGATCGCCTCCTGCTGGGCGGCGAAGTGCTGCGCGGACTGCTGCTGGGCGGCCGCGAACGCTGCCTGCTGCTGCAGCGCCTCGAACTGCAGGCGCACCGAGTCGGCATCCGCGCGGGCCTGGGCCACCGACCGCTGCTCGGTGTCGAGGCGCTGGCCGACCCAGCGGTAGAGCGCGTCGATGCCGGTGGCGAGCACGATGTAGGCGACCGCGCCGAACAGCAGCGACGGGTCGAGCACCGACACCTCGCCCACCTCGCGCACCGGGAAGATGCCGCGGAACGGGCGCATCGCGGACTCGCTGCTGCGGTAGACCCAGCGCGTGAACGCCGCATCCGTGCTGGCGCCCACGAGGCGCAACACGAACGCGAGCAGCAGGACGACGATGATCACGACGACGATGGCGTAGACGAACCACACCACTCCGCGACCGACCTTGAGGAAGAGCGGGGTGGACGACTCCTCCGCGGCGCGGGCCCGCGCCTCGTACTCGTTGACGCTGTTGATGCTCATGCGCGCAGCGTAGTCAGGCCCCGGAGACGAACAGATCCAGCCCCAGCCGGCGGGAGAGGAAGCGGGCGACGAGCTGGCCGCGCACGCTGTTGCCGGCCGCGTCGAGCGGGGTGGAGTAGGTGGCGAGCCCGCCCTTGCCGGGCGAGACCGTGACGATGCCGCCGCCGATGCCGCTCTTGCCGGGCAGCCCCACCTGGTAGAGCCAGTCGCCCGACGTCTCGTAGAGCCCGGCGATGGCCATCACCGACAGGACGTCGTGGCACGTCATCGCGTCGATGACGCGCCGTCCGCTCACCGGGTTGACCCCGCCCGCGGCGAGGGTGGCGCCCATCACAGCGAGGTCGGTGGCGGTGACCGCGATCGAGCATTGCCGGGTGTACAGATCGACGGTCTCCTGCGGGTCGAAGTAGAGGCCGCCGACGGACTCGAGCAGGCGGGCGATGGCCTGGTTGCGGTGGTTGGTGGCGGACGCAGACGCGTAGACCTCCTCGTCGACCGCCAGCTCGCGGCCGGCGAAGCGCGACAGCACGTCGAGGATCGCCTCCCACTTCTCCCCGGCGGTTGCGCCGGGCACAAGGCTGGTGGTGGCGATCGCGCCCGAGTTCACCATCGGGTTCGTGCGGCCGCGCTCACCGCGCTCGACAGCCGCCACGGAGTTGAACGGCAAGCCGGTCGCGTTGACGCCGATCAGCCGCCGAACCTCCTCGGCACCGAGCGCCTCGCACACCGCGGCGAACACGAACGGCTTGACGACGCTCATGATCGTGAACTCGACCCGTGTGTCTCCGGCCTCGAAGGTGTTGCCGGCGGCACCGACGACACACACGCCGAAGCGTTGCGGATCCGCACGTTCGAGGGCGGGGTACACCGTCGAGTTGGCGCCGTCGGTGACCCCTGCGTAGCGGCGGTGGGCTTCCTCCACCAGCCCTTGCACCTGCGCGGCAGCGGGCAGCGAGCCGGTGGAGATGTTCGCGTAGTGGCCCAGATCGGCGTCGGGGTCGGCGGCGGGCTCGGCGCTGCTCATCCGCCGCAGGTTACTGCGCAGGCCGCGCCGGCCACCGACGAGTGCAGCGGCGCGACCACCCCGTCTCCTAGAGTTCGCGCGGATGAGCGAACTGATCGACGACGACCAGGGCAAGGAGCTCGACCCGCTGGGCTTCCCGCGACCCGACGAGCTGCTGAGGTCGCGGTTCTTCGCGGTGCCGGCGGGCGCGCCGCGCGACCGCCGGCCCACGGACGTGACGATGCTGGTGGCCACGCTCGCCGCGCTCACCCTGTTCGCAGTGCGCGCCGACTCGCCTCTCGGTGGCTTCGAGGCGTCCGTCGTCGACCTCGTCGACCGGTTGCCCACCTTCCTCGACCCACTGTGGCGCATCGCCCGCGACGCGCTCCTGCTGTGGGCGCTGGTGATCGCCGTCATCACCGTGGTGCGCCGCCAGTGGGGCCTCGCTCGCGATCTCGTCCTCGCGGTGGGCGTCGTGTTCGCCGTCGCCGCCGTCGTCGGCCGGCTGGCGAAGGGCTCGTGGCCCGACCTGCTGGAGGCGATGGTCCGCACCGACCGCCCGGTCGACTACCCGGCCGCGGGGCTGGCGTTGGCGGTCAGCATCGCCAGCGTTGCGTCGTCGCATCTCAGCCGGCCGTACCGCTACTTCGGTCGCTGGCTGATCATCGGCGGCGGCGTCGCCTCGGTCGCGATGGGCGTCACCTCACCGGGCGGCGCGTTCGGGGCGGTCTCGCTCGGTCTCGCCGCGGCGGCAGCGGTGCATCTCGCCGTCGGCTCCCCCGGTGGGCTGCCGTCGCTGCGTCAGGTGCGCTCGGCCATGGCCGGCATCGGTGTCGACGCCGAGCCACAGGACGTGTCGCGCCGGGCAGGCGTCGTGCGGGTGCAAGCCGTCGACGCGGACGGCTCCGACCTGCGCGTCAAGGTGTACGGCCGCGACGCGTGGGACGGCCAGCTGGTCGTGTCCGTGTGGCGCTTCCTGTGGTACCGCGAGCAGGGGCCCACGCTGAGCCTCACCCGCATGCAACAGGTGGAGCACGAAGCGTTCATCACCTTGCTTGCCGAGCGCCGCGGTGCGCTCGTCGATCCGGTGGTCGCGGCAGGCGCCGATTCCATCGGCGACGCCCTGCTGGTGGTGCGCCGCATCGGGCAACCGCTCAGCGAGCTGGCGCCCACGATCACGCAACCGGCGGAGGCTGCAGCAGCGGCCTGGCAGTCGCTGGCGCTGCTGCATCGCGCCGGGATCGCGCACGGCGCGATCGACGCAGACCGGCTGCTCTTCGACGGCACGACGGCCCGCTTCGCCGACCTCGGCAGCAGTGTGGTCGGTGCCTCGGCACAGATGCTGCTGGTCGACCGCGCTCAGCTGCTGGTGACGCTGGCCACCTCCTTCGGCGCCGAGGCCGCGGTGGCCGGCGCGCTCGCCGCGCTCGGCACCGACGGCCTGCTGGAAGTGTCGTCATTCGTGCAGCCCGCCGCGCTCTCCACCACGCTCCGACGGCAGGTGGGTACCGCCGACATGGACGTCGACGACATCCGCGGCGCGGTGGTGGCGGCCACCGGCGGCAAGCAGCGCGACCTGCAGCGCCTGCGCCGCCTCACCATCGGGCGAGTGCTGATGGCGCTGCTGCTGTTCTTCGCCGCGTCGCGACTGGTGACCGGCCTGCTCGAGATCGGGCTCGACACCATCTGGGAGGCGATGCAGCATGCGAACTTCGCGATCGTCATCTTCGCGTTCTGCATCTCGCTGATCTCCCGGCCGGCAACGGCGATGGGTCTCACGGCACTGTCGCCGGTGAAGGTGCCCTTCGGCAGGTTGACGCTGCTGCAGTTCGCGATGTCGTTCGTGAACCTCGCCATGCCCTCCACGGCCGGCCGCGTCGCGGTCAACATCCGCTTCTTCCAGCGCAACGGCGTCGACCCCACCACCGCCGTCGCCATCGGCGCGCTCGACGGCTTCTGCGGGTTCATCAGCCAGATGATCCTGGTCGGCTCCGTGTTCCTGTTCGGCCTCGGCTCGGTGGATCTCGGCATCGACGACTCGTTCTCGCTGGACAAGATCACGTCGCTGCTGTGGATGCTGGGCACCGCTGCCGTCGTGGCGATCGTGGTCGTCGCCGCCGTTCCCTTCCTGCGCAGGCTCGTGCTGGACGCGATCGGCAAGCTGCGCGAGTTCCTCGGCCCGTTCCTACGCTCCCCCAAGCGCGTGGCGACGACGATCGGCGCCAACCTCATCTCCGAGCTCGTCGGTGCGTTGGTGCTGCTCACCGTGCTGGCTGCGTTCGGGCAGTCGGTGACGGTGCCCGACGTGATCCTGGTCAGCGTCGGTGTCGGCCTGTTCTCCGGGCTGATGCCCGTTCCCGGCGGCATCGGCGTCGCGGAGGCCGCGCTCACCGCCGGCTTCATGGCACTCGGCGTGCCCGACGCCACCGCGTTCGCAGCGGCGCTCACGTGCCGGATGGTCACCTACTACTCACCGCCGCTGCCCGGCTGGTTCGCGCTGCGCTGGATGCAGCGCCGCCACTACCTGTAGGTCGCCGGCTCGCCCGATTCGGGCGATTCGAGCACGCCGGGCCCCACCCCGGCGATCGCAGGTTCTACAGTCCGCCAGTGGGATGAGCGAGGGACTGCGCACGTTCGGCCGGGCGGCCCGCGGCTGGGTGCGTGGGCGCGCGCCGGACAAGGGCACGCTGCGCACGGAGCTGATCGCCGGCATCCCGGGCGCGATCAGCAGCGTCCCCGACGGGATGGCGTCGAGCGTGCTCACCGGCGTCAACCCGGTGCACGGCCTGTACGGCAGCCTGTTCGGCCCGATCGGCGGTGGCCTCACCTCCAGCACCAGGCTGATGGTGATCACCACCACGAGCGCGTCGGCACTCGCGGCCGGCTCAGCGCTCAGCAACGTCGCTCCCGGCCAGCGGTCGCGCGTGCTGTTCCTGCTGACAGTGCTGGCGGGTGCGCTGATGATCACCGCCGGCATCCTGCGGCTGGGGCGGTACACGCGCTTCGTGCCCCACTCGGTGATGATCGGCTTCCTGTCCGGCGTCGCCGCCAACATCGTGCTCGGCCAGCTGTCCGACTTCTTCGGTGCGTCCGTCGAGGGCCCGTTCGCGCTGGCGAAGGCGTTGGATCTCGTCACCCACCCGGGCCGGATCGACCTCGCCACGACGGGCGCCGGCGCAGCCGCGCTGGTGCTGCTGCTGGTGCTCGCGAGGACGAGGGTCGCCGCCTACGCGGCGCTGATCGCGCTGATCATCCCGAGCGTCGTCGTCGCGATCCTCGGCTCGGGCTCCATCCAGCTCGTCAAGGACGTGGGCACGATCCCCAGCGGCTTGCCCACGCCCACGCTGCCACACCTGTCCGACCTCAGCTTCAGCGTCATCTCCGGCGCGCTGGCGATCGCCGCGCTCGTGCTCATCCAGGGTGCCGGCGTCAGCGAGGCCGCCCCGAACCCGGACAACTCACGCTCCGACGCGAACCAGGACTTCGTCGCCCAGGGCGTGGGCAATGTGCTCGCCGGCCTGTTCCGCGGCCAGCCGGTGGGCGGATCGGTGGGCCAGACCGCGCTCAACGTGTCGGCCGGTGCCGTCGGGCGTTGGGCGGCGATCTTCTCCGGGATGTGGATGGCCGTCATCCTCGTCGCGTTCTCCGGGCTCGTCGGCCAGGTGGTGATGTCCACGCTGGCCGCCGTGCTGATCCTGGCGGCGGCGAGCTCGCTGCGCACGGGTGCGCTGCGCGCCATCCTGCGCAGCGGCCGCAACTCGCAGGTCGCCGTCATCTCCACGTTCGTCGCCACGCTCTTCCTGCCGGTGGCCGCGGCCGTGGGCGTGGGGCTCGCGCTCGCGCTGCTGATGCAGATCAACCAGGAGGCGCTCGACCTGCGGCTGGTGCAGCTGGAGCCGGATGCCGACGATCGCTTCGTGGAGCGCCCGGCACCGGCCCGGCTGCAATCGGGCCGCGTCGTGCTGCTCGACATCTACGGCAGCCTCTACTACGCCGGGGCCAAGACCCTGCAGGCGCGCCTGCCCGACCCGACCGGTGCGCAGCGCCCGGCCGTCGTCATCCGGCTGCGTGGCCGGGCGATGCTGGGCGCCACCTCCTTCGCCGTGCTCGCCGACTACGCCGACCGCCTCGCCGCCGCGGGTGGGCGCCTGTACCTCAGCGGCGTGGATGCGGCGACGCACGAGCAGATGAGCCGCAACCGCACCGTCGAGCGCAGCGGCGTGGTGGAGGTCTACGAGGCCACCAACGTGCTCGGCGAGGCGAGCCTCACCGCCTACCGCGCCGCCGAGGCCTGGCTGGCGGAACACCCATGACCACGATCGACAGACAGCAGCGGAGGACACCGACATGACCGACAGCCCCAGCACCCTGCTCCCCTCGTGGCGGGAAGGCGCCACGCGCGACGCCGTGCTCGCGTTCCTGGACGCGGCGATGGCGCTATCCGTCGAGCAGCGCGTGGCCGCCTTCGACAACGACGGCACCCTGTGGTGCGAGCGCCCGACGCTGGTGCAGTACGACTTCTTCGCCGACCAGCTCGCGAAGGCCACGGCGGCCGACCCGGGGCTGGCCGAGCGGCCGGAGTTCGCCGCGGTCCTCGCCAACGACGGGGCTGCGATCAGCGAGATCGGCCTCGCCCACGTCGCGGTGGCGCTCGCCGGGCTGTTCGCCGGCATGGAGCCGGAGGAGTTCACCGAGCTCGCCCGCGACTTCATGCGCCGGGCCACGAACCGGGCGCGAGGCATCCCGCTGATGCAGGCCGTGTACCAGCCGATGCTGGAGCTGCTCGACGAGCTGCGCCGGCGCGAGTTCACCGTGTTCATCGTCAGCGGCGGCGGCACCGAGTTCGTGCGCGCGATCAGCCAGCAGCTCTACGGCATCGCACCCGAGGGTGTGGTCGGCACGCTCATCGCCTACGAGTTCGCCCGCCGCGACGACGGTCGTCCGGTGCTGCTGCGCACCGGGCAGATCGGCAGCGCGGCCAACGAGGGCGCCGCCAAGGTGAGCCACATCCAGGCCCAGCTCGGCCGCCGGCCGATCCTCGCCGCCGGCAACTCGGCGGGCGACCGGGAGATGATGGAGTGGGCGTGCGCCGGCAACGGGCCGAGCCTGGCCCTGCTCGTCGACCACGACGACGCCGACCGCGAGTTCGAGTACGCCAGCACCGCCGCGACCTTCGAGGAGGCGGAGCCGATCACGGCCATCGCCCAGCGGCTGGGCTGGACGGTGGCCAGCATGGCGAACGACTGGGCCACGGTGTTCCCCCGCTGACCGAGCCGAAAAACGCAGGTGGCGCGGCGAGCCCGCCGCGCCACCCAGGTTGTTGCAGCGCTCGCGGCGTCAGCCGAGCAGCTTGGCCTTGTGCGCGGCGAACTCCGTGTCGTTGATGACACCGCGGTCGCGCAGGTCGGCGAGCTTCACCAGCTCGTCGGCGACGCCACCACCCGTACCGGCCGCGTCGCGCACATAGGCGTTGAACGCCTCACGATGGGCGATGTGCTCGTTGAGCTGACGCTCGGCCATGCCGCCGCCGTTGGTGAGCAGGTACACGAGCACACCGAGCCACGGGATGACGATCACGAAGATCGCCCAGAACGCCTTGGTCAGGCCGCCCGACTCCTTGTTGCGGAACACGTCGAGGATCACGCGGAACACGAGCATGATCCACGCGATCCAGAAGAAGAAGATCAGCATCGTCCAGAAGAGGCCGAGGAGTGGGAAGTCGTACGCAAGCATGGTGGTGTCCTCTCTGTCGTGTGGATGAGGAGGTCGTGCGGACGAACCCCCGACGCACGGACACTACACCGGCGGCGGCGCGAGACCTGGAGAACATCGCTGGTCAGGCCACTCGGCGAGCGGGGCGGCGCGGCTAGGGTTGGCGCGTGTCAGCTCCCCCGACGGCCAGGGCTCGGCCGGCCTCCTGGAACGTCTGGCGGCGCACGCGCGACGACCTGACGTTGCGGCGCGAGGCCGACATGATGGGTTTCTACCTCGCGATCGCACTGCTCGCCGCGCTCACCGCCGGCAACGACCACACGGCGCACACCCAGCTCGACGTGCTGAAGGTGGTGTGGGGCACCACGATCGGTCTCGGCCTCGCCCACTGGTTCGCGATCACCGTCTCGGCCCGTCTCGTTCGCGACCCGGACATGCACCACACCCCGATGGAGCTGCTGCTCTCGCAGATGGCGATGGGCACGGTGCTCGCTGCCGTCGCGACGCTCGTCGTCGTCGTCCTGCCCGACGACCTGGAGCGGCTGGGGGTGCGTCTCGTCGCCGCGCTCTCGATCGGGGTGATCGTCGAGTTCGAGAGCCGCGCCGGAGGGTCCAGCGTGCGCACGGCCATCGGGCGTGGCGCGCTGGCACTCGTGGTGGCGATGGTGGTGGCCACGATCAAGTGGTTCATCGGCAAGTAGCCGCGCCAGCATCACGCGGCGAGGGAAGCGCCAGCGACGAGCCGCAGGAGGGAGCAGCCAAAGCGAAGCGGAGGCCAGTCCCGACCAGCATCACGCGGCGAGGGAAGCGCCAGCGACGAGCCGCAGGAGGGAGCAGCCAAAGCGAAGCGGAGGCCAGTCCCGACCAGCATCACGCGGCGAGGGAAGCGCCAGCGACGAGCCGCAGGAGGGAGCAGCCA
>CAYZFZ010000121.1:0-10137 GCA_964477795.1 uncultured Bifidobacterium sp.
CGGCCGGCTCATCCTCACCAACCCCGACGACCTGCTGAACACCGGCGTCGAGGTGGAGGCCAAGCCCAGCGGCAAGAACGTGAAGAAGCTCTCGCTGCTGTCCGGTGGCGAGCGCAGCCTCACCGCGCTGGCGTTCCTGTTCGCCGTCTTCCGCAGCCGGCCGTCCCCGTTCTACGTGATGGACGAGGTGGAGGCGGCGCTCGACGACGTGAACCTGCACCGCTTCCTCGGCCTCATCCACGAGTTCCGCCGCGAGGCGCAGCTGCTCATCGTCAGCCACCAGAAGCGCACGATGGAGGCCGGCGACAGCCTGCTCGGCGTCACGATGCAGCCCGGCGGCAGCTCGAAGGTCGTCGTGGAGAAGGTGTCCACCGACGCCTGATGCGGCCGCTGCGCCGGGGAGAGCTGCAACTCCCGATGGCCCGCGCCGGTTCGACTAGCCTCGCTCACTCAACGCCGGCCGGTCACCCGGGCCCGCCGCCGGCACCGGAACCTCGCATCATGTCGCACGACTCATCCAACGATCCCGCCCCAGCCATCCAGCTCGTCGGCCTCCGCAAGTCCTTCGGCGTCGGTGAGCAGGAGGTCGTCGCCGTCGACTCCGTCGACCTGTCCATCGGCGAGGGCGAGTTCTTCTCACTGCTCGGCCCGTCGGGCAGCGGCAAGACCACCGTGCTGCGCATGATCGCCGGCTTCGAAAGCCCCACCGCGGGGGCGATCCTGCTGCAGGGGCGCGACGTCACGCACCAGGCGCCGTTCGACCGCGACGTCAACACCGTCTTCCAGGACTACGCGCTGTTCCCGCACATGACGGTGCTGCAGAACGTGGAGTACGGGCTGAAGGTCAAGAAGGTGGCCAAGGCCGCGCGCCGTGCGCGTGCGCTGGAGATGCTCGAGTCCGTGCGCCTCGGCGGGTTCGGCCAGCGCAAGCCCAGCCAGCTCAGTGGCGGCCAGCGCCAGCGCGTGGCTCTCGCCCGTGCGCTCGTCAACCGCCCGAAGGTGCTGCTGCTCGACGAGCCGCTGGGCGCGCTCGACGCCAAGCTCCGCGAGGAGATGCAGGTCGAGCTCAAGGAGATCCAGCGCGCGGTCGGCATCACGTTCGTGTTCGTCACCCACGACCAGGGTGAGGCGCTCAGCATGAGCAACCGCGTCGCCGTGTTCAACCACGGCCGCATCGAGCAGGTCGGCACCCCGCGCGAGATCTACGACCACCCGCAGACGTCGTTCGTTGCCGGCTTCGTCGGCACCAGCAACGTGCTGTCACTCGAACTGTCGCGCGAACTGCTCGGAGTCGCCGCAGTGCACAGCATCCGCCCCGAACGCATTCGTGTGGTGCAGTCGGAGGTTTCGGAGAGCGAGATCTCGGTCAACGGGGTCGTCGCCGACGTGCAGTACCTGGGCGCCGACAGCCGCATCCGCGTCGACCTCCCGGGTGGGTCGCACCTTCTCGCCAGCCTGCCGAGCGACGGGCTCGTTGGCGCGGCCGTTGGCGGCCCGATCCGCCTGGCCTGGTCGCGATTCGCGGCCTACACAGTCGCAGACACCGACATTCCTGAAGGGGGAGACCAATGAGGAGATCCATGAGAACGACACGGGTCGCACTGGCGCTGGTTGCGTCGCTGTCGATCGTGGCCGCCGCGTGCGGTGACGACGACTCGACGGACTCGACCAGCGCTCCGGCTGCGACGTCTGCGGACACCGCGGCCCCCGCCGACACCACCGCCGACACGGCGGCACCCGACGAGACCGCGGCACCCGACGACACCTCGGCGCCCGACGACACGGCCGGTGGCGACGTCGACTACCAGTGGACACCGAACCCCGACGTGCTGGCCGGCGCAGAGGGGCAGGTCAACATCGTCGCGTGGGCCGGGTACGCGGAAGACGGGTCTACCGATCCGGCGTACGACTGGGTGACTCCCTTCGAGGACCTCACCAGCTGCCAGGTCAACGTGAAGACCGGTGCCACCAGCGACGAGATGGTGCAGCTGATGCAGAGCGGCGAGTACGACGGCGTGTCGGCCTCGGGCGATGCGACGCAGCGCCTGATCGCGGGCAACGAGGTCGTCGAGATCGACCCGGCCGAGTTCCCCAGCTACGCCGACATCTTCGAGCAGCTCAAGCTGCAGCCGTGGAACTCCGTCGACGGCAAGCCCTACGGCATCCCCCACGGTCGCGGCGCCAACTTGCTCGTGTACAACACCGAAGCCTTCGCCGATGCCGCCCCGGATTCGTGGAGCGTCATGTTCGAGCCGGGCAGCCCGGCCGACGGCGCGGTGTCGGTGTACGACAGCGCGATCTACATCGCCGACGCCGCCGTGTACCTGATGGCCACCCAGCCCGACCTGGGCATCACGAACCCGTACGCGCTCGACCAGACCCAGTTCGACGCCGCGATCGCCCTGCTGGAGGCGCAGAAGCCGCTCACCAGCCAGTACTGGGGCGACTACACCGTGCAGCAGAGCTCGTTGGAGAACGGCGATGTGCTCGCCGGCACGACCTGGCAGGTGATCGTCAACCTCGCCCAGGCCAACGGGGCCAAGATCGAGGCGCTGAAGCCGGTGGAGGGTGCCACGGGCTGGTCCGACACCTGGATGCTGTCGGCGCAGGCCGCCAACCCGAACTGCATGAAGCTGTGGATGGACTGGATCGCGTCGCCGTGGGCGAACGCCCAGGTGGCGGTGTGGTTCGGTGAGGCCCCGAGCAACGCGAAGGCGTGCGACCTCGAGGGCATGGCCGAGCACTGCGCCACGTTCCACGCCGCCGAGGACGACTACTGGACCGACGTCTGGTACTGGACAACGGCCACCGAGGAGTGCCTCGACGGGCGCACCAACGTGAAGTGCGTGCCCTACACCGAGTGGGTGAACGCTTGGACGACACTCCGGTCCTGACCGGAGCCGACGGGGGAGGGAGGGCCGCCGCGCCCTCCCTCCCGTTGCGTGGCATCAACCGTGCGTTCCACGGCCGCCGCCGGCTCGGCGTGGCCAGCACGCTCGGCCTGCCGCTGCTGTGGATGCTGGTCGTCTACGTCGGGTCGCTGGTGCTGCTGGTGGCGAGCGCGTTCTACGAGCTGAGCCCGAAGACCCAGAAGCCCACGCACACGCTCACGCTCGACAACCTGCGGGCGGCGTTCACCAACTGGGACATCATCTGGGTGATGCTGCGCACGACGCTGCTCGCGCTCGGCGTCACCGTCATCTGCTTCCTCATCGCATTGCCGGTGTCGTTCTTCATCTCCAAGATCGCGTGGCGGTGGGCCCGGCGCGGGCTCGTCGTCGCGATGCTGATGCCGCTGTGGGCCGGCTATCTCGTCAAGGGTTACGCCTGGCGGGCAATGGTCGCTCCCTCGGGTGGCCGTTTCGCCGCCGCCGGCAAGGGCGGCGGCGGCTTTCTCGACAGCACGTTCGGCTGGACGCCTGGCTACGGCCGCGTCGCGATCGTGATCACGCTCGTCTACTTCTGGCTGCCGTACATGGTGCTGCCGATCTACGCCGGCATCGAGCGCCTGCCCACCTCGCTGCTCGACGCGGCCGGCGACCTCGGCGCCAAGCCGTTGCGCACGTTCCGCTCGGTGATGATGCCCTTGCTGCTGCCCTCGGTGGCGGCCGGCTCGATCTTCACCTTCTCGCTCACCCTCGGCGACTACATCGTCCCCCAGCTGGTGAACAACGGGAAGGAGAAGTTCATGTTCGGCACGCTCATCAACTCCACACTCGGCGCCCCGAATCAGCCGCTCGCCGCGGCCTACACGCTGTGGCCGCTGCTCATCGTCGTGCTCTACCTGCTGGCCATGAAGCGCCTCGGTGCGTTCGAGAACCTGTGAGCGGCGTACCTCGATGAAGCTCTCCCGCCTCTCCAAGCTCGCACTCTGCCTGATCACCGTGCTGACGCTGGTGTTCCTCTACCTGCCGCTGGTTGTCGTCGCACGGCTGTCGTTCAACCCGCAGAAATCGGTGTCGTGGCCGGGGTGGAGCGGTTTCACCACCTCGTGGTGGGGCAAGGCGTGGGAGGCCGACGGGCCGCGCGAGGCGTTCGTCAACTCGTGCAAGGTCGCGTTCGCCGCGATGATCGTCGCGCTCGTGCTGGGCAGCCTGGCCGCGATGGCGATGACCCGCTTCCGCTTCTTCGGCAAGAACGCGGTCTCGTTCCTGCTCGTCCTTCCCATCGCATTGCCCGGCATCGTCACCGGCATCGCGCTGCAGAACACGTTCTCGCGCACGATCGACCTCGGCCTGTTCTCGTTCAAGGTCGGCTTCGGGTACCACTCGCTGATCATGGCGCACGCCACGTTCTGCGTCGTGATCGCCTACAACAACGTGGTCGCCCGCTTGCGCCGGTCGTCGCCGAACCTGCTGGAGGCGTCCGCCGACCTGGGCGCGCACGGCTCGCAGACGTTCCGCTTCGTGACGTTCCCGCTCGTGCGGTCGGCGCTGGTGGCCGGCGGCATCCTCGCCTTCGCGCTCAGCTTCGACGAGATCGTCGTCACCACGTTCACCGCCGGTTCCGGCTTCGAGACATTGCCCATCTGGATCTTCAGCAACTTCAGCCGGCCCAACAATGTGCCGCTGGTGAACGTGATGGCCACGTTCGTGATGCTCGTCTCCATCCCGCTCGCCTGGCTGGCCCAGCGCCTCAGCGACAGCGGCAACGACGCCTGAGGGCAGATCGCCCTCGGGGCGCCCCTGCCCGCCCGATCACCTGCCCGCCGCGAGAGCTGGCATCTTTCGCTTCCCAAGGGCGGTCGAACCTGCCGGACCCGGCATGAACGGCCGCCCATGGGAAGCAGAGGGTGCCACCGAGGCGAGCGGAGCGTGGGCGGGCGGCACGGGTAGCGTGGCGGCGCCATGTTGTGGATCTATCTCGTTCTCATCGCCGCCGTGCTCGTCTTCGGGCTCGGTGTCGTCGTGCTCAACCGTCGCCGCTCGGCAGTGTCCGCGCCCCCCGCGCGCCCGGCGATCCCGCCGAAGGCTGCGCCGGCGAAACCCGCGCCGGTCGAGCCAGAACTGGTCGAGCCCGCTGCACCCGCGGCAGCGCCGGCACCCGAGGTCGCCGCCGAGCTGGAGCGGCCGTCGTTCCGCTCGCGCATGTCGAAGGCGCGTTCGGCGTTCACCGGCGCGCTGCTCGGCATCGCCGGGCGCACCGGCATCACCGCCGACACGTGGGACGACCTGGAGGAGGCCCTGCTGCGCGCCGATGTCGGTGTGCGCGTCAGCGACGAGCTGCTCGGGGGCCTGCGCGCCCGCGTGAAGGCGAAGGAGATCACCGAGCCCGGGCAGCTGCTCGATGCACTGCAGGCCGAGATGACGTCGCGCCTGGCCGGTGCCGACCGCTCGCTGCACCTCGAGCCGGGCGACGCCGACAGCCCCAACGTGTGGCTGTTCGTGGGCGTCAACGGGGTGGGCAAGACGACGACGATCGGCAAGGTGTCGGCACTGCAGGCCGAGGCCGGCGTGAGCGTGCTGATGGCGGCCGGCGACACGTTCCGCGCGGCAGCGGCCGAGCAGCTCACCACCTGGGCCGAGCGCAGCGGCGCCGAGATCGTGCGCGGCAACGAGGGCGGCGACCCCAGCGCGGTGATCTTCGACGGCATCGAGCGCGCCAGCGCCCGTGGCATCCAGCTCGTGCTGGCCGACACCGCCGGCCGGTTGCACACCAAGACCAACCTGATGGACGAGCTGCGCAAGGTGCGCCGGGTCGCCGCCAAGGGCAAGGGTCGGGTCACCGAAGTGCTGCTGGTGATCGACGCCACCACCGGCCAGAACGGGCTCACCCAGGCGCGCGAGTTCGGTGACGCCACCGAGGTCACGGGCGTGGTGCTCACCAAGCTCGACGGGTCGGCCAAGGGTGGCATCGTGTTCGCGATCGAGACCGAGCTGGGCCTGCCGGTGAAGTTGGTGGGCCTCGGCGAGACGATCGGCGCTCTCGTGCCGTTCGACCCGGCGGAGTTCGTCGCCGCGCTCGTCAGCCTCGACTGACAACTTCCGGGAACCGCCGGCCGGGGTGGGCCGTCGAAGCAGTTGACCGGCACAGGCCACCGTGTGCCCCGCTCGACAAGGAACCCCGCCATGCTCCGTTCCCGCCGCCTCGCACTGATCGCCGCCGCCACCCTCCTCGGGCTCTCCGCCTGCGGGGATTCCAACCCGCGCACGACGCCGGCCTCGACGCTGGCAGTCATCCACCTGGGTGCCGGCAGCGGGAACGGCACGGCGGCCGCGGAGGCCTCGGGCGCCGACCGGATGATGATGGCGATGGACGTGACCTATGTGATCGACGGCGAGATCGCCGACCCCGGCGCGACAGGCCTGGCCTGGGCCCTGCCCGGCGACACCGTTCCCGACCTGGCGCGGGTGGCCGAGATTGCCCGCGCCCTCGGTGTGGAGGGCGATGTGCGCGAGCTGCCCGCCGACCAGGGTGGCGGCTGGATGGTGGGGGCCGAGGACTACAGCACCGCGACGCTCAGCGTGAGCGCCGATGGCCTGCTCAGCTGGTGGTACAACCCGGCACCGCAGCCCGTTGCGAACACCGCGATGGCGGAGTGCGTGTACCCGGTGGACGACGTGCAACCGGCGGCAGTTCCCGAGACGAGCCCCGAGACGACCGTGGCGCTTCCCGAGTGCGAGGAGCCGCAGCCTCCGGCGAACGTGCCCGACGATGCGACGGCACGCGCCCTCGCCGACCGGCTGTTCGCGCAGTTGGGCTACGACACAACCGGCCTGGAGTACGACGTGTACGCCGACGAGTGGGGTGCCAGCGTGACCGCCTACGTGCTGCTCGACGGGCAGCGCAGCCCGCTCACCCTCTCGGCCGGCTTCGGTGCCGAGGGCGAGGTGACCTGGGCGTCCGGTTCGCTGGCCACCCCCGTGCGTGCGGGTGACTACCCGCTCGTCGGGCTCGACGCCGGCCTCGCCCGGCTGAACGACGAGACCGGGCGCTGGAGCGGCTACTGGGCTGGGCCGGCGCTGATGGCGCGCTCCGAGGTGGCTGCCTCCGATGCGGACGTCAGCGAGGTGCCGCCGCAGGTGGGCGACATGGTGCCGATCGACTCGCCCGTGTGCGACCCCGCTGCCGACTGCGTGCCCGAGACCTACGCCGCACCCGAGCCGATCACGGTGCATCTGACCGGGGTGACGCTCGGCCTCACCATGGTGTGGGCGCAGGACGGCACCATCTGGCTGCTGCCCGCCTACACGTTCAGCGGTGCCGACGGCGGCCAGTACACGGTGGTCGCCGTCGACGATGCGTTCGTCGACCTGCCCGACCCGATCGAGACGATGCCGATCGAGACCGTGCCGATCGAGACGATGCCGACCGAGACGATGCCGACCGAGACGGTGCCGGTCGACACGGCTGCGGTGACCATCTCCAGCTGACGCAGCCGGCAGGGGAGCGGTCGCGGCGGTAGCGTTGCGTCTCGCATGTTCGACTCCCTGTCATCCCGCCTCGAAGGCATCGTCAAGCGGTTGCGCGGCAAGGGCCGCCTCACCGAGGCCGATGTCGACGAGATGCTGAAAGAGATCCGCACCGCGCTGCTCGAGGCCGACGTCAACGTCGGTGTCGTCCGCAACGTGGTCGCTCGCATCCGCGAGCAGGCCGTCGGCGCCCGGCTCAGCGAGGCGCTCGACCCCAGCCAGCAGGTCGTCAAGATCGTCAACGCCGAGCTCACCGCCATGCTCGGTGGCGAGACTCTCAAGATTTCGTATGCTTCTCGTCCGCCTACTGTCATCTTGATGGCGGGTCTGCAGGGCTCCGGCAAGACCACGAACTCGGCCAAGCTGGCCCGCTGGTTCAAGACCCAGGGCCGCCAACCGCTCCTCGTGGGCGCCGACCTCCAGCGGCCGGCGGCCGTCGAGCAGTTGCGCACGCTCGGTCGCCAGATCGACGTGCCGGTGTTCAGCGAGCCGGGCGATCCGGTCGCCACCGCCCGCCGCGGGCTCGCCGAGGCCCGCCGGCTCGGTCGCGACGTGCTCATCGTCGACACCGCCGGCCGCCTCTCCATCGACGCCGAGCTGATGGAGCAGGTACGCCAGATCTCCCAGGCCGTCGAGCCCGACTACACGTTCCTCGTCATCGATGCGATGACCGGTCAGGACGCAGTCGGCGTCGCCGAGGCCTTCCACGCCACCCTCGCCATCGACGCCGTGATCATGTCGAAGATGGACGGCGACGCCCGCGGCGGCGCCGCGCTCAGCGTCAAGGAGGTCATCGGCCGCCCGATCGCGTTCGCCAGCACCGGTGAGAAGCTCACCGAGTTCGAGCAGTTCCACCCCGACCGCATGGCCGGCCGCATCCTCGGCATGGGCGACATGCTCACCCTCATCGAGCAGGCCGAGCAGGCCTTCGAGAAGGATCAGGCCGAGGCCGCCGCCGCGAAGCTGATGGAGGGGGAGTTCACGCTCGACGACTTCCTCGAGCAGATGCAGGCGCTGAAGAAGATGGGGCCGCTGGGCAACCTGATGGGCATGATGCCGGGCATGCCCAAGGAGCTGAAGGGTGCCGAGATCGGCGACGACCAGCTCAAGCCGGTCGAGGCCATCATCCACAGCATGACCCCGCTCGAACGGCGTAAGCCCGAGATCATCAACGGCAGCCGGCGCAACCGCATCGCCCTGGGCAGCGGCACCACCGTCGGCGACGTCAACCGGCTGGTGAAGCAGTTCGGCGAGATGCAGAAGATGATGAAGAAGATGGGCGCCATGAGCGGCATGGGCCGCGGCGGGAAGAAGGGCAAGAAGGGCAAGCCCGGCCGCGGCATGCCCGGCATGCCGCCCGGCCTGGGCGGCTTCCCGGGGATGCCCGGCGGCGCCGGCCCGGGGATGCCTGGTCTGCCACCGGGAATGGGTGGCGTGCCGGGTGGCTTCCCGAACTTCAATTGATAGCCTTACGCGGTTCGCATTTCGACGTAGTCACGTTTTCTCAGGGAGCACTGAAGTCGCATGGCAGTAAAGCTGCGCCTCACTCGAGTCGGCAAGACCAAGCAGCCGCAGTATCGCATCGTCGCGGCCGACAGCCGCTCGCCGCGCGACGGCCGCTTCATCCAGATCGTCGGCACGTACAACCCGCGTACCGAACCGTCGACCCTCAACGTCGACAACGCCAAGGCCGTCAAGTGGCTGATGGAGGGCGCTCAGCCCACCGAGCGCGTGAAGAAGCTGCTCGAGATCTCGGGTGCCTGGTCCGAGTTCGGCGCTGCCCGCGCCGCCAAGTGATGTCCGACCAGGCTGATACCGCAGCGGCCCCGGTGGCGGTCGCGGTGCTCACCCACGTGGTGCGGTCGATCGTCGACGATCCCGAGCAGGTCACTGTCGAGTCGTCACCCAGCCACGGCAAGGTGAAGCTGGAAGTGCGTGTCGGCCCTGGCGATCTTGGCCGCGTGATCGGCCGTCGTGGTCGCACTGCGCAGAGCATCCGCACCGTCGTACGTGCGGCTGCCACCCGCGACGGCGTCGACGTCGACGTCGATTTCGCCGACTGATCGAGGCTTCGTGCTGGAAGTCGGCCGCCTCGGCCGCGCCCATGGGGTACGCGGTGAGCTCTACGTCGACCTTCTCACCGACCGCACAGAACGTCTGGCCGAGGGTGCCCGCTTGTGCGCGGGTACCGACTGGTTGACCGTCGCCGCCGCCCGTCGCGCAGGCGAGCGCTGGCTGGTGCGCTTCGAGGAGATTTGCGACCGCACAGTGGCCGAGGGCTATACCGGCCGCCGCCTGTCGGCCGAGCCCCTCGCTCCGAGCGCTGACGATGACGGCCTGTACGTGCACGAGCTCGTCGGGGCACTCGTGGTGGGTGTCGACGGCACCGAGCACGGGCGCTGCACCGGGGTACTCGCCAACCCCGCCCACGACATCCTCGAACTCGAGAGCGGCGGGCTCGTGCCGGTGGTGTTCGTGAAGGGCGTCCAGGGCACGGGCGAGGCCCGCCGCGTGGTGATCGACCCACCCGAAGGCCTGTTCGACCTCTAGGCGCTACCCGTCTCGCCCAGCCGTTCGACCTTCACCACGGCAGCCAGGGGGATCGGTCCGTAGATGTGGGGGAACGCTTCGGGGGCGCCGCCCAACTGCTCGTACACCAGTGGGGCGGTGAGCAGTGCCTCGTCCACGTGAAGCAGCAGCAGTTCGCCGGCATCGGCGTAGAAGC
>CAYZFZ010000122.1:0-5018 GCA_964477795.1 uncultured Bifidobacterium sp.
TCGTACGTGCCGGTGTCGAGCCAGGCGTAGCCGCGGCCGAGCAGCTCCATGTGCAGCTGGCCGCGGCGCAGGTACTCGGCGTTGATGTCGGTGATCTCGTACTCGCCACGCGGGGAGGGTGCCAGGTTGGCGGCGATGTCGACCACCTGCTCGTCGTAGAAGTAGAGCCCGGTGACCGCGTAGTTGCTGCGCGGCGTGGCCGGCTTCTCCTCGATGCTGAGCACCTTGCCACTGCCGTCCACCTCCGCCACGCCGTAGCGCTCGGGGTCGTGCACCCGGTAGCCGAAGACGGTGGCGCCCTCGGTGCGGGCGCGGGCCGACTGCATGAGGTCGACCAGGCCGTGCCCGAAGAAGATGTTGTCGCCCAGCACGAGCGAGCTGCGCTGCCCGGCCACGAAGTCGGCGCCGATGACGAACGCCTGCGCCAGCCCGTTGGGCGTGGCCTGCACGGCGTACTGCAGATCCAGGCCCCACTGGCTGCCGTCGCCGAGGAGGGTCTTGAACCCGGCCTGCTCGTGCGGCGTGGTGATGATCAGCACCTCGCGGATGCCCGCCAGCATCAGCACGCTGAGCGGGTAGTAGATCATCGGCTTGTCGTACACGGGCAGCAGCTGCTTGCTGACGCCGCGGGTGATCGGCCACAGCCGGCTGCCGGTGCCACCGGCGAGGATGATGCCCTTCATCAGATGCCCGTCTCGGCCGGCGGCGGCTCAGCCGCCGAAACCGATGCGGCGCTCGCCCTCGGCAGCGCCCAGCTCGACGAAGGCGATCTTGGCGGCGGCAACGGCCACGTCGCGGCCCTTCTTGTCGGTGAGCCACAGCACGTCGACGGCGCCGGTGAGCGCGGCCTCGATCTTGGACTTGAGGGCGGCACGATCGAGATCGTCGGCGAGTTCGAGGCTGATCTCGCGAGGGGTTTGGGTGACGCCGATGCGTACGTCCACGTGGGTCCTTTCGGTACGGAGAGCGGGAGCCATGGTACCCGTGGCCGGGACCGGGACGGCCGATGGCCGAATCCGTGGGAAACGTGTCATTGACGACATGGATTCGCTGCTGCAGGCTGGCGGCATGCCCCACCGAGTCGCTGCTCCCCGCGAGATCGCCATCGTCGCGTTCCCGGGCATGCAGTCGCTCGACCTCGTGGGCCCCTTCGAGGTGTTCTCCTCGGCCACCCAGGTGGTGCACCACGAGCGGCCCGGCGCGGCCGGCTACCGCGTGCGAGTGGTGTCCGTCAGCGGTGGCCCCATCGCGTGCGAGAGCGGCCTCACGCTCGCCTCCGACCTGCTTCCCGACCCCCGGCAACCTGTCGACACGCTGGTGCTGCCCGGCGGGTGGGGCGTGTTCGAGGCCTACCGCGACCGGGTGCTGGTGGAGTGGATCGCCGCCGCAGCGCCCCACTGCCGCCGGGTGGCGACGGTGTGCACCGGCACCTTTCTGGCTGCGGCGGCGGGTCTGCTCGACGGGCGGCGGGTGACCACCCACTGGGCACGGGCAGAACGCCTGCAGGACGAGTTCCCGACGCTGTCCGTGGATCCCGACCCGATCTACGTCCGCGACGGCGCCGTGTGGACGAGCGCAGGTGTCACCGCCGGCATCGACCTCTCGCTCGCACTCGTGGAGGACGACCACGGCAGCGACATCGCCCAGACCGTGGCCCGCTGGCTGGTGATGTTCCTGCACCGGCCGGGCGGCCAGACCCAGTTCGCGGCTCCGGTGTGGGCACCACGCGCCGAACGGTCCACCGTGCGCGCTGTGCAAGCGCTCGTGGAGGCTGCCCCCGGCGGCGACCACCGCCTCCCCGTCCTGGCCGCCGCTGCAGCGATGAGCGTGCGCCACTTCAGCCGCGTCTTCACCGAAGAGGTGGGCGACACGCCCGGGCGCTACGTGGAACGTGTCCGCCTCGAGGCGGCGCGCCACGAGCTGGAGACCACCGGCGACACACTCGACGTGATCGCCGCCCGCTGCGGCTTCGGCACCGCCGAGACGTTGCGGCGGGCGTTCCAGCGGCGCATCGGCGTGGCACCCGACGCCTACCGCCGTCGCTTCCGGGTCGTCGCGTAGGCGCCCCGCCATCCCTCCCAGCCCGAAAGGCCCCCACCCATGAGCAACCTGCAGGTCGTCATCCCCCTCTTCCCCCAGTTCACCGCGCTCGACGGCATCGGCCCCTACGAGGTGTTGCAGCGCATCCCGTCGATCGACGTGACGTTCATCGGCCACCAGCGCGGCGAGATCCGCAGCGAGAACGGTTTCCTCGGCATCACCGCCGACGGCACGTTCGCCGACTTCCCCCGCCCCGACGTGATCGTCTTCCCCGGCGGCGTGGGCACCCGCCCGCTGGTGCACGACGAGGAGGTCGTCGCGTGGGTGCGCGACGCGCACCCGACCACCACCTACACCACGTCGGTGTGCACCGGCTCGCTGGTGCTCGGCGCGGCCGGGCTGCTGCAGGGGCTGACGGCCACCACCCACTGGGCCTGCTACCCCGAGCTGGAGGCGCACGGCGCGATCGCCACGCCGCAGCGGGTGGTGGAGCACCTCGACCGCCGCATCATCACCGCCGCCGGCGTGTCCAGCGGCATCGACATGGCGCTGCGTCTGGTGGAGCTGCTGGTCGACCGCACCGCGGCCGAGGCCGCGCAGCTGATGATCGAGTACGACCCGCAGCCGCCGTTCGCCTGCGGCAGCGTCGCCAACACGACCTCGATGCCCGATAGCGGCGACGCAGTGATGCACCGGGTGATCGAGTACGCCCACCTGCGCAAGTAGCAGCTGGCCGCTGCTGGCCACGGCTGGCCGACGGGTCAGGCGCCGGGTGCGGGCTCCACGATCGCGAGGTGGTTGCCGTCGGGGTCGCGCATCATGAACAGCAGCGGCGCGCCGGGCACGCGCACCGGGGCCGGGTCCATGTCGATGCCGCCGATCGCGGTGAGGCGGGCGTGCTCGGCCATCACGTCGGTGGAGTCGATACCGATCGTGCCACCGCCGGGTTGGTTGCCCATCGGCGGGTTCAGCGACAGCCGGGCATGCGACCCGGGTGGGGCGACTTCCAGCCACCGGTTCTCGCCGTGCTCGCCGAAGCGCACATCGGCGCGCACCTCGAAGCCCAGCTTCTCGGTGTAGAACGCGAGCGCCGCATCCGGGTCGGCAACGGTGAACATGGTGACGCCGATGTTGTTGAGCGTCGTGGGGGTCGATGCAGCCATGAGAGTGATCCTCCGAGTCGGGCGGGGTACGCGCGACCCTACCCCGCTCTCTTGCGTACTGTTCCCGCTGTGGGTGCCGAACCCGACTGCATCTTCTGCCTGATCGTCACCGGCGCGCTGCCGTCGACGACGATCACCGAGAGCGAGCGAGCGGTCGCGTTCATGGACATCAACCCGGTCACCCACGGCCATGCGCTGGTGGTGCCGCGGGCACACTCCACCGACCTGCTCGACGTGTCGACCGACGATCTCGCCGCATGCGTCGAACTCGCACAGGAGGTTGCCCGCCGGGCGAGGGGTCGCCTCGGGGCGGACGGTGTGAACCTGTTGAACTGCAGCGGCGTCGACGCCTGGCAGAGCGTGTTCCACTTCCACCTGCACGTCATCCCGCGATTCAGGGATCAAACCGACAAGGACGCGATCGGATTGCCCTGGACCGCAGTGCCGGGCGATGCGGAGCAGATCCGTCGCCTCGGCGCCCAGCTTGGTTGACTCGGGTCATGGCGCTGTGCTGGGTGGCGGGCCTTTCCGGCACTGACAAGTCGACGATCGTTCGCGAGCTCCAGCGGATGGGCGAGCTCGCCTGGGATGCCGACGACCTCAGCTTCTGGCGTGACAGGCAAACGTTGGAGGTAGTCGAGCCCCCCGAGCGGTCGACCCGAAGGTCGGGCGGATCGGACGTCACGCCTCGGCGGACCGAGCTCGTGGATCGAGCGCCCACCATTGGTGGGCATCGAACTCCGGCAACTCGACCGGGTAGCCGTGGCGCTGGATCACGTCGACGATCTCCATGAAGTCCTGCCGGTACGCAGAACGCATCGGGAACCCGCGAAGCCGGTGCGGCGACGGATCGCGAAGGACGCAGACGACGAGATGGACGCTGCCCCGTCCCAGTGATCCGATACCGAGCCGCCGGCGCCACCATCATCGACGCCAACCAGCCCGTCGTCGCCGTCATCGACGCGGTCCGTGCCGCAGCGCGTTGAGGTCCGCGACGGATCGGGGCCGGCATCCGCTATGCGCTCGTGTCGACGAAGCGAATTGGCAGCTGCGGCAACACGCGTGGTACCCGTGGTCGGGTGTACCGCTCGGCTCCGACTGCGTAGCGGTTGGGACCTGGCGAGCTGAAGGACTGCGACTCGCATCCGGCTTCAGCGAACCACGCAGCGATCACCGGCGTCATGTCAGGTGGGCGTCGGTGCCGTGTCCACACGATGGAGGAGCCGAGTCGACACATCGTCGGTACGGCATCGATCACTGCTCGAATGTCGTCGTCGCTGATGTTGCCGAAGATGCCGACGAGGATCAGCAGGTCGACCGGCAGGATCCCCTGCCACACGTTCGGATCTGACGCGTCGGCGCAGGCCACTGCGAGGCGGTGCTCGAACTCCGAGAGGTTTGCTCGCGCCCTCGATGCCAGATCCTCATCCATCTCGACGACCAACCCGACGACGTCGGGCGCCCTCGGATGGTCGTGCAGCGCACGCGACAGATCACGCGCGTCGCCGGCGCAGAGTGAGAGCACTCGAATCGGACCCGATGGGGCGCTCTCGAGTGCTGCAGTCAACGCTGCCACCACGTCGTTCTGCCGACGGGAGAGTTCGCTGTCGGGATCGGCGTACGCGTCGTGCCATCGAACCCAGTCCTTGGTCACGAGCCTCTCCCCACGAGTGCAGCGTGCCTGATCTCGCGGTGGCGGGCAAGGGCCCGAGTGCGGTTGCCAGCGTGGGGGCGCGGGCGTGCGCCCGGGGCGGGGCGGGCGCGGGGGGCCCGTGCACTGGGGGGGGGGGGGGGGGGGGGGGGGGGTGGTGGGGG
>CAYZFZ010000122.1:5028-10095 GCA_964477795.1 uncultured Bifidobacterium sp.
GGGCGCACGTTGAACTGGTCGGGTTGGTTGGTGGTCAGGTTCTTGGTGGTTTGCGTGTGGGTGGGGCGCCGCGGGGGTGGGTGGTGTGGGTGGTGCCGTTGGGCCAGGTGAAGGTGGCGTCGCCATTGGGCTCGAGTGTGATCTCGACGTGTTGTTGGTGGATCAACAGGTGATGCCGCCGGCAGAGCAGGAGCAGGTTGTCGTAGTCGGTGGGGCCGCCGTGTTCCCAGTAGTGGATGTGGTGGGCGTCGGTGAAACAGGCTTTGCGGGTGCAGTACTTGACGCGGCAGCCGCCGTCGCGGGCGACCAACTGGCGCATCAGCTTGCGTGGCACCGTGTACGTCGCGCGTCCGAAGGCGGCCGGCGCCCCGTCGGCGGTGCGCAAGATAGTGTGGATCTTGCAGTCACACAGGTAGGTGGCGGTGCATGCCGGGGAGACGGGTCGGCCGGTGTCGTCGTTGACACCCTCCGGATGGTCGGTCGTGACGGTGGTGATGTCGGCAGAGATGCTGATCGTGGGCAGGTGCTTGGGGGTACCGGCACTGTGGTGGTGCTTGTTGAAGAACGCAGCGATGTCGAACAGGGCGTCACCTTGCCGTTCGGGCAGGGTGCGGGTCTCGGTCTCACCGTCCCAGGTGATCGCGTTCGCGATCGCCTTCTCGAACTCGGTCGCCGCACCATCGGCGAGATGGAAGCTGCCGTGCAGTTCGTTGTCCAACGTCCGCGCGAAGGTCAACTCCGACGGCGCCTCCAACGGTGGGGTGGTGTCGTCGAGGACGGCGTCGGCACAGACTTTCCAGTGGTCGACGGCACGCAGAGTGTCGTCGATGTCCAACGGTGCCAACAGCTCGACCAGTTCGGCCTGGGCATCGGCGAGCAGTGCGGTGTACTTGGGTCGGTGGAGCCGACGGGCGACCGCGATCTGCGACCCCGACAGCGTCCCCGACAACGCGGCTTCGGCGAAGGCGGGGCAGGCATCCAGGAAGCGGCCGGTGGCCAGCAGTTCGTTGGCGCGCTGGTCGGACATACGCGCCTGGTGGCGCAGCCAGGCCTTCATCGACAACACCCCCTCGGTGGCCCAGTCACCAGAGGTCTCCAGGCGGCGTACGGCAAGGGCAAGCACGGCGCTGCGTTGTTCCCACTCGCGCACAGCGGCGGCCGTTTCAGCGGGTGTGAGCAGGATCTGGGGGGCGAGTTCGTCGATCATGCTCATGTGCAACATCGTACACGTGTTCGATCATGTTGACTACCGGTTTCGCATTGCAGATCCAGATGGATCGCGCGCGTCCATCGCCACGACCGATGCACCCACGGTGGTATTTCGATTTGGGGCGCCGGGCGAAGGCGGCGACCGGGTCGGGCACGATCGACCTCTCCGCTGCACCCTCGTCAGACGGCGACGACGTCGACGAGGCCGGCGAGCGCTCGAAAGTCGTCCGGGTTGCGCGTGTAGAGGGGTAGTCCGGCTGAACACGCCGTCGCAGCAAGCAACAGGTCGACCGCTCGAGCGCCGCGGGCCTTCCGTCCTGCGGCGACCACGGCGGCGTAGATGCGGCCGAACGCGCGAGACGCTTCGGAATCGAACGGCAATGGATCGAAGACAGCCTCGGCCCGCTGCAGCCGGTCCTGCCGCCGAGCGCGCTCGGCGGGGTCGGGCGTTGCATGTGGACCCGCAGCGAGCTCGGCCATGGTGATGGCACTGACAGCGGATTCGAGGGGAAGCCGAGCCGGGTCGAGTCGCTCGAGGTCGATGATCACCGACGTGTCGAGCAGCCCACGCGGTCGACGCTCGTCAGCCACGCGGTGCGGCGTCCTGGTTCGCGACGTCGTCGAGGTCGGCCCGGAACCGGCCGGAGTCGACCGCCGGCGCATGGCGGAACATCGCCACGACGACGTCGGTCGCCACGAAGCGATGACGGCGCATCGGCGTCAGCTCTGCGACGGGTGTGCCGTTGCGCGTCACGATGAAGGACTCCCCACGGTCCAGCGCGCGCATGATCTCGCCGCTGTCGTTGCGAAGCTCACGCTGTGCGATCATCCGTGCCACACGCGCACTGTAGCACCCCGTGCTACAGCCTGACGTCCGGGCTGGGCATCTACCCCGCGCCGACGGCTTCCCGATCACACAGCGGATGATCGACGTTGCACCCGCCGAGTGCCAGCAGGCCGTCACGCTCGCCGCGCAACCCTAGGACGGACTCGAGGTGCGCAATTCGGAGTGCGTGTCAACCCCACGGATCGGTGCAGGAGCTGCCCAGGGAGGCCTGGCCAGATTGCGAGAGACCTCTACGATCGTGCCATGACGATCCGGCGCACCCTTGTCTCCGCCTCGATCGTGTGCGCGCTCGGAGCAGGGCTTGGATGGCACTTCATCGGCAACGAACTGGTCGGCAGCCTTCAGGTCGAGCAGCCAGGGGCCAGGTCGTACGGCGAGTACACGTTCATGCGTGATGCCTCGCCCTGGATTGGCGCCGTCGCCGGTGCCTGCGCGGGGCTTGCAGCGTTCGGGATCATGCTTGGCATCGCATGGCTGAGCCGCAGCCGGTCGTCATCGGGCGGGTTCCCGGACCGCTGACGGGGGTGCAGTGTGATCTCGACCTGTTGTTGGTGGATGAGCAAGTGGCGGCGCCGGTAGAGCGCTGCGGGGACAGAGTCCTCAGACGGACGTGGCGCAGAACGTGTCGCCGCGCGCCAGGGACTGCATGGTGGCGACGTCGGCGTCGCCGTAGAGGGCGGTGAGCATGCCCTTCACCATCCCGCGGTCGACCGCGCAGATGACCGGGTGCTCGATGGCCACGTCGCCGAAGGGGCAGTGGTTGTTCACGATGCGCAGCTGGTTGTTGCGCTGATCGGCGTGGGCAGCGAAGCCGTGGGCGGTGAGCGCGTCGGCGACGGCCTGCATCGCCGAGCGCAGGCTGCGCTGGCCGGCGGCGAGGTCGCGGCCAGCCAGGCCCTGGGCCATCGCCCGCCCGTACTCCTGCCCCACTTCCTCGGCCATCCGCTCGGCGGCGTCGCGCGGCAGCAACGCCAGCGCCCGCCCGAGCAGGGAGAGCACGAGATCGTCACTGTGCACCGGCACATCGGCGGTGAGATCGACCTTCGCATCGGCGGGAACTCGGTAGTGCTTGCTGGGGCGGCCGGCACCGGCGCCTTCGGCGCGCTCGACCGCGACCTCGAGGTAGCCGCCCGCGGCGAGCTTGTCGAGGTGGTGGCGGGCGACGTTGGGGTGCACGCCGAACTTCTCGGCGACGAGCGTGGCCGTCACGCCACCAGCAGCCTCGCGGGCGAAAAGGTAGATGCCCCGGCGGGTGGGGTCGCCGAACGCATCGGTGATCGCCGACACCGTGCTGGTGAACGTCGGGCTGGTGAACGACGGCCCAGTCGAGGAAGGCGAGTTCGCGGACACGCCGATATTCTACCTATGCGCGTAGTGGTAATTCGGACGCGCCGCCAACGAGCCACGGAGACACTGATGCCCGCCCCCTCGCACGATCAGATCATCGATGCCCTGCGTCCCGTGGAAGATCCCGAGCTGCACCGCAGCATCGTCGACCTCGACATGGTGCGCGACGTGCGCGTCGGCGACGACGGCAACGTGTCCGTCCTCATCGCACTCACGGTTGCCGGCTGCCCACTGCGCAACGAGATCCAGAACCGGGTCGGCGCCGCGGTCACCCAGGTGCCCGGGGTCACCGGCTACTCGCTCGACTTCACGGTGATGACCGAGCAGGAGCGTGAGGCGTTGCGCGCCAAGCTCGGCGGCCACAGCCACGCCGCACCCAGCGGAGGCCACGGCCACGCCGAGGGCAAGGCCGTGCCGTTCAACGAGCCCGGCAACAAGACCCGCCCGCTGCTGATCTCCAGCGGCAAGGGCGGCGTCGGCAAGAGCAGCGTCACGGTGAACCTGGCCGTCGCGCTCGCCAGCCAGGGCTACAAGGTCGGCATCGTCGACGCCGACATCTACGGCTACTCCGTCCCCCGCATGCTCGGCGCCGACCGCGACCCCGTCGTCATCGACGACATGCTCATCCCGCCGGCGAACCACGGCGTCACCTGCATGTCGATCGGCTACTTCGTGCCCGAGGGCCAGGCGATCATCTGGCGCGGCCCGATGCTGCACAAGGCGCTCGAGCAGTTCCTCGCCGACGTGTTCTGGGACGACCCCGACTTCTTGCTCATCGACATGCCGCCCGGCACCGGCGACATCGCGCTCAGCCTCAGCCAGTACCTGCCCCGCGGCGAGGTCTACGTGGTCACCACCCCGCAGCCGGCCGCGCAGAAGGTGGCCTCGCTGTCGGCCGCGATGGCGGCGAAGGTGAACCTGCCGGTCAAAGGCATCATCGAGAACATGAGCTGGTTCACCGGCGACGACGGCAAGCGGTACGAGATCTTCGGGGCCGGCGGCGGCCAGGAGTTGGCCGACGAGCTGGGCGTGCCCCTGCTCGGCAAGCTGCCGCTGGTGGCCGCGCTGCGCGAGGGCGGCGACAGCGGCGTGCCCATCACGATCGCCGACCCGTCCAGCGAGCTGGCGCAGGCGTTCCAGGAGATCGCCCACCGCATCGCCACCGAGCTGAAGCCGAGGAAGATCTTCAGCAGCGCGCTCAAGGTCAACTGACCCGCCCCGTAGCGTCAACTGCTGTCAGCCCGGCGTTCGCACGACGACGCCGGGGAGGCCATCGAAGCCGGTGAGATCCGCGGTCACGACCGTTCGGGCCGTCGCCAGCGCCGTTGCGGCGATGATCAGATCATGCGCTCCTCTGGGTCGGCCGGCGCGCCGGACGGCTGCGAGAAGTGTGGTGTGGGCCCGCGCGACGTCGATGTCGTACGCGATGACAGGGAGCACCTCGAGCAGCTCCTCGACGAACGCTCTGCGATTCAGCCTTCGCCGCCCCGTTGCGAGCTCGACTCCGACACCGAGCTCTGCTGCGGTGATGGCAGCGATCGCGGGCTCGTCATCGTCGGCGATCAATCGATCGAGATCGAGCCTTCGTCGCTCGACGGCGATCAGCACGCTCGTGTCGAGCAGGAGGGCGGTCAGAACCGCTCCTCGGTGACGAGTTGCGATCG
>CAYZFZ010000123.1:0-10081 GCA_964477795.1 uncultured Bifidobacterium sp.
GAGGAAGCCGTGCACCTCACCGGTGGCCACCTCGAGATCGAGCCCGTCGAGCGCCCTCGTGGTGCCGAACGTCTTCACCAGCGTGCGGATCGAGATCGCGTTCGACATCGGGGCCCTTCCCGCAGCGTGGCGCGCTGCGCCTGCGTTCACAGGCTATTGGACGGCGCCCGCGACTCATCGGTTGGCCGCCGTGTGGCGCGTGGTGCGCCACACGGCGGCGCCCGCTCAGGCCGCGTGCCCGCGCCGGCGGCCGGTGAACACCGCGGCCATGCCCGCCAGCATCAGCAGTGCGGCCAGCTGCACCGGCGTGCGGCTGTCGGCGCCGGTGGCGGGGATGACCAGGGCTGCGAACACCGGTGCGCCGGGGTCGGTGGCGACACCTGGTGCCAGGTTGCTGTCGCCGCGACCGTTGTCGCGGATCGTGATGCTCACCGTGTTGCCGTTGATCTGCGCGCCCGTCTCGCCGTTCCACGTGAACGACAGCCAAGTGCTACCGACCAGCTTCACGTAGTCGATCGGCGCGGCGGGGAGCACCAGCGTGAAGGTCACCAAGCCGTTCGGCGTGGTGGTGGCGCTGAACGACAGCTGGCCGTACGGCATCGACAGGTTGCCCGGTGGCGGCACCTGCGGCGACGACGACGTGAACGACGTCAGCGTGCCCCCGGACGCGGAGATGGAGACCGCGCCGCCAGGTGTGCTGATCGTCATCGTGGCCGAGTACTGCACCATGTTGTCGGTGGAGGTGGACGCCGTGTTGGGGTTCAACGCTGCGTCGGTGGCGACCCCGGCGGCGATGCTGGCTGTGACCGTGCCGGTGGTGCTCATGCCGGCGACGCTGACCGAGTACGTGCTGCCCGACCCCGTGACGGTGGCCGTGGTCGCGCCGGCGGTGCCGGCGAGGGTGACGTCGCCGGTGGCGAAGCCGGCGACTGGCTCGGAGAACACGACGTCGAACACGATCGTGGGCAGGCTGGTGGGGTCGCTCTGCCCGATGCCCTGGTTGATCGTCACCGTTGGCGGGGTGATGTCGCCGATGGGTTGGTTCCATTGGACCGTGTTGTCGGTGGAGGTGGACGCGTCGTTGGGGTTGAGGGCTGCGTCGGTTGCCTTGCCGGCGGCGATGGTCAAGGTGACGGTGCCGGTGGTGCTCATGCCGGAGGCGGTGACGGTGTAGTTGGTGGGGCCGCCGCTGACGGCTGCGCTGGTGGCGCCGGCGGTGCCGGCGATGGTGACGTCGCCGGTGGCGAAGCCGGTGACGGGTTCGGAGAAGACGACGTCGTACGTGATGGTCGGGTCGGAGGTCGGGTCGGCCTGGAGTGCGCCCTGGTTGATGGTGACCGTGGGTGGGATGTTGTCGACAGCCGGTTGGTTCCATTGGACGGTGTTGTCGGTGGAGGTGGACGCGTCGTTGGGGTTGAGGGCTGCGTCGGTTGCCTTGCCGGCGGCGATGGTCAAGGTGACGGTGCCGGTGGTGCTCATGCCGGAGGCGGTGACGGTGTAGTTGGTGGGGCCGCCGCTGACGGCTGCGCTGGTGGCGCCGGCGGTGCCGGCGATGGTGACGTCGCCGGTGGCGAAGCCGGTGACGGGTTCGGAGAAGACGACGTCGTACGTGATGGTCGGGTCGGAGGTCGGGTCGCTCTGCCCGACGCCCTGGTTGATCGTCACCGTGGGTGGGATGTTGTCAACCGCCGGTTCCTCCCAGTGCACGGTGGAGGTGCCGCTGGCGTCGTTGGGGTTCAAGGCCGTGTCGAAGATGGCGTTCGCGCCGACCTCGACCGTGACCTCGCCCGTGGGGCCCATGCCGGTGATCGACACCAGGAAGGTGGTGAAGTCCAGCGGATCGGGCTGCGACACGGCCGCCGTGGTGGCACCCGCGGTGCCGGTGATGTCGATGTCGGACGGCGTCAGTTCGATTGCCGCGGTGGTGAGCGCCTCGCCGACGGTGACCTCGAAGACGATCGGGGTGAACGACGTCGGGTCGCCCTGCCCGGGGGCGGGCGCGATGGTGATCGTGGGGCCGGTCTGGTCCCACTCGATGGTGTCGTCGTCGTACGCGGGGGTGTCGTTCGCGTAGGTGGCGTCGCCGTCGTGCCCGGCGGCGTAGACGGTGCCGGAGAACGTCACCGTGATGTCGCCGTCATCGGTCGCGAGGACAGGCACCGAGTAGACCAGGCCCGGGGTGACAGGGACGAATCCGCCCAACGCGGCACCAGCGGCGGTGCTCGTGGCGAGGTCGAGATCGGTCGCGTCGAAGCTGGCCGTGTCGATTGCCTCGTCGAAGGTGATCTTGAAGGAGGACGGCTTGTTGGGCCCGGCCGGGTCGCCCGCGGCGCCCGGCAGAAGCTGGCTGATCGTGACACCGGGGTGCGTGTCCTTCACGTTGAACGTGACCGAGGTGGTGGCACCGAATGCGTTCGGCACCTCGTAGCCGGGGTTGGGCGGCTCGGAGCCGCCGATCGCGGAGCCGACGTACGAGGTGGGCGTGCCGTTGTTGCCGAGGTCGCTCACCGTGAGGTTCATGTGGCAGGTGGTGTCACTGGCCGGTGCGTTGAAGTGGATCAGCGACAGCGCGTAGCGCACCTCGCTGATGTCGCCGAGACCGGCGAACACGGTGGTGTCGTTCAGCGGTCCGCCGGTCTGTGCCGACAGGTCGAGTGCCAGCGCGGTGGGCGAGATCGAGAGCTCGATCGGCAGCGCCTGGTCGGTGGTGAGGCCCTGGCCGGTGGTGAGCAAGCTGTGCACACTGCTGAGGCTGCCGCTGCCCATGGTGGTGAAGGCCCCGCCGCGCAGGCTGAACGTGCCGCACGAGCTCTCCGCCAGCCACGCCACGACGAGCATCTGGTCGTCGCCTTCGGCCTTGCCGGGGTTGGAGAACGGCGCCCCGCACTTGGCGAGGTTGCACATCTCGTTGTCGACCACCGACACGAGATCGACGTAGTCGTTGGTGGCACCCGCGCTGGCGTTCTGCGGCGCGGCCGGAGCACCGAAGGCGGGCCCCGTGTTGGTGCCCTCGACCTTGATGTACGTGTACTTGGTGACGTTGTCGACGCCGTTGCCCTGGATGGCCTGGATCTTCAGGTTCGGCAGCACACCGTCGGCGCTCTCCTTCTCCTCGTAGCCGGGCGCCGGCACGAACTGGAGGTCGCCGAGCGTGTCGTTGAGCTGGGTCTCGGTGCCGTTGATGTGGAACAGCAGGCTGTCGCCGCCGTTCGGGTCGGTGGCGTTGTCGATGACCGCGCCGGAGGCGGCGAGGATGATGTCGACGTCGGGGCTGCCGTCGAGGTCGGTGATGGCCGTGTTGCCCGGGATGCGCAACAGGCCTGCACCGAACGACGTGTTGAGGTCTATCTGCACGCGCGGGCAGTCGTCGATGTCGTAGCCGTTCCCCGCGTTCGGGTTGCAGCCGAGCGGCCCGTTCACCATGCCCGACACCGAGATCACACGGTTGTCGCCGGACACCCCATCGGTGCCGCTGAACGCCATCAACGTGTTCACCGCGGGGTACACGCGGCCGGGCGCGTTCAAGCCGGGCGGGGCAGCGAACGCAGAGGGTGCGTTGATCGTGTAGGCGCCGATCGAGGCGGCGGCAACGGTGGAGGCGGCAACCAGCGAGCGAACGGATCGCAGCGGTCGGCGCGTGAGCGTGGCTTTCCGGGTTCCCATCATGCGGGGCAGCTTTGCACAAGCGCACAAGCAGGCGGTCCGGGCCGGCAGGCTCAGCCGCCGAGGTACTCCTGCAATCGCCGTTCGGCGTCGTCGCCGAAGAGGATCTTGGCCACCTCGTCGAGGCCGCCGCTGTGGCGGATGACGTCGTCGCTGATGACCTGTTCGATCTTCGAGCGGCGGCGCATGAAGTCCTCCAGCTTCGTGATCATCTCGGTGGTGGCCGCGAGCTGCAGCTCCACACGAAGGTAGTCGGCGTTCTCCATGATGTCCTCGCCCATGCGCGGATCGTCGCGGATCGCTTCCAGCATGGAGAACGCGCGGCGGCCGTACCGGCGCCACAGCCGGTCGCTGAGGGGCTCGACGTCGGGCTTCGAGCGCAGCGAGTCGATCTTCATCAGGCGCGCCTGGCGGTAGAACTCGCTGCGGGTGGCCCTCGCCGGCTCGCCGTACCAGTTCTTCAGGTCGCGCTCGAGCGGCACCCCCAGCGACTCGACCGCCTCGGCCACCTCCTCACCGACGTTGAGGCAGTCCGTGAGCTTGCCGCCGAAGATCGTGACGAGGCGGGCGCGACGATCCGTCTCGATTGCGTGCTTGCGGCTCAGCGACGTCCAGTCGACGTCGCGCTGGTCGGCGCCGCCGGTGTTGACGACGAGCGGCCGCACGCCGGAGCGTTCGGCGATGACATCCGCGGCGGTGAGCGGCCGCTCGAGATCGAGCCGGGCGTTGATCTGCGACAGCAGGAAGGCGCGGTCCTCGTCGTCCACGTGGGTGAACGGCTCGTCGATGCGCGTGTCGGTGGTGCCGATCACGGAACGCGAGCCCATCGGGATCACGTAGAACAGCCGCTGCGTGTCGTCGAAGAAGGCGAGCACCCGCTGGTGATGATCGGTGGTGAGCCGTGGCACCACCAGGTGGATGCCCTTGGAGTAGACGATGCGGTGGTCGGTGTGCGCGTGCCATGTGCTGTTCAGCTGGTCGACGAACGGGCCTGCGGCGTTGACGAGCACCTTCGCCGACGTGGTGAGCTCCTCGCCCGTGTCGACGTCGCGCAGCTGGGCCACCCAACGGTCGCCCTGGCGCTCGGCGGACACGAGCTCGACATAGTTCGCCGCGGTCGCGCCGGCCTCCAGCGCCGAGCGGACGAAGGAGAACACGAAGCGGCAGTCGTTGTCGATGAGGTAGGCGTCGCGGTACTCGATGCCGCCGCGCACGTTGGTGGTGTCGATGACCGGCTCTTCCTCGCGGATCTTCTCCTTGCTGAGCAGGCGCGGGTAGCGGGTGCCGAACTGGCCGATGATCCAGTAGCCCAGCGCGCCCAACGACGCGAACCACGGCGGGTACGGCGACGTGTTGTCGAGGCTGGCGAGGAAGCTGATCTCCTTGATGTTGTCCGGATAGGCCTTCATCAGGCGGTTGCGCGAACGGCACAGCTTGAAGACGAGCAGGAACTCGTAGTGCTCGAGGTACTTGAACCCTCCCCACACCAGGTTGGACGACTCCTGGCTGGTGAAGTGCCCGAAGTCGCCGCGGTCGATCAGCGCAACCGAGGCGCCACGGCCGGCGAGTGCCGCCGACGTGACGGCACCGTTGATGCCACCGCCGACCACGAGCACATCGAAGAAGCCGTCGCGCAACGTGTCGAGATGTGTCCGACGTGAAGCCATGTGCTCAGTGTGCCGTGTCCGGCGCGCGACCTGCTCAGTCCTGCGGCCAGTTCTGGGCGACGGCGAGCAGATCGTCGCGCATGTCCGGGTGCCCGATGGAGGCCAGGGCGACCGCGCGCTCGCGGATCGTGCGGCCCTGCAGCTCGGCCGTGCCGTACTCCGTGATCACGACGTCCACCTGGTGGCGCGGGGTGCTGATCACCGAGCCCGAGGGCAGGCTGGGCAAGATGCGCGAGACGAGCTCACCGTTCACCATCGTCGACGACGGCACGCAGATGAGGCTGCGCCCGTTGGCGGAGAGCCCAGGCCCGCTGACGAAGTCCTCATGACCGCCGATGCCGGAGAACTGCTTGCCGTTGATCGTGTCCGCCACGACCTGGCCGGCGAGGTCGACCGCCAAGGCGCCGTTGATCGTCACCATGTGCCGGTTCTGGGCGATGAGCTCGGGCGAGTTGATCACGCGCACCGGCAGGAAGCGCACCTCCTCGTTCTCGTGCAGCCATGTGTACAGCTCGGGCACGCCGGCCGCGAACGTGGTGACCGAGAAGCCGTCGAACGCGCTGCCGCGCTGGTTCGTGACCTTGCCCGCCTGGTGCAGCTTCATCAGCCCGGTGGTGAACATCTCCGAGTGGATGCCGAAGTCCTCCAGCGGGCCGTCGGCGAGCATCTTGGCCACCTGGCTGGGGATGCCGCCGATGCCGGTCTGCAGGGTGCAACCACTGTGGAAGTACGCCATCGCGTGGTCGGCGATCGCCACCTCCACCGAGGTGGGCGGCGCGTCGGCGAGGTTGAGCGGCTCGCGGTCGCTCTCCACCAGGAAGTCGATCTCGTCGACGTGCAGGCGATGCGAGAACTCGCCGGCCCCGAACGTGCGCGGGAAGTGAGGGCTGACCTCGACGATCAGCAAGCGCTCCGGATCCTCGCCGGCGCGGTGCAGTTCGTCGACCGACGCGCCCGCGTGCACGCTGAGGCTGACCCAGCCGTCCACCGGGGGAGCGGCCGACGTCGCCATCACCCGCGGCTTGAGGTGCTGCAGCACCGGCTCGAAGCGGCGGAAGTCGGCGGGCACGAAGTCGACCGACGCACCGGCGTCGCGCAGGAATCGCTCGGCCGGCCCGAAGAAGCCGCTGCGGTAGTGCACGTGGGGGTGCATGAACAGCTGGTACAGGTCGGGCAGCAGCGCGCCGAAGACCTCGAGCCCCTCGAAGTCGGTGCGCTCGCCGAGCGCGTGGAGGAACCCACCGGGCACACCGGGCCCCAGCGGCACGGCCAGAGTGTCGACGGGACGGATCGCTGCAACTGCGTCGCTCATGTCACTGAACATGAGGTCACTGTGTCGTCAACGCGAGCCCACTGTCCAGAGACGAACGGCCCGGCCTGCAAGGGCGGGAGACACCGGCGCCGACTGTGCACTCGCCGGTCTGCCCGGCAGGTAGTGTGCTGCGTTGAGTCCGTCACAAGGGCGGCTCAGAAGTAAGAGGTACAGGCAATGACCATCGGCACCGTCAAGTTCTTCAATGCACAAAAGGGTTACGGATTCATCTCTCGTGAAGGCGGTGCCGACGTGTTCGTGCACTTCTCCAACATCGACGGCTCGGGCTACCGCTCGCTCGAAGAGGGCCAGACCGTCGAGTTCGAGATCGGCCAGGGCCGCAAGGGCGACGAAGCCCTCAAGGTCCGTCCAGTCTGAGCTCCCTCACCGCGGCAGCTGCCGCGGCGACACATACGCAAGCGGACGAGGTCGCGAGTGCCGGTGCACGGCACTCGCGGCCTCGTCGCCGTTTTCGGCTCGGGTACGAACGCTCAGGCGGTGGGTGCCTGGATCCGGAAGCGGTGGCCGTCCGGGTCCTGCACGATCGCCACCCTGGTGCCCCAGTGGCTGTCGACGAACGGGCTGACGACGTGCACGCCGGTGGGCAGCACATAGTCCGCCGGCGCCGCGAGGTACACCTCGGTGGCCAGCGGATCCTCCAGCGACTGCTCGGCGAGGAACACGGTGGCGCCGCCCGCTGGATGGCGCAGGGCGCCAGAGCGATGCCCGGTGTCGTACTCGAGCTCGAAGCCCAGCGCCTGCCAGAACGCGAGGGCCGCCGTCCAGTCGTGGGTCTCGACGTAGAGGTGATCGAAGCCGGTGGTCATCTGCTGCTCCTTGTCGGCCGTCCGCCCACTGTACGGCCGCCCACTGTACGGCTGCGTGCTGTCAGTTGCCGCGCCAGACCTGCAGGGGAGTGAGGTCGCGCGGGCCCGCGAACGGCAGCTTCACCGCCGCACCTCCCCGGCCGGCAGAGGCGTACGCGGCGAGCGTCACCTGCAGCACCTCGCGGCCGAAGCGGGCGCTCATCGTCGGCTCGCGACCGGCCCCGATGTCGTCGACGAGCGCCTGCAGCTGCGCTTCGTACCCGAGGTTGGCGATCGTGGCCAGCTCACCGGTTGCCACCGGCATGGCGACCTCCGTGCCGTTCAGCTCCAGCTGCGGAGTCGGCAGCACCTCCGCGCGCACGACGCCCGTGGCACCGGCGACCTGCGCGTCCCACACCGGTTCGGGCTCGCCCTGCCAGCTCGCCACCACCCGCCCGACCAGACCTGAGCGGTAGTGCAACGAGACCTCCGCGTGCTCGTCGGCGCCGTGCCCTGCACCGCCGCGCAGCGAAGCGGACACCGCGATCGGGCGGCCCTCGCCGCCGGCGTTGGCCACCAGCAGCGCGACTGCCAGCGGATGCGCGCCGAGGTCGAGCAGCGCGCCGCCGCCCCACTCGTCGCTGGTGAACTCACCCCAGGTGGGAAGGCCCTGCAGGGCGCGCACCTCCAGGTGGGTGAGCGCCCCGACCCGCGGGGTGAGGCCGATCATCCGCTGCACGACGGGTGCGTAGGCGAGGTTCTCGCCGTACAGCAACCGGCCACGATGGCGCGCTGCCGCCTCTACCAGTTCGTCGGCCTCGGCCATGGTGCGGCACAGCGGCTTCTCCAGCAGGACGGCCGCACCCGCCTGCAGCAGGCGCAACGCGTCGGCGGTGTGACACTGCGGGGGAGTGGCCACGATGGTGATCTCGGCGCCGTGCGGCAGCTCGCCGTAGCCGACCGCGGTCGTGGAGCACGTCGGGGTGGAGAACATCGCGGCGAACGTCGCGGCCCGCTCCGGTGTGCGCGACGCCACCGCCACCAGTTCGTGGCCCAGCCGGAGCGCCGCGGCAGCGTGCACCATCGCGATCCGGCCGGCGCCGCACAGCGCGATCGTCGTCATCGGCTGGCGACCGCCCGGCTGGTCACTTGCCGGCGAGCGCGGCGACGACCGGGGCGAACTTGTCGACGTCCTCGGCGCCCACGATGACGTACGAGAAGCCCCACTGCTCGCGCCGTTCGAGCAGCCGCTCGACGAGCTCGGCGGGCGAACCGATCAAGGCGAACGGCGAGGTGAGCAGCATCTCGTCGTCGACGCCGAGCATGCCCGACAGCCGGCTGCGGGCACCGGCGCCGTCGTCGGTGACGTTCACCAGGAATGCGCGGATGTTGAGCTCGATGTCGCCCAGGCGGTCGCCGGCGGCGGCGCGCACGATGGCGATCTTCTCGTCGACCGCCGAGGCCGTCATGTGCTGGAAGGCCTCCGGCCCGACGACGCCGGCGTGCATGCTGGGGTTGATGCCGACGATGTCGGCCTCGCGGGCGGCGATGCCCAGCACCCGTTTGCCGCCGCCACCGATCAGCACCGGCACCTTCGCCTGCACCGGCTTGGGCAGGCCGTCGTAACCGGTGATCGTGTAGTGCGTGCCGGTGTGGGAGAAGGCACCGGGTTGCATGCTCCGCTTGATGATCGAGAGCCCTTCGAGGAAGCGGTCGATGCGCACGCCCGGCGAGTCGTAGGGGATGCCCAGCTGCTCGTAGTCGCTGAGCATCCAGCCGGCGCCGAGGCCGATCTCCACCCTGCCGTCGCTGAGCACGTCCATCGTCGCCAGCTCCTTGGCCAGCACGGCGGGGTGCTTGTAGTCGTTGTCGAACACGAGCGCGCAGACGCGCAGCTCCGTGGTGGCGGCGGCGGCCGTCATCATCGCCGGGACGGGCGCCAGCTGGTCGCCGAAGTGGTCGGGCATGGTGAGCACTGCGTAGCCGTGCCCCTCGGCTCGTTGGGCCAGCGACACCCATTCCGTACGGGTGGGAGCGGAGGAGGCCTGGATGCCGAAGCGGAAGGGGCGATGCGTCATGCGTGGCACGGTACAGGCCCGGGTGACGGCGGCTGATGCCGTGGCGCAACTAGCGTGATGACGTCGTGCACCGATTGGCCTGGCCCCTCCGTTTCGTCGCCATCCTCCTGGCGGGCGCGCTGCTCACCACCGGTGTCGTGCTGGCGATCGCACCTCGCGTCTGGCGGATCGCCAACGCTCACGAGGAGATGCCCGTCGAGCTGCCCGAGTTCCAGCCGCTGTCGCAGCGCACGCTCGTCTACGACTCGGCGAACAACGTGATCGCGGTCTTCGAGCGGGAGAACAGCCAGCCGATCCGCCTCGACCAGGTGCCCGTCCCCGTCATCGACGCGCTGCTCGCGGTCGAGGACAACGAGTACTACGTGCACCGCGGGGTGAACCTGCGCGGCTTCTTCCGCGCCCTGCTGTCGAACTTCGCCAGCGACGCGCCCACGCAGGGGGCGAGCACGATCACCCAGCAGGTGGTGAAGAACGAGTTCCTCGCCGGACTCCCTCGCGACGGGCGCTACAAGGCGTTGCAGGCGCACAACGCGACGATGCTGGAGACGACGCTCA
>CAYZFZ010000124.1:0-10044 GCA_964477795.1 uncultured Bifidobacterium sp.
GGCCCAACGGCCAGCGTCGTGCCCCGCGCAAGAAGAGCCGTGCACGTCGGCGTCGCGACTTCGATGAGTTGCAGCCGAACTACAACAGCAACTACACGGCCACCAACGCCCCCGTGCCCGAGGGAACGATCATCGTCGAGCGTGGCGTGTCGGCCCAGGAGTTCGCTCCCAAGCTGAACCGCACCGCTGCCGATGTCATCCGCTTCCTGCTGCAGAACGGCGAGATGGTCACCGCCACGATGACCCTCACCGACGAGCAGATGGAACTGTTCGCGCTGGAGGTCGGTGCCGACCTGCTGCTGGTGGAGCCCGGCCAGCAAGAAGAGCTCGAGTTGCAGGCGCTGTTCGACGACAGCGACGACGACGACGAGTCGCTGCAGGTGCCGCGTGCCCCGGTCATCACCGTCATGGGTCACGTCGACCACGGCAAGACCACCCTGCTGGACAAGATCCGTAGGGCCAACGTCGTCGCCGGCGAGGCCGGTGGCATCACCCAGCACATCGGCGCCTACCAGGTGGATGTGGACGGTCGCAAGATCACCTTCCTCGACACGCCCGGTCACGCAGCGTTCACAAAGATGCGTGCCCGCGGCGCACAGGTCACCGACATCGTGGTGCTGATGGTGGCTGCCGACGACGGCGTCATGCCGCAGACGATTGAGGCGATCAACCACGCACGGGCGGCGGAAGTGCCGATCGTCGTGGCGCTGAACAAGATCGACAAGGAGAACGCCGATCCCCAGCGCGTGCTCGCCGAGCTGTCCGAGCACGGGCTGATCGCCGAGAGCTGGGGTGGCGACACGATCGTCGTCGAGATGTCGGCACAGCAGAACCTCGGCATCGACGACCTGCTCGACCAGCTCGCCGCGGTCGCCGAGATCGAGGAGCTCACCGCCAACCCGACGGGTCGCGCCAAGGGTGTCGTGCTGGAAGCGAACCTCGACGTCGGTCGTGGCCCGGTGGCCACCATCCTCGTCGACAAGGGCGAGCTGAAGGTGGGCGACCCGATCGTCGCCGGTGCCGCCTGGGGCCGCGTCCGCGCCATGATCAACGACAAGGGCGAGCAGGTGAAGAGCGCCGGCCCCAGCACCCCGGTGCAGGTGCTCGGTCTGCAGAGCGTGCCCAACGCCGGCGACGAGTTCCGCTCGTCGGAGACGGAGAAGACGGCCCGCACCGTGGCCGAGGCCCGCGAGCAGCGCTACCGCCTGAAGGCGCAGCGCGGCGATGCCCGCCTCAGCACCGGCGTCAAGCTGGAGGACATCTTCAACTCCATCCAGGCCGGCGAGGTCGCCACCCTCAACATCGTGCTGAAGGCCGACGTGCAGGGTTCGCTGGAGGCCGTCACCGAGTCGCTGAAGCGCCTCGAGCGCGACGAGGTCAAGCTCGCCTTCGTGCACCGCGCGGTCGGCGGCATCACGGAGAACGACATCAGCCTCGCCTCCACCACCAACGCCACCCTCATCGGCTTCAACGTGCGCCCGGACCGCAAGGCTCGCGAGATGGCCGACGCCGAGGGCGTGGAGATCCGCACCTACGAGATCATCTACAAGCTGCTCGAGGACATCGAGCGTGCCATGGTCGGCATGCTCGCCCCCGAGTACGAGGAAGTGGTCACCGGCGAAGCCGAGGTCCGCGAGGTCTTCCGTGTGCCACGCATCGGCGGCATCGCCGGCTGCTACGTGCTCAGCGGCCAGATCACCCGTGGCTCGAAGGTGCGCTTCCTGCGCGACGGCACGATCATCTGGAAGGGCGCGATCACGTCGCTCAAGCGCTTCAAGGACGATGCACGCGAGGTCCGCGAGGGCTTCGAGTGCGGCATCGGCCTCAGCGACTTCCAGGATCTCAAGGCCGGCGACATCATCGAGACGTTCGAAGAGCGCGAGATCGCACGAGTGTGACCTTCGGGTTCACTCGTTCGCTTCGCTCTCTCCGTTCACCCGAGTTGACTTTGGACCGCCGTCGGCGGGCCCAACTGCTGTCTCACGACCGGCAAAGCCGGATCGTTCGACGGCGGGTAGCGTGCCGGCATGGCCGATCTGGAGTTCTTCTTCGACCCTGTCTGCCCGTGGGCCTGGATCACCTCCCGCTGGGTGGTCGAGGTGCAGCGGCAGCGCAACTACGACGTGCAGTGGCGCTTCATCTCGCTGCAGCGGATCAACGCCGGCCGTCCCGACGACGAGTACACCGGGCCGCATCGTGCCGCGCACGTCGCCGGGCTGCTCGCCCACCGTGTGTGCGACGAGGTGCGCCTGCGCCACGGTAACGAGGGCGTCGCCGCGCTCTACACGGCCCTCGGCGACGCGTTCCACGGCCAGCAGCGGCGCCCGGAGATCAACGACGACGCAGTCGGCTTCATGACCGAGATGCTGACGACGGCCGGTCTGCCCAGGCAGCTCGCCACCCACGTGCACGAGGAGTCGCACGACGCCCACATCGCCGCCGAGACCGACCTCGCGCTGTCGCGCACCGGCCCGGATCTGGGTACCCCGATCATCACCTTCCGCCCGGGCGCGGCCGACGAGGCCAGCTTCTTCGGGCCGGTCATCTCGGTGATCCCGCGTGGCGACGAGGCCACGCGGCTGTGGGACGCCGTCGAGCTCATCGCCACCAGCACCGGCCTGGCCGAGCTGAAGCGATCCATCCGCGAAGCACCCCGCTTCGACTGATCACCGGTGAATTGGCCACGGGCACGCGGCGCCCGGTCGGTATCGTGACGTCACTGTTCGTCTCGGCCGGGGCTGCCCGGCCGTTCCCCGAGGTGGACGTGCTGCAAGAAGAAAGGACGTGGTGCTCGTGACCAAGCCCCGCCGCCCATCGGCCCCCTCCACCCATCGCTATCCCCGCACCGCCCGGCTGAGCACCTCCCTGCAGGAGGTCATCGCCGACGAGCTGCTGCGCATCGACGACGAGCGCCTGTCGCTGGTCACGATCACCGCCATCGACGTCGACCCGGAGATGAACCGGGCGATCGTGTTCTTCGACTCGCTGCTCGGCGAGGACGGCGACGCCGGCATCCTTCAGGCGCTCGGCGATCACCGCGTGCGCATCCAGGGCTCGGTGGGGCGCCAGCTGCGCTCCAAGAAGACGCCGATCCTGTCGTTCAAGCCCGATGATTCCATCCGAGCCGCCGAGCGCATCGAGCGCATCCTGCACGACAAGGCAACGCTGCCCGAGCGTCCCGCGGCGCTCGACGACGACGCCGTCGCCGACTGATGGCCCGCCGCCGCCCGGCCACCACCCATGGGCTGGCCGTCGTGGACAAGCCCGCGGGGGTCACCAGCCACGACGTGGTGGCCATGCTGCGCCGCCGCTTCAACGAGCGCCAGGTGGGCCATGCCGGCACGCTCGACCCCGACGCGACCGGCGTGCTGCTCGTCGGTGTCGGCCGCTCCACCCGACTGCTGCGCTTCCTCACCGACCTCGGCAAGACGTACACCGGCGAGGTCGTGTTCGGCACCGCCACCGACACGCTGGACGCTGCCGGCAACGTCGTCGCCTCCTTCGACATGCACGGCCTGACGCCGGCCACCGTGCAGGCGGCGGTGCGCGACCACCTCACCGGGCACATCATGCAGGTGCCCCCGATGGTGAGCGCGCTGAAGGTCGACGGCAAGCGACTGCACGAGCTGGCCCGCGAGGGCATCGAGATCGAGCGAGCCGCGCGGCCCGTCACGGTCAGCCGCTTCGACGTGGAGGCGACCACCGACCCGCTCGTGTACGCGATCACGGTGCAGTGCTCGAAGGGCACGTACATCCGCACGCTGGCCGACGATCTCGGCCGGCTCTGCGGGGGCGGTGCCCACCTGCGCAACCTGCGGCGGGTGGCGGTGGGCAGCTTCACCGTGGAGGACGCGGCGGCCCCCGATGCCGTCGAGCTGCTCACACTGCCGCAGGCGATGCGCGACTACCCGCACGTCACCATCGGCGCCGATGTGGCCGCGCTCGTGCGCAACGGCCGCACGTTGCGCCGTGCCGAGGTGGGGTTCGACGGCGACGGCCCGTGGGCCGTGCTCGGCCCGGACGGCGACCTGCTGGCGATGTACGAGGCGAGAGACGGCTACGACGCCAAGCCGTCCGTGGTAGTGGCGGCCAACTGACCGGCCGCTAGCGTTTCGGTCCGTGCGAGTCGTCACCGATCTCTCCACTTCGCCATGGCCGGGTGAGCGCTCCATCATCACGATCGGCGCGTACGACGGCGTGCACCTGGGGCATCAGGCGGTGATCGCCGAGGTCCGCCGGCGCGCCGACGCGGCTGGTGCGCGCAGCGCAGTCGTCACCTTCGATCGTCATCCGGCGTCGGTGGTGCGGCCTGAGTCCGCACCACGCCTGCTCACCGACCTCGATCAGAAGCTCGAGCTGCTCGCCGCCACGGGCGTCGACGCCACCGTGGTCGTGCGCTTCGACGAGGCGCAGTCGCGCGAAGAGCCGATGAGCTTCGCCCAACGGGTGCTGGTCGATTGCCTGGCCACCTCGCTCGTGGTCGTCGGCGAAGACTTCCACTTCGGCCGTGGACGCGAGGGCAACGTCGGCACGCTGCGCGAGTTGGGTGCACTGCGCGACTTCGAGGTGCTGCCGCTGGGGCTGGTCGGCCGTTCCGACGGGCCCGACGAGCCGATCAGCTCCACCGCCATCCGCCGGGCGATGGCCGGTGGTCAGGTCGAGCTGGCTGCACGCCTGCTCGGTCGGCCGTTCGAGGCGCGTGGTGTCGTGGTGCTCGGCGACCAACGGGGTCGCCTGCTCGGGTTCCCCACCGCCAACGTCGAAGTGCCCAACGCGATCTGCCTGCCCGCCGATGGGGTGTATGCCGGCTGGTACCACCGCCCCGACGGGTCGCGGTATGCGTGTGCGATCAACCTCGGCCGCCGCCCGACGTTCTACGAGCACGCCGATCATTCGCTGCTCGAGGCCCATCTGCTGGACTTCGCCGGCGACCTCTACGGCGAGCCCGCCCGCGTCGAGTTCGACTACTTCCTGCGCAGCGAGCGCAAGTTCGACGGCATCGACGCGCTGATCGGCCAGCTGAAGCAGGACATCGATCACGCTCGCACGGTGCTGGCGACCTGAACCGATCCGTAGGGGGGCCGCAGTGGCCGACATGCTCGTCAAGCTCTACGACCTTCGGCCCGACCCCGCGCTGACCGCCCGCCTCGAGCAGGAGGGCGTCAGCATCCGGCGAGCGCTGGCGCCCGACCTGCGTCGGATCGTGCGCTTCGTCGAGTCGAACGCCGACGAGCACTGGCCGGGGGACTCGCGCGACAACTGGAGCGGGGAGTGCGCCGCAGCGATGGCCAACCACCCGCCGACCTGCTTCGTCGCCGTGGAGCAGCGCGCCGTCATCGGGTTCGCCTGCTACGACGCCACGGCCAAGGGGTTCTTCGGCCCGACCGGTGTGCTGCGCGAGCACCGTGGCCGTGGCATCGGCAAGGGGCTGCTGCTCGCGTCGCTGCTCGCGATGCGCGAGGACGGGTACGGCTACGCCGCGATCGGATGGCCCGCTGACGACGCGGTGGGCTTCTACGCGACGACGGTGCAGGCGACGATGATCGAGGGCTCGTCGCCGGGGATCTACGGGCGGATGATCGAGCGCTGACGCCGGCTCAGCCGGACGGCCAGATGACCGTGCCGGTCTCGTCGTAGATGCCCTGGAGCACCGACGCGTCGACCATCGTGTCGATGACCGGCGGGATGCCGTCGAACAGGCCGATGCCGGCGTAGGTGGTGACCTCGACGGTGAGCTCGTCGACGAGCGGGAGGCCCAACGGCGCATCAGGGGCGACGCTGCCCTCGACGAGGGCGGACTCCACGGCCCACCGTGCGGTCTCGCCCTCGGGCGAGAGGGCGAGCGCGTTGCCGTTGGCGTTGATGGCATCGACGGCGATCGCTGCAGCGCCGGCAGGGTCGGCAACTGCGTCGGCCAGGCCGCGCATGGTGGCCCGCATGAAGTCCTGCGCCGCAGTGGGCTGCTCGCCCAGGAAGGTGAGGTTCGTGTAGAGCACCCCGAAGCTGCCGGGGATGTCGTAGTCGCTGGGGTCGTAGAGCTTGAAGTCCACACCGGCGGCCTCGAGCTGGTGGGGCTCGTTGCTCTTGAACCCGGGGAAGCCCACGATGTCGGGCACCTCGATGTGCACCAGTGGGTCGAACCCGTCGAGGTTGACGGTCTCGTAGTCCGTGCCCTCGACCATGCCCTCCTTGGCCAGCATCGCCTTCACCGATGGGGTCATCGCGCCCTTGACGCCGATCTTCTTCCCCTTGATCGCGGCGAGCGTGGGCACCTCGCCGTCCTTCGTGATCAGTGCGTCGATGCCCGTGCGGCCCTCGACGGCGAGTGCCACGAAGCCGGCGTCGTTGGCACCGGCGAAGTCGACCATCTCGCTGAACGAGCCGCCGGACGAGAACTGTGCGTCGTTGGCCGCGATCAGCGGATAGTTCTCGGTGGAGAAGCTGGGCTTGATCTCGACGTCGAGACACAGCGCCTCGTAGTAGCCCTTCGACTGTGCAACCAGCACGTCGACGATGGAGGCGGCGGCGGCGAAGTCGTAGCTGGACACGTAGGTGATGGTGCCGGCGGCCTTGTTGGCGTCGCAGCGATCGGCCGGGAACGGCTTGCCGGCTTCCACGTCGAGCACGGGCGGCACCGAGTCGCCGGGCACCGAGTCGGTGCCCACGTTGGCGATCGTGGTGGACACGGGGCTGCCGATGGTGGTGTCGTCACCGCTGCACGCGGCGAACAGCACCAGTGCGGCAAGGGACAGGCCGGCGACCATGCGGTGGAGCATGGTGGAGGACACTACCAACCGGTAACCGCCGACCGGGTTCTCGAACGACACTCGCTGCGCGGCAGCGGCCTTCGGCGACCTCAGCCGGCGAGGGAGTCGAACAGCGCCAGCACGTTGGCGGTGCCGACGCCCACCCGGTGACCCGTGCGTGAGATGAAGCCCAGCTGCACCCCGGTGGACGGGTCGTCGGCGGCGAAGAACTGCTCGTGCCCGTCGTCGTCGACGGCCACCTCGGTGAGCAGCGGCGCCCCGGTGTCGCCGAGGCAGGCTCTGGCGTACCCGGCGTTGAGCACCTCGATCGAGACGTGCTGCACGCCCGGCCCGCGGGCGGCGAGGTAGCGGGCGACGCCGGGCGAGGCCTCCGGGCCGACGAGTACGAACGTGACACCGCCGGCAGCGAGCGCCGCCACCCCCGGGCGCGGGTCGGCGAGGGTGAGCTCGTGAAAACCGAAGTGGTGGGTCATCGACTGCGTCGCCGCTGCCAGATCGGGCACGGCGACGACCACGTGATCCACGCGCGACGCGACGGTGTCGAGGCCCGAGCGTTCGCCGGGGGCGGCCTGCTTGTCCGGTGCCGGGTCGGGGCGGTGGCCGGCGACCTCGATGCGGTGGGTCTCCGTGAGCAGCACGCGGAACAGCTGCTCGGCGAAGTCGGCATCGACGCCCGCCTCGATGGCCTGCTGCCGGCGGGAGGTGACGACATCGCGCACGCGGGCCGGCTGGATGACCGGTGTGTCGTAGCCCTGCTTCACCGCCGCGACCTCACGGCAGACGGCCAGGCGCTCGGCCACGATCGCGATGAGCGCCGCATCCAGCTGGTCGATGCGGGTGCGCAGCGCAGCCAGCGCCTGAGCGCTCGCCGCGGGGTCGGCGGCAGTCGGTGGGGTCTCTTCGGCCATCGGTTGCACCGTACCCGGTCAGCCCTGCTGGCTCCGCTGTGAGACGTGCCAGCCCATCGCCACCCGTTGCAGCAGGGAGAGCAGCACGAGCGAGATCGTGCCGAGCAGCGCCATCGAGAAGATCGCCGCCCACAGCGCATCGCCCTCGTTCAACGCGGCCGCCCGCTTGCCGATCGCGCCGAGACCCTCGTTGGCGAAGTTGCCACCCTCGACCAGGTAGCTGGCGATCAGCGCGAGTCCGATGTTGTACCGGGCGGTGGTGAACAGCGACGGCATGGCAGAGGGCAGCCGCAGCCGCCAGAGCACCTCCGCCCGCGACGCATCGACGGAGGCGAGCAGCTCGCGCGCCGCCGGGTCGGCGCCGCGCATCCCGTCCACCGTTGCGAAGGCGAAGGCGGGCATGCAGACGAGGGCGACGATGAACACGGCCGGGCGGGTGCCCGAGCCGAGCCAGAGCACGACGGAGGCGATGTACGCCACGAACGGGGTGACCTGCAGCAGCGTGAGCACCGGCTGGGCGGCGTGCTCGAGGAACGACCACGCCGCCATCGCCGAGCCGATGAGCAGCGCGACGAGCAGGCCGAGCATGGTGCCGACGAACGCGTGCTGAAGGGTGACCCAGGCCGCGGCGCTGTAGTCGCCGAAGTGGTCGGCGAGGTAGCGCACGATGCGCGACGGAGCGCGCAGGACGAACGGGCGCACGTCGCCGGCACGGACGACGAGCTCCCACAGCGCCAGGAAGGAGGCGATGCCGATGATCGGGGCCAGCAGCCGCCGGTTCATTGCATCCCCTGGTGGAGCGCGTGGCGGACGGTGGCGCAGAGCTCGACGAAGCGGGGGTCGTCCTCGACATCGGCGCGGCGCGGCCGCGGGAGGTCGATGGCGATGTCCGCCACCATCGTGCTGGGGCGTGGGCTCGACACCAGGACGCGATCGCTGAGGGCGACGGCCTCGGAGATGCTGTGCGTCACGAACAAGACGGTGACGCCGCGGCCCTCGACGAGACGGTTGAGGATCGACCGCATCTCCGAGCGGGTGATCTCGTCGAGCGCGGCGAACGGCTCGTCCATCACCAGCAGGGGCGCGTGCAGCGTCAGCGCGCGCACCAGTGCCACCCGCTGCTGCATGCCGCCGGACAGTTCGTGCGGGTATGCATCGAGGAACTCGCCCAGGCCCACCTCGCGCAGCAGCTCGGTGGGGTCGACGGCGTCGACCGGGTTGGCGCCGCGATTGACGTCGAGCAGCAGGCGCGCGTTGGACTGCACGGATCGCCAGGGGAGCAGGCCGGGCTGCTGGGGCACCATCGCCACCCGCTTGTGCGACCTGGCGTCGCGCGGGGTGGTGGCATCGAGCGTCACCTCGCCGGACGTGGCCGGCTCGAGGCCGGCGATCACCCTCACCAGGGTGGTCTTGCCGCAGCCGGAGGGCCCGATCAGGCTGACGAAGCTGCCGCTCTCGACGTCCAGCGAGACGCGATCGACGATGGCGAGATCGCCGTACGACTTGGTGAGGTCGTGCAACACGATCCGGCTCATCGCCGCAGAGTGTACGGACTCGAACCGATTCGCCCCGCTGATCTGCCCGTCGGCCCGCTAGCATTGTGGCGTCCATCGGGGCCACACCTCCGATGCGATGCCAGTGGCACACCGCCGCGGCGACCTCCTCACAGGGAAGGCAGATCATGGCTGACCAGGACATCATCAACAAGCACAAGCTCCACGAGGGCGACACGGGTTCTCCCGAGGTGCAGATCGCGCTGCTCACGGGCCGCATCAACCACCTCACCGAGCACTTCCGCACGCACAAGAAGGACCACCACAGCCGTCGTGGCCTGCTGAAGCTGGTGGGTCAGCGTCGTCGCATGCTCGACTACGTGAAGGGCATCGACGTCGAGCGCTACCGCGCCATCGTCGCTGCCAACGGCTTGCGCCGCTAGCCCTGCGCGGCCCCCCGGCAGAGGTCATCCGCCGGTTATCCCCAGGGTGCTGCTAGCCTGGGCGAGACATACACACCGAGCGGAACCTCTGGATCGGTTGTCAGTCGTGAGTGCCGAAGCTCCTCGCGGTCCTGCTGGTCGGGTCGTGCGAGTTCGCAGCGTCGGCATTGCCGACTGGGAACCGGCCTCCGCTCCAACTGCCTCATCGCCGTTTTCGCGCGAGAGGTCGAAAGGAGCTCGTCATGGCTGACGCCATTCGAGTATCCGGTGCCTTCACCGGCACCGACAAGACCCTGTCCCTCGAGACCGGCAAGCTTGCTCAGCAGAGCATGGGCGCCGTCGTCGCAACCCTGGGGCGCACCACCGTCCTGGCCACCGCCAACGCGGCCAAGGAAGCCCGCCCGGGTGCGGACTTCTTCCCGCTGACGATCGA
>CAYZFZ010000125.1:0-9986 GCA_964477795.1 uncultured Bifidobacterium sp.
CCTGGATGGTGTCGGCCATCACCATGCCGCCCTCCAGCTTCACGCACTCGGCGCCTTCTTTCATCAGCCGGATCGAGCTCTCCACCGCCTGCTGCGGGCTGACCTGGTAGCTGCCGAAGGGCAGGTCGCCGACGATCAGCGCCTTGGGCTGCGAGCGGGCCACGAGGCGCACGTGGTACGCCATCTCGTCGAGCTCGACAGGGATGGTGTTGCTGGTGCCCTGCACCACCATGCCCACGCTGTCGCCGACGAGGATCATGTCCACCCCGGCGATGTCGACGAGGCGGGCGAAGGTGGCGTCGTAGGCGGTGATCATCGTGATCCGCTCACCGAGCGCCTTCATGCGCGCCAGGTCGGGGACGGAGACCTTGCTGCGGTCCGGCGTCGAGCTGGTCATGAAGCGAAGGGCCTCCTCGGACCGGGGTGCCACTCACCCCGACGCACCATGCAACCTAGCCAATCATCGAAGCGTTCGGAAAGCGGGCCCGCGTCGCGTTGCGTGGGTCACACCATGCCGGCGAAGGCGCTGGGGCACAGGTCGCGGTAGGCGGGGGCGCCGCCGTTGGCGACGGCATGGCTGATCGCGTTCGTGCACGCGGCGGCGAAGCACTCCGCCCCCGCTTCGAGCACAGCGTTCGTCCAGCGGATGCGCGTGCGCGCCGGCGGTTCGCCGTCGACGGAGAGATCTGCGGCCGGCCCGAGGTCGTCGCGGCCGGTGGAGACGCCGAAGATCGAGTCGCCGTCGAGCATGGAGTGCACCGGCCGGATCGCGCGCGCGAGCCCGTCGTGGGCCACCGCGGCGAAGCGGGTGCACTCGGCCTTGGAGAGCGCGGCGGTGGTGGCAACGACGCCGATCGTCGTGTTCAGCGGGGGAGTCGCCGCGGAGAGGTGATCGCGCACGGCTGCCCGATCGGCGGCAGACGGGCGCCGCAACACGAGCGAGCCGGGCATCCACGGCAACCCGGTCTGCGGGTCGATCACCGAGCCGGCCGAGTTGACGACGGCGAGCGCCGCAACCACCACACCGTTGGGAAGGACGGTGCTGGCCGTGCCGACGCCGCCCTGCAGGCCGCGCGAGACGGCTCCGGTGCCGGCGCCCACCGCGCCGTTCGGCGACGGGGTGGCCCTCGCCGCGGCCGCGGCGCGCCGGCCGAACGCCTCGTCGGGCCGATTGCCGAAGGTGCCGCCGCGGCCGAGGTCGAAGATCACCGCGGCCGGCACGATCGGCACCACCTCACCGGGCTCGGGGCCGACCTTGAACCCGATGCCACGCGCCTCGAGGTGGGCCATCACACCGCCGGCTGCCGCCAGCCCGTAGGCGCTGCCGCCGGTGAGGCAGATCGCGTGCGCGGTCTGCAGCGTGGCCGTGGGGTGCAGCAGGTCGGTCTCGCGCGTGCCCGGGCCGCCGCCGCGCACCTCCACGCCACACACCGCGTCGGGCGGCAGCAGGATCGCAGTGGTGCCGGTGCGCCAGCCGCGACCGACGCGCTGCGCGTGGCCCACGCGCACACCGGGTACGTCGGTGATGCAGCCGGTGAGGCCCACCGAGGCGGGCCTCACGAATGCATCGTGGACGGGACGCAGGTCTCCTCGTGGCCACCCTGGGGCCCGGTGAGCGTGCGCCACACGCCGAGCCCGACGATGTACAGCGGGCAGGCGATGAGCAGGTACTTGCCGGCTTCGTTGCGGTTCGGTAGGTCGGCGGTCATCGCCAGCACCGTCGCCAGCCACACCACCGTGACGGTGATGGTGGCCGGGCGCATCCAGCGCACCTGCATCGGGTGCAGGAACTTCCAGTTGGTCAGCTGGGTGAGCGCGAGCAGGATGCATGCGATGGCGGTGGGCCACGGCTTCATGTGCAGCAGGAACAGGGTGGGGACGATCATGTTCCACTCGCACGGGAAGCCGTTGAAGAAGTGGTCGCTGGTCATCTGATCCGTGCGCGACATCCACAGCGCGGACATCAGCATCACGAACGAGGCGACGATGGCTCCCCACGGGTTGTGCGGCAGCATCTCGAAGCGGAGCATGAACAGCACGGGGATGACGATGCACGTGACGAAGTCGATGATCAGGTCGAGCGTGTAGCCGTCGATGCGGGGGACGTGCGTCTTCACCTCGTACTTGCGGGCGGCCAGGCCGTCGAGCCCGTCGACCACCATCGCGATCGCGAGCCACATGATGGCGATCTTGTAGTTCTTGTCGCCCACGGCCATGAGCCCGAACATGCCGCACAGCGCACCCAGCGCGGTGAACGAGTGCACCAGCCATCCTTTCGCGACCGGGTGGCGGAGAACGGCGGGCTCGGTGGATGTTTTGGCGCTCATGACAGTGGCGGTCATGCTATCCGCTGTGCTCGACCGCTTTTCCGTCACCCTTCACCGGCTGCGCGCGGCCGGCTACCGCGTGGGAGGCGACTGGGTCCGCCGCGCGTGGGCGCTCGCCTGCCGCGTGGGCGCGATCGGGCCGCACGACCGGGCGGGCCGCAAGTTCGGCCGCTTCGGAGAGGGCAGCATCATCTGCTTCCCCACGAACACGGTGTTCAACGAGCACTACATCCACATCGGCGCCGGCACGATGATCGGCCCGCAGATCACGCTCTCGGCGGGCATGGTGCCCGGCCAGGAGTGCCTGGCCGACCCGGTGGTGCGCATCGGCGATCGCTGCCTGATCGGCAAGGGCAGCGGCATCGTCGGCCACTTCGGCATCGAGATCGGCAACGACGTGTGGACCGGTCACCACGTCTACATCACCGACCAGAACCACGGCTACGAGGACGTGACGCTCCCCATCTCGCAGCAGACGCAGCCCGAACGCACGGTGCGCATCGGCGACGGTTCCTGGCTGGGCTTCGGCACCGTCGTGCTGCCCGGTGCGCGCATCGGCAACCATGTCACGATCGGCGCCAACTCGGTGGTCACCGGCGAGATCCCCGACAACTGCGTCGCGGTGGGCTCGCCGGCGAAGGTGATCCGCCGCTTCGTCGAGGGAGAAGGCTGGGTGCGCGTGCCGTAAGGCCGGGGGAATCCGGGGCTGAATCGTCCCATTCCGGCATCTGGGGCCGAATCGTCTCGTACTCCGGGACTAGATGTGCCCAGGTTCGTCGGACGACACCGCGTCAGGGCTGGACGTCGCCGCCGAGCTCGCCGGGGGGTGAGCACTCGGGCACGTCGTTGCCCTTGACGCCGGCGGTGAAGTCGAGCACGACGTTGGAGACGGGGCCGCCGGCGACGAGCGTCTCGTCGTAGGGCGCCAACTCGAACTTGCGCAGCCGCTCGGTGTAGCGGCGCCGGTCGGAGAGGATGATGCGGTAGTTCTCCTCGAACGTCTGCAGCCGGGCGACGTCGTCGTCGTTGTCCACCGGGATGGCGACGAGGTCGTTCAGCATCTGCTCGAGGATGTCGGTGGCCGTGTCGACGATGTCGGCGCGCTGCAGCATCTGCTCGTGCGTGGGGTTGGTGATGTACCCCTCGCTGGTGTCGGTGAGCGCCTCGCGCTCCTTGGTGGCGGCCGCGCAGATCTTGGAGGCGGCGACCCGCCAGCTCTTGTCCTGCATCTGGTAGACGCCCTTGTCGGAGGCGAAGAAGAAGTAGTACCCCCACATGGCGGCGATGAGTGCGCAGCAGATCCCGAGGCCGACCTTCACCCAGGTGCGGGTGCGGGTGTGCGGCGGCTGCTCGGGGAGCTCGGCGTAGGGGGTCGACTTCACGACGTCGCCTCCATCGCCGGGCGGTAGCTGACGGCCAGCTGGAGGAGTGCCCCGGCGACGCCGACGCCGCCGGCGATGAACGCCCCCGTCCACCCGCCGAAGCGGATGTCGAGCGCGTGGTCGAGCGACCAGCGGCCGGCACCCATCATCCCCACGCAGAACGCGACCACTGCGATCGACGCGCAGTACTCCCAGCCCTGGTTCGGCTTGAACACGAAGAACCCCACCTTCCAGTGCGCGACCACGATCGCGACCACCATCACACCGATCATGCCCGCCGCGGCCAGCGGGGTGAGCAGGCCGGCGGCGAACAGCACACCGGCGCCGATCTCCGTCGAGGCCGCCAACCGGGCCTGCCAGATGGGCCAGCGCATCCCGATCGAGCCGAACCAGCCGGCCGTCCCGCGCAGCCCGCCCCCGCCGAACACCTTGTTGTAACCGTGGTAGGCGAGGAAGAGACCGAAGACGAGCCGCAGAACCAGGCGGCCGAGATCGAGTTGCTGCATGCCGCCACGCTAGGGGTGAAGGGAGGGCTTCTGATATTCGCGGGCCGATCGTCACACCCCGCTGGTAGAACGGCTGCCATGGGGGACGGAACGGACATTCCAGTGCACCGCGGCCGGTTGCGCGATGCGTTCCGGCTCGTCCGCGCCCTCGTGCGGCATCACAAGCGCACGTTCTTCACGGCCGTCGGCGGTGCCGCGGTGTTCGCCGCCTGCACGGTGCTGTCGGCCGTGGTGGTGCGGCTGATCACCGACGAAGTCATCCGCCCTCGCTTCAACGAGGGGTCCGTCAACGCCAGCAAGGTCGTCGTGGTGCTCGGCACGCTCGTGGTCATCGGCTTCGTGCGTGCCGCGGGAGTCGTCGTTCGGCGCACCTGGGCCGGGCGCACCACATGGGGCGTCACCGAGGCCATCACCAAGGAGGTCATCGACCGTCTCACGGTGCAACCGGCGCCGTGGCACCGCCAGCAGAGCACGGGCGACCTCATCACCCGCGCCGGGGTCGATGCCGAGGCTGCCACGGCGGTGCTCGGCCCGCTGCCGTTCGCCTCCGGCGTCGTCGTGCTCGTCTTCTTGTCCAGCACCTGGCTGCTCGTCACCGATCTGCCGCTGGGGCTCGCTGCCGTCGCCGTCTTCCCATGCCTCATCGCGCTCAACATCAGTTACCAGCGCAAGGTCGATCGCTACTTCAACACGGCACAGGACGAGCTGGGCAAGCTCAGCGCGGCCGTGCACGAGAGCTTCGACGGTGTCGCCGTGGTGAAGTCGTTCGGTGCCGAATCGCGCGAGACCGAGCGGTTGTCGGTGATCGCCCGCCGCCTGCGCGAGGCGCGGCTCGGTGCAGTGCGGCTGCGCAGCACGTTCGAGGCCCTGCTCGACGGCATTCCCACGGTGGTCAACGTGCTGCTCCTCGTCGGTGGCGCGTACCGGGTGCGGGCGGGGGAGATGACGGTGGGCGAGATGGCCAGCTTCATCTACCTGTTCACGCTGCTCGTGTTCCCGTTGCGTCTCATCGGCTTCACGCTGTCGGAGGTGCCGCACTCGCTGGCCGGGTGGAACCGCATCCGCAACCTGCTCGATCAGCCGATCGCCCCCGACCCGGCGCGCACGCTGCAGGCCGGCGCGGACAGCAGCGTCGTGCTCACCGACGTGCACTACAGCCACGACGGCGAGCGCGAGGTGCTCACCGGTGTCAACGCCCACATCGAAGGTGGGCGCACGGTTGCCGTCGTCGGTGCCACCGGCGCCGGCAAGACCACGCTGCTGCACCTCCTCGCCGGGCTCATCGAAGCCGACAGCGGCACGATCCGCGTGCCGGCCGGCGGCTGCCGGCTCGTGTTCCAAGAGCCGTTTCTCATCGCCGGCTCCGTACGCGAGAACATCGCGCTCGGCGCCCCGGTGCCGGCCGACGCGATCGACGCCGCACTGGCGGTGGCCGAGGCGCGGTTCGTCCATGAGCTGCCCGACGGGCTGGATACCGAGCTGGGCGAGCGCGGCGTGGGCCTGTCCGGTGGTCAGCGCCAGCGGCTCGCGCTGGCACGCGCGCTCGTGCGCCGCCCGGCGGTGCTGCTGCTCGACGACACCACCTCGGCGCTGGATCCCACCACGGAGGCCAAGGTGCTGGCCAATCTGCGGGCGGCGCTCACGCACACCACCGTGGTGGCGGTGGCGAGCCGCCCGTCCACGATCGCGCTCGCCGACGACGTGCTCTACCTCGACGGCGGCAAGGTGGTCGCCCACGGCCTGCACGACGAGCTGATGCGGACGGTGCCTGCCTACCGCGAGCTGATCGAAGCGTTCGAGCACGACCGCGAGGCGCTGGATGCGGCCGGCAGCGAGCTTGCCGAGTCGGCGCAGGTGGCAGCGCCATGAGCGAGCCGATCAGCCGCTGGACGGCCGTGGAGACCATCGGGCGCGGCGTGCGGGCCGCGCCTGCCCTGCGCACCGGTTTCGGCCTCACGCTCGCGTTCGCGATGGTGGGCGCCGGCGGCCGCGTGGTGATGCCGATCCTCGTCCAGCAGGCGATCGACCGCGGGTTCGACGACAGCGGCGTGCGCGTCGACATCGTCACCACGCTCGCCGCGGTCGCGTTCGTGATCGTCGTGCTTGCCACCTGGGCCCAGCGCACCGCGGTGGCGCGGCTCGGCCGGCGCAGCGAGGAGGCGCTCTACGGGTTGCGGGTGCGGCTCTTCGAGCACATCCACCGCCTCAGCATCGCCGACCACAGCGAGGAGCGAAAGGGCGCCCTCGTCTCCCGTGTCACCAGCGATGTGGAGACGTTGGCCCAGTTCTTCCAGTGGGGCGGCCTGGCCTGGCTGCTCGACGGCACGCTGATGCTGATGGTGGCCGGCGTGATGCTGGCCTACGACTGGGTGCTCGCGATCGTGGCGTTCGTGGTCGCCGCGCCACTCGGGTTCGTGTTGCAGCGGGTGCAGAGCCATCTGTCGCGTGCGTACGACGCGGCCCGCGGGCGCAACGCGAACGTGATGACGCAGATCAGCGAGCTGGTGGAGGGTGCCGAGACGCTGCGCGCCTACGACGCCGGGTCGTACTACGCGCACCAGGTCGAGAAGGCCAGCCACGAGCGCTCGCGAGCGTTCATCAAGGCCGGCACCATCGGCGCGTTCCTGTTCCCCTCCGGCGAGGTGTTCAGCGTGTTCACGGTCGCGGCCGTCACGACGGTGGGTGTGTTGCGCGGCCCCGGCAGCGGGCTCACCGCCGGTGCGATGGTGGGCTTCGTGTTCCTCACCTACAAGTTCCTCGAGCCGATCGCGGAGTTCACGGAGGTGCTCGACCAGACGCAGACGGCCGTGGCCGGCATGCGCCGCGTGCTGGGCGTGCTGGAGATCCCGGTCGGGCCGCCCGAGCCGGAGGTGCCGGTGAAGCTGCCCGCGGGGGCGCTCGCGGTCAGCCTCGACCGTGTCGACTTCAGCTACCGCAGCCGTGGCGGCGACGACGAGCCACCGGTGCTGCTCGACGTGACGGCGCACATCCCCGCCGGCCAGCATGTCGCGGTCGTCGGTGAGACCGGCTCGGGCAAGACGACGCTGGGGCGGCTGATCGCCCGCCTGGCCGACCCCACGGCGGGCACGGTGTGCGTGGGTGGCGTCTCGCTCACCCGTGTCTCCAACGCGGATCTGCGCACCCGCCTCACGGTGGTGCCGCAAGAGCCGTTCCTGTTCGAGGGCAGCATCGCCGCCAACCTGTCATTCGCCCGGCCGAAGCTGTCGGCGGCGGATCTCGAGCACGCGATCGACGAGCTCGACCTGCGCGACTGGCTGGAGACGCTGCCCGAGGGCATCGACACCGAAGTCGGCCAGCGCGGCAGCCAGCTGTCCGCGGGCGAGCGCCAGCTCGTCGCGCTGATCCGTGCGTCGCTGGTCGACCCCGCGGTGCTGGTGCTCGACGAAGCCACCTCCTCGGTCGACCCGCTCACCGAGGTACGCCTGTCGCGCGCGCTCGAGAAGCTCGCCTCCGGCCGCACCACGATCGCGATCGCCCACCGCCTGTCCACGGCGGCTCGCGCCGATCGCGTGCTGGTGCTCGATCACGGCAGGCTCGTGCAGGACGGCGCCCACGCCGATCTCGTGCAGGTCGACGGCGCCTACGCCCGCATGTACGACGCCTGGGTCGCGGCCACGTCCGCAGGCTGAGCCCTCGCGTACGTTCCCCGCGCCGGGAGTGCCGGTCAACCCGTGGCGTCGAACGGCAACGGGCCGCTGACGGACTCGATCACGCAGGTGACGACGGGCTCGCCGCTGACGAATGCCGACGCGTGAAACGTCGCGGTCTCGCCGGGCGCGACGGTGGGGACGGAGACCTGGTCGCTGTCGAGCAGCTCGTCGCCCTCGCGGTACCCGATCACGATCGTGTAGCGGTGCTCGACGGTGTCCTGATTGGTGATCGAGCCGTCGGCGCGCACCAGCCCGTCGGTGACCGTGCAGCTGTCGATCTGTGCCTGGTGCTCGCCGACGTCGAGGTACGCGTCGAGTTCGCGCACCACGGCACGGGTGAAGGCCAGGCCCGCGACGCACGCCCCCAGCGCGGCCACCCCGAGCACCAGGCCCGCGATCGCGAAGCCGCGGCCGGTGCCCTGCCCGGAACGGACACGGCCCAGCGCCAGCAGCCCGAACACGAGTGCCGTGACCGCGCCGAGCGCAGCGAGCACGAACACGAACGGCACCCAGCCGAACACGAACGACGAGAGGCCGACCCAGAACGCGGCAAGCGCGAACCCGCGCGACGGCGGCCGCTCGCCGGGCAGCTGCGGCGCCCAGCCCGGTGGCCAGCTGCCCTGCGGCGCGAAGCCGGGCATCCCCGGATCGACGAAGCGCTGGCCGTGGACGGAGACGTCGGATGTCCAGCGCTGGCCGTTGAAGTAGCGGAACTCGTAGCGGCCGTACGGGTCGGGTTGCCAGCCGGCCGGCGCTGCAGTGGGTTCCACGGGGGATGACCATATCCGCCGGTCGTACGAGGGCACCGGTCTGGTGATCGTGCCGTGTCCGGCCGTCGCGCCCGGCCACCGACCCTCTACAGTCGAGGTGCCATGGAACTCGTCCTCATCCGCCACGGCGAACCCGAGTGGGTTCGCGACGGGCTCAACGTCGTCAACCCTCCCCTCACCGAACGGGGCCATCAGCAGGCTCAGCACGTCGCCGACCGGCTCGCCGGCGAGCACTTCGACGAGATCATCGTGTCGCCCTTGCTGCGTGCCCGTCAGACGGCGGCGCCGCTGCTGGCTGCGCTCGGGTGCGGTGAGACGGTGGAGCCGTTCCTGGAGGAGATCCGCGAGCCGAACTGGCACGGCACACCCGCCGAGCTGGCCGCCACCGCCTACCAGGAGGATCGCGACCAGGTGTCCGAGCTGCGCTGGGACGGCCTGGCCGGCGGCGAGCCGCCGCGAGAGTTCGTCGAGCGCGTCCGCGCCGGTGCCGACGCCTACTGGTCGTCGCGGGGGATGGCCCGCGCCGCGCAGACGCTGCCGATGTGGAGCCTGGATCAGCCCGACCAGCGCATCGCCGTGTTCGCCCACTCGGGCACCAACGGGGTGCTGCTGTGCCAGCTGCTCGGCCTGCAGCCGGTGCCGTGGGAGTGGGATCGCTTCGTCACGATGCACGCCTCGATCACGCGCCTCACCACGTTCAAGATGCACGACGGGTTCACGTTCGCGCTGAACCGGCTCAGCGACGTGGAGCACCTGCCCCACGACGCGCGCACGCTGTAAGTCAGCGGGTTACCAGGCGCAGCGCAGGCGCTTGATGCCGTTGATGAAGTTGCTCTGCAGGTAGTCGGGCTCGCCGACGGTGTGCAGCGTGGGCATGCGCCGGCGGATCTCGTCGAACATCACCGTGATCTCGCGCCGCGCGAGGTTGGCACCGAGACAGAAGTGCGGGCCCCCGGCGCCGAAGCCCACCTGTGCCGGCTGCAGCGGGCGCAGCACGTCGAACGTGTAGGGGTCGGTGAACACCTTGGCGTCGCGGTTGGCCGAGCAGTACCACATGACGAGCTTCTCGCCGGCGGCGATGGCCTGGCCGCCGACGACGGTGTCCTCCGTGGCCGTGCGGCGGAAGTGGATCACCGGCGTGGCGTAGCGCACGATCTCGTCGACCGCGGTGCGGGTGTTGGCCTGGAAGTCGTCGAACCAGACGGCCCGCTGGTCGGGGTGCTGGGTGAGCAGGTGCATGCCGTGGCTGATGGCGTTGCGGGTGGTCTCGTTGCCGGCGACGACGAGCAGGATGAAGAACGAGCCGAACTCCTGCGCAGTCAGCCGCTGG
>CAYZFZ010000126.1:0-9963 GCA_964477795.1 uncultured Bifidobacterium sp.
ACGGGCACGAGGCCCGCGTTGAGCATCGCCAGCTGCAGCTGCACCAGCTCGGGCCGCACGCCCGAACGCGCCATCGCCAGGCTGCGGGCGCGCAGGAACAGCATCGCCCGCACGACCTCCTGCTCGACGGTGTCGCCCATGCCCGCTGCATGCGAGCGGACGAGCGCCACCTGCAGCTCGGCGGTGCGCTCGGCGGGGATGACCGTGCTGGCCAGCGACCCGAAGCCGGTGGTGACGCCGTAGACAGGCGTGTTGCCGGCGACGAACCCGTCGACCAGTGCTGCCGACGTGACCATCGCGGCCCGTGCTGCGTCCGTGAGCACCACGGGCGTGCCGGTGCGAGCGACACGCACGACGTCGGCGGCGGCCACGCCTGCGCTGCCCAGTTGGATCTCGTCCTCGGTTGCGATCGTGTCTTTCATTGTGCGCAACAGCATGTCATACTACGCAACATGTCGCAAGCCTCCCCAGGGTCCCAGCCACGGGCCACCGAGCGCGGGCTGGCACTGCTGAAGGTGGTGGCCGACCATGGCTCGGAGATGCACGACGGGCAGCCGGCGGACGGCATCGCGCTCGCCGACGCGGCCCGCGCCGTCGACCTCTCCCCCAGCACCGCCCTGCGCCAGCTGCGCTCGCTGGAGACGGCGGGCTTCGCCAGCCGCAACGCCGACGGCCGCTACGTGCCGGGCCCGGAGCTGCTGCGCATCGCCCGCGCGCTGGCCAGCACGGCCACGCTGCCGCGTCTGGCCGACGCCGCGCTCGCCGCGCTCGCCGCGGCCACGGGCGAGTCCGCGTACCTCGCCGAAGCAGCCGACGCCCGCTACGCGGTGTACGTCGCCAGCCGCCCCGGCTCGCACGCCGTCCGCCACGTCAGCTGGCTCGGCCAGCGCATCCGGCGCCGCGACTCGGCGGTGGGCGCCGCGCTCGCCGGGTCGGTCGACGATGCCGGCGTCGCCGTCCGCCTCGATGCGGTCGAGCCGGGCATCACCGCCATCTCGGCCCCCGTGCGCAACGCCGGCTCGATCGTCGCGGCCGTCAGCGTGGTGGGCCCGTCGTTCCGCCTGAAGGGGCCCGCGCTCGCCGCCGCCAGCACGGCCGTCGCGGAGGCTGCAGCGGCCGTCGCGCGCGCCCTCGGCTGAGGCCGCATCAGCCCGGGTCGGCCCGATCAGCCCGCGGTCAGTCGAGCAATGTGCGCAGCGGCAGGTAGTCGGCCAGGCGCATCTCCACGAAGCCGCGGATGTGCAGCTGGGCCAGCGCCGGCTGCAGCTCGGGCGCAGCCACGGCAGCGGCGAACGCTGCCCGCAGCGCCGGCACCCGCTGCGTGTTGCGCCAGCCGGTGACGAGCGGCAGGCAGGGCACCAGCGGCCCGTGCCCGATCACGTGCAGGCGCCCGGTCAGCTCGGGCTCGATCGTCTCCAGCAGCGCCCACGTCACGGCGTCGATCGAGGCCAGATCGGCGCGCCCCTCTGCCACGGCGCGGGCGCTCTCCACGTGCGCCCCCGTCTCCAGCACCGGGGGCTTGTCACCCCATGCGTGCTGCAGGCTGATCCAGCCGGACAGGCTGTCCAGCGAGTTGACCGCGGCCACCACCTTCGGCTGGGCGCGCAGCTCGTCGAGCGTCGCGGCGTCGCGTGCGACCAGCACCGACCGGTAGCGGCCGTGCTCGGCGCCCGGCACGTCGTAGTCGAACGTGCCGACGACGGCCACCGAGTCGGCCAGCTCGGTGACCAGCGGCCAGCCGCACGCCTGCGCAACGAGCAGCTGCGGGTGGTGCCACACGTCGGGGGTGAGCACGGTCCACTCCAGCGACTCCGGCCCCCAGTCGAGGCGGGCGCGCACCGCCGACCACAGCTCGTCGGTGGCGGCGCGGGCGGCGGCGAACGGGTACATCGCGAGCGACGCGACCGGCGCAGCCGACGTCATCATGCGATGCCGCGGGCTCCTCGCGGCCGTGCCCCGGCGGACAGCGGGTGGTCGGGCTGGCAGAACGGCCGGGTGAAGTAGGTGCGGATCACCTGCAGGTACCCGCCCGGATAGAGCCCGGCGCCCGCAGCGGCGAGCTCGTCGGAGCCCAGCTGCCGGTGCATCGCCGGGATGCGGTACCACTCCAGATCCGGCAGCGCGTGGTGGGTGTGGTGCAGGTTGTTGTTCAAGAACAGCAGCGCCATCGGAGGGCTCGCCTTCACCACCGCGCAGCGGGTGCCCTCGGCGACCGCGGCGTGCTCGACGAACGAGCGCAGCTGGGTGCACGAGGCGCCACCCAGGCAGAAGCCGAACACGTACACCACCGGGTTCATCCCGACGATGCCGAACATCCACCAGCCGAGCACCGCGCACGCGGCGAGGTGCGCAAGCCACGGCCCCACGACGCCACCGCCGGGGATGCGCTTCACCTCGCGCACCCAGAAGCGGACGATGCCACGCGGCACGCCGATGGTGAGGCGGCCGGGCGCGGTGCGCAGGAACAGGATCAACCGCCGGCGCCACGGCCCGGCGTGCTGCCAGTCGCCCGGCGACACATAGAACGATTCGGGGTCGTCCTCCGGGTCGGTGAGATCCGCGAGGTGGTGCTCGATGTGCATCACCTTGTACCGCGGGAACGGCACCCAGAACGACAGCGGCAGGAAGCCGATGACGGTGTTCACCCACGTCCACTTCGTCGGGTGGCCGTGCAGCAGCTCGTGCCCCAGCGACATCCACAGCCCGCCGAGGTAGACGAGCACGACCAGCTGGACGACGATCGGTATCGACGCGTGCCCGATGACGATCGCCGACCATGCCGCGAAGAAGGCAACCAGGAGGGCCACCGTCGGCCACTCGATCGCCCGTTGAGAAGCGCCTTTCGACAACTCCGCCCCCTTGCAACTCACCGGCCGCGTGCCCGGCTCGGTCAGGCGCAGTGTAGTGGAACGACCGTACCGGAACCGGCATCGCGCGCCCACGATTCCTGAGACACCCGTACAAGGAATCAGGCCGAGCGTGTAGTGTCGCTCGCCGTGACGGACACGCAGAACGACAGCGTCGAGCAGCCCGCGAGCCCCAGCGGCGAAGCCCGCTCGGAAGGCCGCCGCGGCGGTCGCGCCCGCTCCGATCGCGGGCCGCGCCTACCCGAGCAGCTGCCGTGGGGGCAGCCGCGGATGCGTCTCAACCACACCGAGGTCATCTCGGCGGACGAGGTGGAGGCCATCCACGAGGCCTCGCTCACCATTCTCGAGCGCATCGGGATGGAGTTCTTCTGCCCCGAGGCACGCAGCATCATGCGCGAGGCCGGCGCCACCGTCGACGAGTCGAACGGCCGCGTCCGCTTCGACCGCGAGCTCGTCGTGTCCAGCGTCGCCAAGGCGCCGTCGGAGTTCACGCTGCACAGCTACAACCCTGCGCGCAACATCCACGTCGGTGGCCGCTGGATCGCCTACGGCACCGTCGGCAGCGCACCCCACTACATCGATCGTCAAGGCGTGCGCCGCACCGGCGACCGCGAGGGCTTCCGCGACCTGCTCAAGCTGGGGCAGATGCTGAACACGGTTCACTTCATCGGCGGCTACCCGGTGGAGCCGATCGACCTGCACCACTCGGTGCGCCACCTGCTCGCTGCCCACGACGTGCTCACCCACACCGACAAGCAGCTGCACTGCTACAGCCTCGGCCGCCAGCGCAACCGCGACGTGCTGGAGATGGCTCGCATCGCCCGCGGCATCGACGAGGCAACGCTGCTGCGCGAGCCGTCGGTGTTCACGGTGGTCAACTCCAACTCGCCACTGCGGCTCGACACGCCGATGTCGCAGGGCATGATCGAGTTCGCCCGCCACAACCAGCCGGTCGTGATGACACCGTTCACGCTCGCGGGGGCGATGGCACCGATCACGCTGGCCGGCGCGCTCGCCCAGCAGAACGCGGAGGCGCTGGCCGGCATCACGTTCCTGCAGTGCATCCAGCCGGGCACGCCGGTGGTCTACGGCGGGTTCACCTCCAACGTCGACATGCAGTCGGGCGCTCCGGCGTTCGGCACCCCCGAGTACGTGCGCACGGCGATGATCGGCGGCCAGCTCGCCCGCCGCTACGCGATCCCCTATCGCAGCTCCAACGTCAACGCCGCCAACGCGGTCGACGCGCAGGCCGCCTACGAGAGCGTGTTCTCGCTGTGGGGCTGTGTGATGGGCGGCGTCAACTTCATGATGCACGGCGCCGGTTGGATGGAGGGTGGGCTGCACGCCAGCCTGGAGAAGATGATCCTCGACGCCGACCTGCTGCAGATGGTGACGCAGATGTTGGAACCGGTGGTCGTCGACCACGACAGTTTCGCGATCGACACGATCGAGAGCGTCGGCCCCGGCGGTCACTTCTTCGGCACCCAGCACACCCAGGACCGCTTCCGCACCGCGTTCTACCGGCCGCTGATCTCCGACTGGCGCAACTACGAGAGCTGGCAGGAGGCCGGCGGGCCGCAGGCGCCCGACAAGGCGAAGCTGCTCGTCCAGCGCTTCCTCGACGCCTACGAGCCGCCGGCGATGGACGCCGCCGCGCGCGAGGAGCTCGACGCGTTCGTCGCCCGCCGGGTCGCCGAGGGCGGCGTTGCCACCGACTACTGAGCCGGCCGGCTCCAGGTACACGAAGTTCGAAGAAGGGAACGTGCAATGAAGTCATCCGCTCAGGTCGTGGTCGTCGGCGGCGGCGTCGTCGGCGCCAGCGTGCTCTACCACCTCACGAAGGAGGGCTGGTCCGACGTCGTGCTGCTCGAGCGCAAGCAGCTCACAGCCGGCAGCACATGGCACGCCGCGGGTGGCATGCACACCCTGAACGGCGACCCCAACGTCGCCCGCCTGCAGCAGTACACGGTGAACTTGTACCGCGAGATCGAGAAGGAGTCCGGGCAGGACTGCGGCATCCACCTGCCCGGCGGCATCCAGCTGGCGGACACGCCCGAGCGTCTCGACTGGCTGCGCATGGCCCAGTCGCGCGGCCGCTACCTGGGCATGCACATGGAGATCATCTCCATGAAGGAGGCCAAGGAGCTGAACCCGTTGCTGGAGGAGCGCTTCTTCGTCGGCGCGCTCTACGACGAGGACGAGGGCAGCGTCGACCCGTACGGCGTCACCCACGCGTACGCGATCTGCGCGAAGAACCGCGGCGCCGAGGTGTACACCGACACCTGGGTGACCGATCTGCAGCAACGCCCCGACGGCACGTGGGACGTGATCACCGATCGCGACCACACGATCCACGCCGAGCACGTGGTGAACGCCGGTGGCCTGTGGGCGCGCGAGGTCGGCCGCATGGCAGGCTTGGAGCTGCCGGTGCTGGCGATGGAGCACCACTACCTGATGACCGAGCCGATGCCGGAGGTGATCGAGTACAACCAGAGCCGCGGCCGCGAGCTGCCGCACATGATCGACTTCGCCGGCGAGATCTACGCCCGCCAGGAGGGGCAGAGCATCCTGCTGGGCACCTACGAGCAGGACAACCGCCCGTGGGCGCCGAAGGAGACGCCGTGGGACTTCGTGTTCCAGCTGCTCCCCCACGACCTCGACCGCATCGCACCGGAACTGCAGAAGGCGTTCGAGCACTTCCCGCTCGTCGGCAGGGCCGGCATCAAGAAGTTCGTCAACGGGCCCTTCACGTTCAGCCCCGACGGCAACCCGCTGATCGGCCCGATCAAGGGCATGAAGGGCATGTGGATGGCCAACGCGGTGATGGCCGGGCTGTCGCAGGGCGGCGGTGTCGGGCTGTCACTGGCGAACTGGATGGTGCACGGCGATCCGGGCGCCGACATCTGGGGCATGGACGTCGCCCGCTACGGCGACTACGCCACGCTCGCCTACACGAACGCGAAGGTGCGCGAGAACTACAGCCGTCGCTTCCGCATCACGTTCCCCAACGAGGAGCTCACCGCTGCCCGCCCGCTGCACACGACGCCGATCTACGACCGGCTGCTGGCGCACAACGCGGTGATGGGTGCCGGCTTCGGCCTGGAGCACCCGCTGTGGTTCCAGCGGCCCGGGCTGGAGCCGACGGAGGACGTGACGTTCTACCGGTCGAACGCGTTCGACAAGGTGGGCGAGGAGAGCCGCACGGTGCGCGAGCGGGTCGGGCTGTCGGAGGCCTCGAACTTCGCCAAGTACAAGGTGTCGGGGCCGGGTGCGGCCGGCTGGCTGCAGAGCCTGTTCACGAACACGCTGCCGAAGGTGGGCCGCACGAACCTCACCGCGATGCTGAACCCGCAGGGCCGCATCGAGGGCGAGTTCTCCGTGTCGCGCGTCGGCCAGGACGAGTTCTTCCTGTTCGGCTCGCAGGCAGCCGAGGTGCACCACCCGCGCTGGTTCCTCGCCCATCTGCCGCAGGACAGCCTGATCCGCTTCGAGGTGCTCGCACTCTCCATGGTGGGCCTCACGGTGGCCGGTCCGCACGCCCGCGACGTGCTGCAGCAGCTCACCGACACCTCGCTGGCGACTGCCGACTTCCCGTTCATGTCGTTCCGCAAGGTGGATCTCGGCATGGCCCCGGTGTGGCTGTCGCGCATGACGTACACCGGCGACCTCGGCTACGAGATCTGGATGCAGCCGGAGTACCAGCGCTACCTGTTCGACCTCATCTGGGAGGCGGGCCAGGAGTTCGGCATCGGCCTGTTCGGCTTCCGCGCGCTGATCACGATGCGCCTGGAGAAGAGCTTCGGCACCTGGTACCGCGAGTACCGGCCCATCTACACCCCGCTGGAGGCGGGCATGGACCGGGTGCTCAAGCTGGACCACGACTTCATCGGCCGCGAGGCCGTGGAGGCCGAGATCGCCGCCGGCGGCCCGAAGCGCAAGCTGGTGATGTTCGAGGTGGACGTCGACCCGTCTGCGCCTGCCGACGTGCTCGGCGACGAGCCCGTGTGGCACGGCGACAGGGTCGTCGGCTGGATCACTTCCGGCGGCTATGCCCACCACAGCGGCGTCTCGCTCGCCTTGGGCTATGTGCCCACCGAGCTCGCCACGCCCGGCAACGACGGCTTCGAGATCGAGATCATCGGCCGCCGCCGCCCGGCAACGCTGCTGCACGAGCCGGTGCTCGACCCCGCAGGGACGCGCATGCGCGCCTGACTCGTTGGGGCCGGCGCCGCCCCCGTCTTGATCGCGGGTCACCTCTCTCGGACGCCTACCGAGCAACGAGCGCCCGTGGGCGGTTCACGTGAACCGCTTGGAGACCCGGCGGGCGGGCGGGGCGGAGTAAGTCGATCGCGGCGGTGACAGGTTTCCCTGCGCCGCGTGCAGGGAAACCTGTCGCCGCACGAATCGCGACACACTGGGTTCCCGAGGGTCGGCACGCTACCGATCGCCTCGCTGACCCACGCGCTGACCTCAGCGACGTCGACCAACTTCGGGATCGTCGAAACGTCGCTACGGGCCAACGATTCGGTTGTACTCGTCGACGGCGTCCGAATCGATCTCGACTCGTCCCGTTCCGGCCCAGTGACGGTCCTGTCCGTTCTTCTTGACACCGGAGACCCAGAACTCCTCGCCCGTGTCGACGTCGACGTGGTTGCCGCTGATGCCGTGTTGCTCGTCGAAGGGTCCGATGCGCAGATCACCGTGAAGACGGACGTGGCTGTTTGATCGATCGACAGGTTTCCCTGCACCACGCGCAGGGAAACCTGTCGCCGCACGAATCGCGACACCCCCCACTCAGGGCGCACCACCACCGCAGCAGCCCGCCGGCGAGGCTGACGGCGACCAACAGGGTCACGTGTAGGCGGCGGCCTGGATGCGGACGAGTTCGGCGTACTGGCCGTCGCGAGCCATGAGCTGGTCGTGGGAGCCCACCTCCGCCACTCGGGCACCGTCGAGCACCACGATCAGGTCGGCCATGCGCACCGTCGAGAAGCGGTGCGACACGAGGATCGTCACCCGGCCGTTGGCGGTGGCGCTGCGCGATGCGGCGGCGAACTGCTCGAACAGTGCGTGCTCGGTCTCCGCGTCGAGCGCGGCGGTGGGCTCGTCGAGGATCAGCAGCAGGGGCTCGTCGCGCATGAAGCCGCGGGCCAGCGCGAGCTTCTGCCACTGGCCGAAGCTGAGCTCGGCACCGCCCGGCCAGGTGGGGCCGAGCTGGGTGTCGAGGCCGTGCTCCAGCCGGTCGACCACATCGTGGGCGCCCGCGCGATCCACCGCCTGCACGGCGGCGGGACGATCCTCGAGCCGGGGCAGGTCGCCCAGCCCCACCGTGGCCTGGGCGGGGAACTCGAGGCGGGCGAAGTCCTGGAACGCTCCGGCGAGCCGGTCGCGCCAGTCGAGGGTGCGCAGTTCGGCGAGGTCGACACCGTCCACCGTGATGCGGCCGGAGGTGGGCGCGTACATGCGGGCGAGCAGCTTGACGAGGGTGGACTTGCCGGCACCGTTCTCCCCCACCACCGCGACCACCGCGCCCGCGGGCAGCAGCAGGTCGACCCCGTCGAGCACCAGCCGGTCGGTGCCCGGATAGCGGAACGACACGCCCTCGAAGCCGATGCCCTCGCGCAGCGAAGCAGGGGCGGCTGCGTCGCCGCCGTGCCCGGTGCCGGCGGCGTAGTCCTCCAGCCAGGCCAGGCGGCGCGACGCGTCGAGCCAGAAACCGCGCAGGAAGCCGAGCTCGCTCGACGTCGCGCCCACGTAGGAGATCAGCTTCATCCCCGCCGCGATCGCGAGCGTGACCGCCGCGACGCCACGGTTCAGCCCGGCGGCGACGAACACGATCGCGCCCACGTACGCCCCGGCGAACACCAGCCAGCCGCCGGCCAACCACAGCGCGGTACGCACGCGCACGGCCGCGACCGGCCGGTACCAGCGCTCCCACGACGACCTGCGCTCTGCCGCCAGCCAGGCAGCCGTCCCGGTCGTGCGCACCTCCTTGCCCGGCGGTGCGGAGGTGGCGACAGTGTAGAGGTGGCGCGCCAGCCGGGTGTTGGCGATCACCGACTCCTCCGTGCGCCGCTCGACGGCGGGCCGCCAGGTGGAGAGCACGAACGCGGGGAACGCGAACGGGAGCAGCAGCAGCATCGCCCAGTGGATGGAGGCGAGCAGCACGGTGGTGACGACGAGCCGGAACAGCCACCCGAGCGTGGAGAACAGCGACATGAACATGTGGTCGAGCGCGAACACCTGGTCGCGCAGCATGGCCAGGCGGTCGAGGTGCTCGGGCCGCTCGTGGTGCTCGATCGTGGGCACCGAGGCCTGCAGGCGCGCCACGTGCGACTCGAGCGCGATCGCCACCCGGTCGCGGAAGCGGCGCTGCACCCGCTGCGACAGCACGGACAGGTACCAGATCAGCGTCGCCGAGACCGCGAGCCCGATCGCCGCCGCGATGATGGACGAGCGGCGGTGCCGGTCGACTCCGTCCACGATCAACGTCAGCCACACCGCGAGCAGGGCGTCGGGCAGCATCATCAGCAGGCCCAGCCCCAGCGACAGCACCAGCAGCTTGGGCTCTGCCCGGTAGCCCAGCCGGAACGTGCGCCACAGCGACCGGAACGCGGGCGGCAGGTCGTCGTCGCGGCCTGGTGCGGCATCAGAGCGACTCATAGACGACCTCCCTCCCCGTCTCGTCCAGCTCCGTGAAACGCGACGCCTGCAGCTCGAACATGGTGTGGTACCGGCCGCGCAGCGCCATCAGCTCGTCGTGGCTGCCGAACTCCACGACAGCGCCGCCGTCGATCACGCAGATCCGGTCGGCCTGGCGCACGGTGGAGAAGCGGTGCGAGACGAGGATGGTGGTGCAGTGGGCGGTGGCGGCGAGCACACGGTCGAAGATCTCCACCTCGCCGCGCACGTCGAGCTGGGCGGTGGGCTCGTCGAGCAGGACGACGGTGGCGCCCTGGCGCACCGCGCACAGCGCCCTGGCCAGGGCGACGCGCTGCCACTGGCCGCCGCTGAGGTCGGTGCCGTTCGGGTCCGCCGTGGAGAGCACCATGGCGAGGTCGCCACCCGCGCTGCCCTCGGCACCGGCGGCGTGCAG
>CAYZFZ010000127.1:0-9875 GCA_964477795.1 uncultured Bifidobacterium sp.
GGCCACCAGCATCGCCCGCCGGATGGTGCGCGAGTGGGGCATGTCCGAGGCAGTGGGCCCGATGGCGTGGAGCGGCTCGCAGCAGGTGTTCCTCGGCGAAGACCTGATGACGCAGGGCCGCGAGTACAGCGACGACACGGCGCGCCTCGTCGACGGCGAGATCTCTCGCATCCTGCACGAGCAGGAGGCACGGGCCACCGAGGTGCTGCAGAAGCACCGCCCCGCACTCGAGCGGGTCGCGGAGGCGCTGCTCGAGCGCGAGACGATCGACGGTGCGGAGGTGGCGCAGCTGGTGCACGCCAGCCTCGACGATGCCCCGGCCACCGAGGACAGCCGCCCCGCCAGCGTCGAATAGAGCGGTTCAGCGGCCCAGTCGTTCAGCAGACCGGTCGTTCAGCCAGCAGATCGGCTCAGCGGCCCAGGTCGGGTTCCGGGCTGGCCCCGGGTTGACGCGCCTCGGCCACCGCGGCCCACAGGTCGGTTGCCGTCACGGGCCCGGCAAAGCCGGCGCGCACGACGCCCTCGGCATCGGCGATCGCCACCAGCGGCACGGCCTGCACGTCGTACTTCGCGTGCAACGCACGATCAGCGGGGTACTCCACGTCGACGACCGCGACCTCCGGCGACTGCAGCACCCGCGCCTTGCGCACGACGTCGGCGCAGCTGCCGCACGTCGCCGACGAGAACACGACCACCAGCCACGGCGTGGTGGCGGCGAAGTCCGCCCGGTCGAGCTGGGCGGGGACGGCCAGGCTGGGCTGTGTGGGCGCCTCCACGGCCTGCCGGCGGCGCAGGACGAGGCCGGCAACGACGGCCACCACCACGACCACGACGGCACTGATCAGCTGGACCACGCTCGGCTCCTGCGCTCAGCCCGGCAGCGCCAGCGAGCCCGAGCGGCCGCGCAGCTCGGGATTGCGTGGCAGCAGGCGCTCGACGACGATCGGCTGCGTGCCGACGACGATCAGCGGGCGGCCGAGCGCCGCCGCCTGATCGGGGATCGTGATCGCCACCACGCCGCTGGCCGGCAGCGGGACGGCTTCCAGCCCGGCGATGTCGACCTCACCGCCGGGGCCCAGTGCTTTCACGGCGACGGTGGCGTCGGTGAACGAGGTGTTGAGCACGACCAGCACGTCGTCGACCGCCAGGTCGGTGCCGATCGCCATGCTCCAGCGGAAGAAGCGCTCGGCGAAGTACTGCTCGACGCCTCGCACCACCGTGGTGACGAAGCCGTCGCCGGCCTTGCGGGTGATCGCCCGTTCCACCACGATCGGCGTGCCGGTGAGCGAGGAGAACTGGGCGCCGTGGCGGCCGATCGGCAGGTCGGGCACGTCGGCGATGCTGAGCGACGCAACCTGCCGCGGGGCGATCGTGATCGGCTCGATGTCGTTGTTGAACGTCTCGCTGGTGACGCCGAGGAACACCGGCTGCACCGTCGCTTCCTCGTCGCTGGGGTTGTAGATGCTGTAGCGCTCGTAGTTGGTGCCGTCGTTCTCGCCGTCGGCGAACCACCAGGTGGGCGAACCCGCCGGCGAGCCGAGGCTGAGCGAGTAGCCCTGCCGCTCGCCGAGGTACTGCTGGGCGCGGCCGGCCACCACCCGGCCGCGGGAGGCGACGATGGAGACGGCGAGCACGGCTTCGTCCTTGGCCAGGAACTGCTCGTCGATCACGTACACGGAGTGCCCGCTGATGGGGATGCCCTGCAGCTGCGGCGGCTGGCGCTCGCCGTCGTTGCTCGCGAACGCGACGTCGACGATCGCCTCGTCGGGGAACGGGTTCGTGATGATCAGGTCTTCCTTGCTGTCGTTCAGCGTGTAGTTGTCGGCGAAGTACCAGTTGCCCGAGGTGCTGTTCGAGCACGGGCTGACCGCGCTGCCGTCGGGGTGGTCGGCCTGCTGCTCGACGAACCCGCCGCCACCGGTGATCTCCACCATCGCCGACAGGTAGGTGCCGGCCGGCTGCACGGTGGGGAGGTCGGCGTGGAACGTGTCGCGAGCGGGTACCTCGAAGCGCTGCTCCACGGGCGCGGTGCCGGCGACGTCGTTGAACACGGTGAGTTGGCCGGTGAGCGGGGCATCCGACGGGTTGGCGACGGTGACGGAGCCGCCGAGCCCCGCCTCGCCGCTGGGCACGCCCGGGCAGAACCACGTGGAGTTGATGAACCCCTGGTGCGGCACGAACGGCATCGACGGCTGGCCCAGCGAGGCGAACGTGGGCACGGTGGCCGGCGTGGTGTCGCCTCGGACCCCGGCCACGAGCAGCGCGACCGGCAGCACGACCGCCACGATGATCGCCAGCACGCGCCTGCTCATGACGGCTGCCCTTCGTTCACGGACCACGGAAGGTCGTCGGCCTGCTCGAGCGGCGCGGTGAGGTCGGCGACGAGCGAGGTGTCGGCCACCAGCGTGGTGGCCGAACGGCGCCGGCGCAGCTGCCGGGGGCGGAACCTGCTGGCAGCGATACACAGCGCGAGCCACACCACCACCTGGAACGCCACCCACAGCGGGCGTGCTGCCGACGTCTCGTAGCGCAGCGTCGCCCGACCCGCAGTGGGCACGTCGAAGGCGAGCGTGGAGCCGAACGCGCGGCGGCCGGGCACATCGGTGCCGTCGACGGAGAGCTTCCAGTTGGGGTCGTACGGGACGGCGACGTGCAGGGTGCCCGCCGCGACGTCGCCAGTGGCGCTGCCACGAGCGGGTGCCCCGACCGCGAACGGGGTGGCACCGCGCAGGTCGGCGGAGGCCATCGCCTCGCCGCCCGCCTCCTGGCTGGCCGCGGCGCCCTCCTCGGTGAGCACGGCCCGCACCGGGGTGTACGCCGTGTTCTCGTAGATCAGGAAGTTCGGTGGCCTGGTGAGCGGCGCCGCGAGATCGAGCTGGTCCTCCAACACGTCGACGAGCCCGCTGGGCGTGGGTAGCGGTTGGCTCACGGTGCCGTTGGCACCGTCGGCCACGGGCACCACCACGTAGCGGATGCCGTACTGCGCGAGCAACCGCCCGCCGCGCAGGGTGACGCCCGCAGCCATCTGGCGCAGCGCCGTGGCGACCTCCTCCTCCACGGCCGTGGGGCGACCCGCCCAGAACCCCTCGATCGTCAACGGCCCGTCGTCGGTGATCGCGTAGCCGATGCCGGGTTGGTACGTGTACGAGGCGACGGGGATGACCCGCGGGTCGCCCACCCACAGGACCCGGTAGTCGCCCTCGGGCGGGTCGGTGGGCAGCTGCGCGAGCACCGACACGAGGGTGCGCTGAGGTGTGTCCCAGCCGCCTTCGGAGATCGCGAACACCCCGGGGACGACGCCCACCACGATGCCGGCGCCGGCGAGCAGGCCCAGCGGCTGGCGCCAGCCGAACGAGCCACCGAGCACGTCGTCCTGGAAGGCCGCCGCCAGGCACGCGGCGGCGAGGGCGACGCCGATGGCGACCGGCACCAGCAGCACGCCCGGCTCGGGCATCCGCACCGGCAGCGAGCCGCGGTCGTCGAGGACCGCGAGTGCACCGAAACCGGCGACCAGCGCGGCGGCCCTGATCGCCCACGTGAAACGCCATGCCCGCGCGACCAGCGGGGCCACCACGACGGGGATGAACAGCACCACGGCGACGACGGCGAGGCCGCCACCATCGGCGAGGAAGCGGGCCAGCCGGCCGATGCCCAGCGACCGCGTCGAGGTGACCGGCACCCCGACGATCGAGGTCCAGCCGTCGCTGCCGCCGAGCGTGAGCGCCCATGGCAGGTTCGCGATCAGCCCGACGACCGCCGCCGCGACGGAGGCGCCCAGCAGCATCGCGGCGCCACGGGCCGAGCCGCCGCACAGCACTGTCGCGGCGGCGAGCAGCACGCCCATGAGCACCAGCAGCAACGGGAACGAGGGGGCGAACGCGACGACGACCGAGGTGAGCAGCGCGAGCTGTGCCCCCCAGCGCACGAGCCGCCGGGTGGGCACGGCGACCGAGCGCTCGACGTCCTCGTCGTGGCGGTTGCCGGTGGTCTCCATGCCGGCGATGCGGCGCAGATGGTGCACTGCCCACGGCGCGGCGGCATACGTGGCCAGCGCCGCCCACCGACCGGTGGAGATCAGCTGCGAGGGCAGCGGCAGTGCCGCGTACACGACGAGCGCCGTCACGCGGGCGCGGGCCGTGGGGAACAGCGAGGCGAGGCGCCAGATGCCCAGGTAGCCGACGAACAGCAGGCCGACCACGAGCAGGGTGTGCAGCAGCGCCATGTGGAACAGGGTGGCGACGCTGCCCACCGCCAGCAGCGCGATGCCGGTGGGCACCGGCGAGGTGCTGCCCAGCCCGTGGGAGGACCACCCGGACAGGTAGTCGCCCACCATGCCGCGCGGGCTGGACGGGAAGGCGAGGAACTCACCGAAGCGCGGGACGCCGTCGGCGATGAGGCGGCGGCTGCCGATGAGCGCCAGGATCGACACGGCCAGCCATGCCAGCGCCGGTGCCGACCCGGCCGTCTGCCGCCAGCGCCGCTCGGTGGAGGAGTCGGGGTCGCTCTGGCGGCTGTCGCGCGAGCGGAGGTAGCTGGCCAGGCGGGCGCTGCCGCGCACCTGCAGGCCGGCGACCTCGGAGTCCGGTACCTCGCGCAGCCGCAGCACGGATCGGCGGCGGGCGAAGTAGGCGGGCGTGCGCGGCACCATCGCGAACAGCGAGACGAGGCGGGCCGCGACCTGGCGGAAGCGGCCGGTGAGCAGCCCGACGATGGCCTCGCCGAGCGTGACCAGCACGAGCTGGACGGACAGCAGCGGCAGCCGGCCGGCGCCGGTGAGCGTGGCCACCGAGCGCATGCGGTTACGAGCCTGCAGGGTGGCGTGGCGCAGGTCGGGCCTGCGGGTGGCGAGCCCCTCGCGGTGGCGGACGCGTGCGGCGGGCACCACCATCACGCGGGCCCCGCCCAGGTGGGCGCGCCAGCAGAGATCGATGTCGTCGCCGTAGAACTCGATCGTCGGGTCGAAGCCGCCGATGGCACGGAACAGGTCGGCACGGATCAGCAGGCAGGCGGAGGGCACCGCGAAGGTGTCGCGGACCGCGTCGTGCTGCTCCTGGTCCACCTCGCCGGGCTCGACGATCGGGTCGACCTCGCCGAAGCGGTCGACGCCGAGGCCGACGTGCTGCAGCACGGTGGGGTTGTCCCAGTCGACGAGCTTCGGGCCGACGATGCCGGCGTTCGAGCGGTACAGCTCCTCCACCAAGAGGCGCAGCGCCTGCGGCTCGAGCACGACGTCGTCGTGCAGGAAGCAGAAGAAGCCGTTGTCGCCGTCGACGAGCCGCAGCACCTCGTTGGCTGCGGCACCGAAGCCGGGGTTGCCCTCCACGCCGCGGACGAACGCGCTGGGCACCTTCTCGCGGATGCGGGCGGGCAGATCGCCGGCGTCGCCGACCACGAGGAAGAGGTTCTTCAGGTTCGTGTAGTCCTGCCGGGACAGGCCGTCGAGCACCTCGTCGAACCACGGACCCGGCTCGTGCACCACCATGACGGCCACTACTGGCGGGGCGAGCGTTCCGGTGGGTTCCACGAGAAGTCGAGGCTAGCGGCGGCGACCCCACCGCACCCGGTCACCGCGGCGTCACGGGTGTCACCCGCCGTCCGTTCACAAGTGCTTGCAATAGTTAGCATTATGCGCTATCGTGCAAACACATCGCACAACCGACCTGGCGAACACCCGCCCGAACGACAAGGATCCCCTTCATGGCCAAGCTGCCCACCTTCCCCAGCATCGACTTCTCCGGCCTCGACGCCGGCAAGCTCGCCGACCTCGACGACAAGCTCGTCGCGGCCCTGCGCGACGCCGCCTACGTCACCATCGGCTTCGGCGTCCTCGCCGTCCAGCAGGCGCAGGTCCGCCGCCGCGAGCTCGTCCAGGCCCTGTCGCAGCGCTTCGGCACCAGCCGCACGCAGATGGACGAGGTGCTCTCCAACATGGAGGCCCAGCTGGCGAAGATCGACGAGCGCTTCGCCGCCCTCGACGGCAAGCTCGACGCCGCCGTCGAGAAGTTCGAGGAGCGCCTCCCCGACCAGGCCGCGGCCCTCGTCGGCCAGGCACACGATCTCGCCAAGGCTGCCCGCAAGCAGGTCCGTGGCCTGATCCGCACCGCGGCCTGACGCAACCCAGCCCCACCCCGCTCTGGTCCTACGGATCCCACACCCCCTGTGGGATTCGTGGGACCAGACCGCGTCTACGGTGCGGCCGGCTCTACGAGAACCAGCCGCTCACGTCCACCAGGACGTGCATGGCGGTGCTGGTGGAGATGCACCAGCGGCCCTGGTCGTCGTCGGGACCGATGACGACCGAGGCCGCGCTGGTGGGCGACGTCTGCACCATCGACACCTGCGGCACGACCGCCTGGCACGGGTGCACGGTGAGGAAGCCGAGGCCGCTCGCCGAGACGGACGTGACCTCGCCCACGACCGCCCGCAACGTGGGCGCGGCCGGCAAACCGTTGGTGCCGGCGAGGGCGAGTGCCCGGTTGGCGCCCGCAGCGAACGCACCCGAGAGCCCGATGTTGTTGCGCGTGTCGAGCGCGCGCACGGGCGTGATCGCGTGGAACTCCGCCGAACCGCCGGCACCGAACCAGCCGCTGAGGTCGACGATCAGGTGCATCGACGCGCTGGCATAGAGGCACACGGCTCCGCTGCCGCCGAGCGCCACCTCGACATGGTTGGCGACGTTGCCGGCGGCGACGACGTTGAGCGAGCTCACCACCGGCACCGAGGCGGCGCACGGATACACCGTCACGAAGCCGGCGGCCGCCGGGTCGATCGCCTGCACACTGAGCGCCACGCCCGTGGCACCGGCGGGGGCACCCACCCCCGCGATCGGGACGCTCACGACTGCACCCGCCGCCAGCCGCTTGCCGGCAGCGCGCGAGTCGTACACGCGCGCGGGGGACACCGGCTCGAAGCGCTCCCCCACGCCAGGCGCGTACGACCCGAACAGGTCGACCAGCACGTCGGTGGTGGAATACGAGTACACGCAGAACGTGCCGTCGGCGCCGAGCGGCACCACCGTGGCCCCGGCCACCGCGCGCTGGGTGACGGCCTGCACCACCGACGTGACCGGGCGCTCGACGCCGCACGGGTACGCGGTGAGGAACCCGGTCGCCGACGGTGTCACCGCCGTCAGGTTCACGGCCACCGCCGTGACGCCCGCGGGCAGGTCGGGGTCGACCACCAGGGTGCAACCGGCGAGCAGCGGCTGCGCGCCGGTGCCGATGCCGTTGCGCGTATCCACCAGGCGCACCGGCGCGAGCGCGGTGTAGCGCGCGGCCGCGGCCGCTGCGCCCGGCGCGCCGACGGCGGGCGGGTTGCGACCGGCACACGGGTCGATCGGCGTCGAGCCGCGCACGTTGAACCAGTTCGACTTCAGGCCGAACGCGCTGCGGAACTCGTCGCCGGTCTTCGTGACGGCGCCGGCGGTGCCCGTGATCTGGATGGACGTGACCCGGCCACCCCAGTCGCCGTAGCCGTTGCGGGCGAGGACGCTGAGGCCGACGAACGTGCCGATCGACGGATACTTGGCGGCGATCGCACTGCCCAGCAGCGTCGTGGACCAGGTGTAGTTGGGGTTGAGCGGGGTGGAGTCGCCCTCGTCGACGACGGCGGGGAAGGGCATCAGCGGCCCGATGCCCTGCGCCGTCCACCCACCGGTGGACGCGGCGAACATCGTCAACGCGATCGCACCGTCGGCGGTGCCGACACGGCGGACGACGCCGGCGTTGGCCGCCACCGCAAGGTCGGTCTCCGGATACTCCACGCGCGTGAACTCGCCGGTGACCGACGAGCGCGACGCCGCACCGAGGTAGGTCTGGCAGGTGAGATCGCACGTCTTCGCGTAGGAGTAGCGATTCTCGGCGAGCCCGAAGCTGCGCGCCGCGACGGCCTGCGCCTGCAACGCCTGCGCGCCACGACCGCCGCCGGCCGCCGCCCACGACGGCGACATCTCCTTGGCGATGACGGAGCGCAGGTACTGCTCGATGGGCACCTCGTTGACCGTGCGGTTCTCGCCGGCGGACCCGTTCACGGCGCGGATGACACCTCGGTACGAGCGCACCGTGCCCGATGGCTCGCAGGTCGCGGCGAGGTCGGAGTAGTTGGGTGTCGCCGACGAGTCGGCCGTCGTGCGGATCGTCACCGGCCCGGCGACCCCCGGCGAGACGAGCGTGAAGCCGGACACCACCGGGTCGTCGGCGGCGGCGGGGCAGACCTGCGCGTCGGCCCGCGCCCACACTGCGTACACGCCCTGCTGGCCCGGCACCTCGCGGGCGACCACCGACATCCACGGCCCGCCCGCGACACCGTCGACGAGCAGGCCACCGGTGCCGCTCACCACCGCGGTCTGCGCGTCGTCGAGCTTCATCAGCCGCACCGCGATCGTGGTGTCGACCGCGACCGTGCCGGCCACCGTGCCCCCGTAGTAGTGGTCCAGGATCTGGGTGGCGGTCCACCCCCTATCCACCGCGTAGCCGTAGGCGCCCCACTGGCTGAGCCCGTAGCCGTGGCCGTTGCCGTGCCCGTCGAGGGTGAGCGAGATGTCGGTGACGGCCGGCAGCACGCGGGCCGGCGCCTGGGCGGCGGCAGCCGGCGCGGCCACGAGCGGCACGGCACCGGCGACGATCGACGCCAGCAGCGCGTGCACGACGGCGAGTCGGCGGGGCACACGGTGGTATCGGCGCCCAGGGCTGCGGGCTTGACGCCGCGCACGGGGATGCCTGGCCATTCGACCAGTCTGCCGGGTAGCCTCGTCCACTTGGTGGCAGCGTCAGACGAAACCTCCTCATCCACACGCATGCCGCTTCCCGAAGGCACCATCCCCGTCGGCATCGGGCTGCTGGTCGCCGGGCTGGCCAGCTTCGCCTTCCTGAAGGTGGGCAAGAGCGCCCTCGGTGGCGACGAGGCGTTCAGCCCGGTCCTGTCGCTGTGGTTCGCCACCTTCGCCCTGGCCCCCGGGTTCTTCCTCCCGCTCGAGCAAGAGCTGGGCCGGGCGATCTCGGCCCGCCGCGCACTCGGCCACGGCTCGCGCCCGGTCGTGCGCAAGGTCGTCGTGCTCGGAATGGCACTGATGGCGCTGGTCACGTCGGTGATCCTCGTCGCCAGCCCGTGGGTGACGCACTCGTACTTCGACGGCGACTGGGTGATGCTGGTCGCGCTCGTCATCGCGTTCGCCAGCTACGCGCCGGTGCACCTCGCCCGCGGCGTCGCCAGCGGCCACGGCCGCTTCCGCGCCTACGCGATCGTGATGGGCGCCGATGGCGCCGTCCGGGTCGTGCTGTGCGTGATCCTCGCCGTGGTCGGCATCGAGACGGTGGGGCCCTACGGCATGGCGGTCGCGTTGGCACCGCTGGCCGGCTTCTTCTACGTCGGCGCCACCGGACAGCTGCGCACCGAGGACGGGCCGCCGGCCACCTGGCAAGAGGTCACGCCCAACCTCGGCTGGCTGCTGCTGGGCTCGGTCTTCGCCGCCGGCCTCGTCAACGCCGGCCCGGTCGCCGCCAACCTGATGGCCGAGTCCAGCGAGAAGGACCTCGTCACCCAGTTCGGCTACGGCGTGCTGCTGTCGCGCATCCCCCTGTTCCTGTTCCAGGCGGTGCAGGCCTCGCTGCTGCCGCGCCTGTCGCGCCTCGCGGCCCGCAACGAGCTGGCCGAGTTCCGCACCGGCTTCCGCAAGCTGATGGTGATCGTCCTCGCGGTCGGCGCGGCGGGCGCCGTCGGCGCGTTCCTGCTGGGCCCGTTCGTGATCAAGAAGATGTACGACGCCGATCTCAGCAGCCGCACGCTGGCGATGCTGGCGATCGGCAGCGCCGCCTACATGGTGGCCCTCGCGCTCGCCCAGGCCGTGATCGCCCTCAACGGGCACGCGCTCGTCGGCT
>CAYZFZ010000128.1:0-9786 GCA_964477795.1 uncultured Bifidobacterium sp.
CCCGCCGGAGGTCGCCGAGCGGCTCGTCGTGCTCGGCTTCTTCGACGACGTGCTCAACGTGCTGCCGGTCTCGCTGCGCGGCCACAGCGGACTGCGCGCAGATCTGCGGGCACGTGTCGCGGCGAAACTGGAGGCCGGCCGATGACCGCCGCCCCCACCACCGTGTGCGCCATCGCCGACCTGGCACCGAACAGCGCGACCCGTTTCGTCGTCGACGGCCTTCCGGTCGCGGTCGTGCGCATCGGCGACGATGTGTACGCCATCGGCGACACGTGCAGCCACGGGGCGGTCTCGCTCAGCGAGGGCGAAGTGCGCGGCGACGACAGGGAGATCGAGTGCTGGAAGCACGGCAGCTCGTTCAGCCTCGTCACCGGCGAGGCGCTGACCCTGCCCGCCACCCAGCCGGTGCCCGTCTTCGTGGCTCGTGTGGTCGACGGCGCGGTGCAGATCACCACAACGGTGAACGACAGGGAGGCCACCGCATGAGCACGCTCGAGATCAAGGGCCTGGTCGCCTCGGTGGCCGGCAACCAGATCCTCAACGGCATCGACCTCACGGTCAGCTCCGGTGAGGTGCACGCGGTGATGGGCCCCAACGGTGCTGGCAAGAGCACGCTCAGCGCCGTCATCATGGGCAAGCCCGGCTACGAGGTGCACGCCGGCCAGGTGTTGCTCGACGGCATCGACCTCCTTTCACTGCCCGCGTGGCAGCGGGCCCAGGCGGGCATGCACCTCGTGATGCAGTACCCCAGCGAGGTGCCCGGTGTCGGGCTCACCGACATGCTCACCGAGGCGTTCAACGCTCGCGGCCGCAGCACCGACGGCCTGGCCGCGGAGGTCGCTGCCGAGGCCGAGCGCATCCACTTCCCGGTCGCCCTGCTCGACCGTTCGCTCAACGTCGACCTGTCCGGTGGCGAGAAGAAGCGCAACGAGACGCTGCAGCTCGCCCTGCTGGCGCCGAAGATCGCGATCCTCGACGAGCTCGACAGCGGCCTCGACATCGACGCCCTGCGCGACTGCGCCCGCCGCGTGGAGGACGCCACCAACGCCACCCCGCCGCTCGGTGTGCTCGCGATCACGCACTACAACCGCCTCCTGGAAGAGCTGCACCCCGACCATGTGCACATCCTGGTGAAGGGTCGCATCGTCGCCAGCGGCGGCCCGGAGCTGGCCGATCAGCTCGAGCGCGACGGCTACGAGGCGTTCACCGGTGGCGAACCGGCGGCCGATGCGCCGCCGGCGAAGAGCTCGCTCGACGACCTGTTCGCGCTCTGAGGTGGCCGCGTTGGGCTGGACCGAGACTTCCGGCGCGATGGAGCGGACGTTCGAGTTTCGCGACTTCACCGAAGCGTTCGCGTTCATGACCCGGGTGGCCGCGGTGGCGGAAGAGATGGATCACCATCCCGACTTGAGCATCTCGTGGAACAAGGTGACGCTGCGGCTCACCACCCACAGCGCCGGCCATACCGTCACCGATCTCGATCGAGCCCTGGCGGCACGCGCCGATACGCTCGCAGCCCGATGAGCGACACTCCGATCAATGAACCCTCCGCTGGTGAACGCCAGCACCCCAACGTCGTCCGCGTGGTCGAGGCCGCAGCCGCCCGTGGCCTGGCCATCGAGCCACGCCGGTTCCCCGCGGGCGCCAAGACAGCGGCCGACGCGGCCGCGGCCATCGGTGTCGAGATCGGTCAGATCGTGAAGAGCCTGATCTTCGGCGTCGACGGCCAGGTGGTGCTCGCCTATGTCAGCGGCGCCAACCAGCTCGACGAGAAGAAGCTCGCCGCCGCGGCCGGTGGCACCAAGTGCGCCCGCGTGGATGCCGACACGGTCCGAGAGGCCACCGGCTTCCCGATTGGTGGCGTACCTCCGTTCGGCCACACCACGCACCTGCAGGTGTTCATCGATCCCGACCTGTTGCAGTACGACGAAGTGTGGGCCGCGGCTGGCACTTGGCACGACGTGTTCGCCATCGCTCCGGCCAAGCTCGTCGAGGTGGCGGGCGCCGTGGTGTGCGACCTCGCCAGGCGATGACTACGTAACCTTGGCACACCCCTTGATGAGGATGTAGGCCATGGCATCACCAACGACAGCAAGCATCGAGCCCGAGGGCTCCAACTATGGCGAAGTCTTCACCCGTCGCTGGGTCGTCGAACTCATCCTCGAAGTGGCCGGCTATCGGAGCGACTTGGACCTTGCCTCGCTCGTGGCAGTCGAGCCGTCGTGCGGTTCAGGTGCGTTTCTCGGCCCGATGGTCGAGCGTCTGTCCAAGAGCCTCAGGGGATGCGGAAAGACGCTCGACGATGCATCGGCCGCACTGAGGGCCTACGACTTGCAGGAAGCCAACGTAGAGGCCTCTCGTGCCCTTGTAGCGAAGACGCTTGCCGACGACGGCTGGGAAGTGTCCGAAGCCGTTGCGGCCGCCGAACGGTGGATCTCGTGCGCCGACTACCTGTTGGCGAGCCATGCCGAGGGCTTCGCTGACCTCGTCGTTGGGAATCCGCCGTACATCCGCTGGGACGACATCGACGCAGACACCGCTCTCGAATACCGGCGTCGCTGCCCAACGATGGGAGGCCGAGCCGACATCTACATTGGGTTCTTCGAGGTTGGGCTACGGAGCCTGCGGGATGGCGGAGCCCTCGCCTTCATCTGTGCTGACCGATGGATGCGCAACCAGTACGGGACGAAGCTGCGAGCGATGCTCACCGACGGTTACAGCGTCGAGACGACCGTCCTCGCACACGACGTGGATGCGTTCGAGGAACAGGTCAGCGCCTACCCCGCCATCACCGTCATTCGCCGTGCCCCGCAGGGGCCGAGCGTCATTGCCAACACGACGAGCGAGTTCGGCGAGGCGGAGGCACGTCAGTTCTTCACGTGGTTCGAGACCAAGCGGTCGAAGCCGCTTCACGCTCGAGGTCTCAGCGCTGCAACGTTGCCGCACTGGTTCGGTGGCGAGGCCTCGTGGCCCATGGGGTCACCGGAGCGGTTGGCCACGCTGGAGTATCTCAACGACAACTTCGGACCGTTGGAAGACCGGGAGCGAGGAACCCGCATCGGCATCGGCGTTGCGACTGGTGCTGACCAAGTGTTCGTCGTGAAGGGTGTTGCAGACGTCGAGCCCGACCGGCTGTTGCCAATGGCAATGGGTCGGGACACCGTGACCGGCGAGATGGTGTGGTCCGGGCATTACCTCATCAACCCGTGGGCTGCAGATGGGTCGCTCGTCCCGCTCGACGACTATCCACGCATGGCGGCGTACTTCGAGCAGCACGAGAAGGTCGTCTCCAGGCGCAACGTCGCAGAGCGCCGTCCGGAGCAGTGGTATCGAACCATCGACAAGGTCGAGCACGCTCTGACGGCCCGGCCGAAGCTCATGTTTCCCGACATGAAGATGACCAGCCACCCAGTGCTCGACCGAGGCGGCTTCTACCCGCACCACGGGCTCTACTTCATCGTGTCGGACGAGTGGGACCTCGAGGTGCTGGGCGGACTCCTTCTGAGCAAGGTGGCCGAGTTCTTCATTGACTGCTATGCGGTCAAGATGCGAGGTGGAACGATGCGATTTCAAGCGCAGTACCTACGACGCATCCGGGTTCCACGACCCGGCGAAATCGACAAGGCGACGGCAAAGAAGTTGTCGAGCGCCTTCCTTGCTCGTGATGTCGCATCGGCGACGGACGCTGCACTTAGTCTCTACGGCATCGAGGGAATCCCCGACTGACCGAGAGGGAGATACGTGGCGGAGCTCTACGAAGAAGCAGTGCGAGGTTTCTGGACTGGTCGGTCGAACCAAGCGGCCCGACAACAGGCGGCAGGAAAGCTCGATGCGGGTCTTCGTGGGGCGGTCACGGGTGGCGGGCACCTCGACCCACTTCGGGACCTCATCGCTGATGTATTCATCGAGGCGGGCTTCCTCCCTCGAACATCTTCCGGAGCACTGGCATCGTTCTGCCGGGCTACTACCGACCGGCGAAGAAGTGGGACCTCGTCGTCGTCGAGCATGGCCGGCTCGTTGCTGCCATCGAACTGAAGTCGCAAGTAGGACCCTCGTTCGGCAACAACACCAACAACCGAACCGAGGAGGCCATTGGAAACGCCGTAGACGTGTGGAGGGCGTATGAAGAAGGCACGTTCGGCGCTCTGCGGCCGTGGCTTGGCTACGTCTTCTTGTTGGAGGAAGCTGCCGGGAGCACTAAGCCGGTGAGCGTGCCGACTGCTCTCTACCCCGTCGAGAAGGTGTTCCAGGGCACCAGCTACGAGGACCGCTATCGGATTCTCTGCGACCGCCTCGTGAAGGAACGGCTCTACGACGCCGCATGGTTTCTGACTGCTGTGAATGAGGAGGGCGGGGCCATCCACGAGCCAGACCCCGGACTGAGCTTTGCCTCGTTTCGTGCAGCCATCGCCGGACGGGCTGCACACATCAAGGCGCTCAACGAGTGAGTGCCGCCCCTCCGTCGAAGAAGCGCCGCTCGCCGCGCGCGTAAGTAGTGAATAGGTGGCGTGCCCCCGTTCGGCCACACCACGCACCTGCAGGTGTTCATCGATCCCGACCTGTTGCAGTACGACGAAGTGTGGGCCGCCGCCGGCACGTGGTCGGCATCGAGCCGCACAAGCTCGTCGAGGCCAGCGAGGGCCTCGTGGTCGACCTCAAGAAGGCGTAGGACCCACCCCCAAATCGGCAACTATGGCTCGGTGGCGGGAACAGATTGGGTGAGCTCGACCACGTTGCCATCCGGGTCGCGCGTCACAAGTCGCTCGACGTCCCCGGCCACGAGCGCATTCTGGCCGATCTGTGCGCTCGTGGCCAGTGCGAAGACCGATCATGCCTTGCGATTCGGCGGAGTGGACGGTTAGATGGCGAAATGAGCACGCCCGCCGACGCTGTGGAATTCACCGCAGTCCTGTGGGCCGCGCCCGAGGGTGGGTTCAGTGCGTTGAATCCAGAGACGGGCACGACGTCAGAAGGCGAGACTCAGGCAGAGGCGCTACGCAACTTGGCCGAGGCTACTGCCCTGTACCTCGAGGAATTCCCTTTGCCGCTCGGGGAGCGGCCAGTGATCACCACCTTCCACATCGCCGACGTTGCCTGAACTTCCGCACGTCTCCGGGACGGAAGCCATCCGAGCGCTGAAGCGTCTCGGGTTCGTCGCAATGCGTCAGCGCGGGAGCCACGTGATGATGCGCCGTGGGTCCGCGGGCTGCGTGGTGCCACTGCATCGCGAGATCAAGCGCGGGACGCTCGGTGGCATCCTGCGGCAGGCCGGCGTCGATGCCGAGTCGTTCATCGAAGCGTTGAACCGCTGAGGATTCACAAACCAACGATGGCGTGCGTGCTCAGTTCGCCCGCAAGCGGCCGGTGATCACCAGACGGCCTGTGGGTGGCCGTCGTATGCTGCAGCCGTGCAGAGCATGTCGCCGTTGGAGGACTGGCGTGGGGTCGACGTCGGCCAGATCCGCGCGCAGTTGCGTCTCCCGGTGAAGGAGCGGGTTCGAGTCATGGTCGAGGCGGCAAACGTGCTCCTTGGCGTGCAGGCGCACGCGCGCCGGGCTCGCGACGCTGAGGCCGGCTGATGTTCGACCCCGTTCGGATCTGCACGATCTTGAACGAGGAACGCGTCGAGTACGTCGTTGTCGGCGGTTTCGCCGCTGTCGTGCGTGGCTCGTCGCTGCCGACGCGCGACATCGACATCGTGCCATCGCGATCCACGGAGAACCTCGACCGGCTCGGTCGTGCACTCCGCCGGCTGGGCGCACAGATCCGCACCGCCGGCGACCCGGTCCCGGCACCGTTGGACGGCCCGTTCCTCGCCAACATGCCGTTGATGCTGAACCTCGTGACCGACTTCGGCGAGATGGACCTCACGTTCGTGCCGGCGGGCCGTGCTGGTGGATTCGACGGGTGGCGGGCGTCGGCGACGGAGGAGGAGTTGAGCGACGGGCTGATGGTCGTCGTTGCCGGCCTCGACGACATCATCGATTCGAAGAGTGCGGCGAACCGACCCAAGGATCAGATGGCGCTGCCGTACCTCGAGTCACTGCGTGACGAGCTCCGCGGGGAGTGAACCGGCGAGGACGCTACGGTCAGCTCCGTGAGCGACACCTTCGACCTGGTGCCTATCGGCACCGTGCGATCCACCCGCGCGGCGGCTACCGACGACCACTGGGACGGTGAGCGGGCGAGCATCGAACTACTGCCCCCGTTCGACGTGCGTGCGTTGCTCGGACTCGACGCCTTCAGCCACTGCCTCGTCGTGTACGTCTTCGACAGGGCGAACTGGGACGGCAGCCGGATGTCGCGCCATCCACGCGGCAACCCCGACTGGCCGGAGGTCGGCATCTTCGCCCAACGGGCGAAGGACCGCCCGAACCGGCTGGGCGTCACCGTCTGCCGCATCGTGGGAGTCGACGGCTCGACGCTGCACGTCGCCGGCCTCGACGCGATCGACGCCACGCCGGTGGTGGACATCAAGCCGTGGATGGGGGAGTTCGGTCCGCGCGGCGAGGTGGTGCAGCCGACCTGGTCGAGCGAGCTGATGAAGGACTACTGGTAGCCACCTATTGGGGCTCGAGCACCAATGCCACGCCCGACTCCAGTTCGTCGCGCGTGACCGTGACGGTGGGGACTCCGGGCATCGAGTAGTAGTCCAGCGCCAGCCGCACCGACGCCGGGTTCGCCTCCTGGATGCAGACGATCTGCCACTCCCCGGCGGGGTCAGGCCGGTACCACCAACGTTCCGCCAGGCTGGCCAGCCCGACCGCTCGCACGTGCGCCTCCGCCTCGGGGCTGCTGGAGTGAGTGCAGAGCACCGCGCCGAACACGGTGAGCGAGTGCCACCCGTCGCCGGCCGCGCGCACATGCCCGCACAGCTCCCCGTCGGATTCGCGCCGCACTTCGATCATCTCCCGACTCTGCCAGGTGTCGACGGCGCGACTGTCACCAGTATTGGTGGAACAGGTGGCGCGTCGCCGCCTGCCACCGACGATGCTACTGCGCTGGCCGCGGTTGTGCTCTCCAGAACGATGACAACTCCGCTTCCCGGGGGAGGCAACCTCCGTTGTCGTCCGCTTGAAAGGAACACGTGGGGGAGCTCGGCTGCGACCCAGCGCCAGGAGCATCGCGCGCGATCAACGGCTGCGCCGAGCCCGAGCTACTCCTCGATGCGCCAGGACGTGGGGTCGAGGCCCAGCTTGGCGTAACGATCGACGATCCAGACAGGAACCTCCATCGGTTCGCCGTTGCGGATGGCCGTCACCTGCTCGCCGTCCTCCGCCCAGATGTGGCAGGTGTTGAGGTTCATCGCCACCGAGCGCATGCGCTCCTCGGGCGTGGAGAACGCGTTCGCCCGCGTAGCGCCCTGGTCGCGGGCGGCGAGCAGGCGGAACGACCACAGCGACTGCACCGCCACCGGTGCCATCGCCTGCAGCAGCGCGGTGGTGTGCGTGCACCCGCGCGGCCCGCCGAAGAGCTCGCGCACCTTGTGCGTGAACCCGCGGGCGATGGACAGCCCGACCAGGTTGTCGTAGTGGTCCTCGATGCGCGGGCAGTTCGTGTGCGGGTGCGTCTTCAACGCTGCACGAGCGCCGACGATCTCCAACGACGGCACGGCGATCTCGAGGTCGACGATCATGTGGTGCACGGTCAGCGGCTCGGTGTCGCCGGGAACGTACAGGCCAGGCGGCTTCTGGTCGCGGACGGCGCCGCGCAGCAGCAGGGTGCGATCGTCCTTGCGGTACGCGCGCACCACGTACGCGCGCTCGTGGATCAGGTCGGCTTCCGGGTCGACGCCGTCGGGATGGGGAACGATGTCGTCGAAGAACTCATGCATACGTCATGCGACACTAAGGCGTTCGAGCTCCAGCGCCACGACCGCAGCCGCATCCACCTCGGTGAGGATGGTGATCGCCCGCCGGCCGGCCCACGGCCCCTCGTCGAGCGCGTGGCGCGTGGTGGGCCACGTCTTGCCGCGGCCCACGCCGTGCCCAATGTCCACCCGGATGGGGTGGTGGCGGGTGCCATAGTGCTGCGGCGCCAGCAGGTACGAGATGCACGTGCTGTCGTGCACATGGATGCCGTCGGGCCCGCCGTGCGATAGGTGGAAGTCGCGGTAGAAGGGCAAGATGGCCGCTGCAGTGCGGGCCCGCTCGTTGTCGATGTCGCCGATGGCCGCGATCTGCGCGCTCGACATGACGGTGCGCTCTGTGACGTCGAGGCCGCACAGCACGATCGGGCAGTCGGCGCCGAGGACGAGATCGGCGGCCTCGGGATCATTGAGGATGTTGGCCTCCGCGGCGGGCGACGCGTTGCCGCCCACGAACGCGTTGCCACCCATGATGACCATCCCCGCCAGGTGCTGTGCGAGGTCGGGTTGGAGCTGCATCGCGAGTGCGATGTTGGTGAGCGGACCGATCGGGACGAGCGTGATCTCGCCCGGCGCGGCCATCACCTGCTCGACGATGAACTGCGCTGCATGCAGTGCGAGCGCGTCGCGCGACGGTGGGGCGAGCGTGATGTCGGCCAACCCGTTGACGCCGTGCACATGGTGGGCCGGGCCGCGATACGGCATCACCAGCGGGCTGCCCGAGCCCTGCGCGACGGGGATGTCGGCGCGGCCGGCGAGATCGAGGATGCGGATCGCGTTCGCAGTGCACGTCTCCACATGGGCGTTGCCGAACACGGTGGTGAGGCCGACGACGTCCAACTCGGGCGAGGCAAGCGCGTAGAAGATGGCCATCGCGTCGTCGATACCGGGGTCGGTGTCGACGATGATGCGGCGTGGCCCGCTGGCGGTGCTCATGCCTGCGCGAGCGCGTCGAGCAGGGTGTTCCACGACAGGGTGGCGCACTTGATGCGCACGGGGAACTTCACCACGCCCTGCAGCGCTTCGAGGTCGCCGAGCTTCACCGACAGGTCGGGCTCGATCGGGTTGCCGTCGGCGTCGGGGATGCTCATCATGCCCTTGAACCGGCGCACCAGCGCATGCACCTCGTCGACCGGCTTGCCCTTCACCGCCTGGCTCATCATGCTGGCCGAGCTCTGCGAGATGCTGCACCCCTGCCCGCCCACCTTCACGTCGGTGACCACGCCGTCGTCCACCTGCAGGTACACGTCGATCTCGTCACCGCACAGTGGGTTGTGCCCGACGGCGTGCGGTGCCGGCGGGGGCAGCTCGCCGCGGTTGCGCGGGTTGCGGTGGTGATCGAGGATGATCTCGCGGTACAGGTCTTCCAAGCCGGGCATGAGGGCCTCCTAGAACGCGAAGATATCGCTGGCCGAGTCCAGCGCGTCGGCCAGCACGTCGACGTCCGAGGTGTCGTTGTACAGATAGAAGCTGGCGCGGGCGGTGGCCGCCACACCGAGCAGGCGCATCAGCGGCTTGGCGCAGTGGTGGCCGGCGCGCACGCACACGTTGCGCTGGTCCAGCACCTGGCTGAGGTCGTGGGGGTGGATGCCACGGAACGCGAAGCTGAACGTCGCGCCGCGCACCTCGACGTTGCACGGGCCGTGCAGCTGGATGTCGTCGCCGAATCGCTCGGTGAGCGTGCGCAGTGCGTAGGTGGCCACATCGATCTCGTGCCGGCGGACGTTGGCCATGCCGATCCCGGAGAGGAAGTCGACCGCGGTGCCGAGGCCGACGACCTCCGTGATCGGGGGAGTGCCGGCCTCGAACTTGGCGGGCAGCTCCGCGGTCGTGAACCCGTCGAGGCGCACGTCGGCGATCATGTTGCCGCCACCGAGGAACGGCGGCATCGCGTCGAGCACCGCCTCGCGCCCCCACAG
>CAYZFZ010000129.1:0-7198 GCA_964477795.1 uncultured Bifidobacterium sp.
ACATCAGCGCGTTGGCGCGGATGGCGTCGTCGTTGCCCGGGATCGGGAACTGGATCACGTCGGGGTCGACGTTGGTGTCGACAACGGCCACCACCGGGATCTTCAGCTTGTTGGCCTCGGTGACCGCGATGTGCTCTTTCTTCGTGTCGAGGATGAAGATGCAGTCAGGGCGCTTGGCCATGTGGCGAATGCCGCCCAGGTTCTTCTGCAGCTTCTCGAGCTCGCGCGACAGCAGCAGCGCTTCCTTCTTGGGCATGGCCTCGAACTCGCCGGCGGCGCGCATGCGCTCGTACTCCTGCATCTTGGCGACGCGCTTGGAGATGGTCTCGAAGTTGGTGAGCATGCCGCCGAGCCAGCGCTCGTTGATGTAGTGCATGCCGCTCTTCTCGGCGTAGCTGCGCACGGGATCCTGCGCCTGCTTCTTGGTGCCGATGAAGAGGACCGTGCCGCCCTTGGCGGACAGGTCGCGAACGAAGTTGTAGGCGGCCTCGACGCGCTGCATCGTCTGGTCGAGGTCGATGATGTAGATGCCGTTGCGCTCGCCGAAGATGAAGCGCTTCATCTTCGGGTTCCAACGGCGGGTCTGGTGCCCGAAGTGGACACCTGCTTCCAGCATCTGGCGCATCGTGACGACAGCCATGGTGAGTTGCTCCTCTCCTGCGGTTGACGGCGCACGTGCCCAGGCGCCGGAGCGACCGCAGGAGGGCACGTGCGTGCGAGTCGGCCTGCCGGGTGGCAGACCGCCGAGGAATGCTATCGGCCTGATCAGGGCGTTGCGCCGGTCGAACTGGCCGAAACACTCGCCCCACACTGCAGCCTCGGAGGCGGCGCCCGCCGGGGCGTGGCCCCGCCGGCGGGTACCAGCCGCGGCACGCCCACGAGCCGACCGAGCAGCGGCGTCGGGTCGACCGGCGCATCCGTCGCGTCGCGCAGGCCGAAGTACAGCCGGGCGCCGCTGGCGCCCACTTGCTGACCCGCCACGACCACGTCGCCCCTGGTGAGGGTGGTCGCGGCGAGCATGCCATAGGTGGCGCGGCGCCCGTCGGCCTGCAGCACCACGACATAGCGGGTTCCGGCCACGGCGCCGGAGAAGGTGACCGTGCCGGCCGCGACCGCGGCCACGGGTGTGCCGGCAGGCAGCGCGTACTCGACGCCGCGGTGGCCCGCGCAGTACGGGCACGCCGGCTGCACGTAGGGCACGGCGATGGGGGCAGCCACCGGCGGCGGGTAGCACCCGGGTGCGGACAGCATGGCGGCGGCGAGGATCTCGGCGATCATCTCGCCGCCCCGGTGCGGACTGGGGCCGGGACCTGCCGGCTGCGGGTCAGGCGACGCCGGTGGCGGCCAGGCGGGCGCGCAGGTGCAGCACGGCCTTCGTGTGGATCTGCGAGACGCGGCTCTCGGTGACGCCGAGGATCGAGCCGATCTCGGCCAGCGTGAGGCCTTCGTCGTAGTACAGGGACAGCACGAGCTTCTCCCGCTCGGGCAGGCGGCGCAGCTCGACACGAACCAGCCGCTTCACCTCGCCCTCCTCCACCATCATCGCCGGCGAATCGGGGACGTCGCCGGTGAGCGCTCTCGGCTCGGCGCCGGCCACCAGTGCCCGGTCGAGCGGGCCGACGGTGGTGGAGGCGATCGCCGCCAGCCACTTCTGGAACTCGGCCGCCGACAGCTTCAGGTGTGCGGCCAGCTCTTCGTCGGTGGGTGCACGACCCAAGCGGCCCTCCAGCTCCTGGAACGCGCCCTCCACCTCGCGGGCACGGCTGCGCACCGAGCGCGGCACCCAGTCCAGCGCGCGCAGGCCGTCGAACACGGCGCCGCGGATGCGCGGCACTGCGAACGTCTCGAACTTCACCCCCCGCTCGGGGTCGAAGCGCTCGACGGCGTCGATCAGCCCGAACACACCCGCGCTGACGAGATCGCCGGCGTCGACGCTGTTCGGCAGACCCGCACCGACGCGGCCGGCGACGAACTTCACCAGCGGCGAGTAGTGCACGATGATGCGATCGCGGGCGATCGGGTCGCGCCGGTCGAACCAGCGCCGCCAGCAATCCTCGAGGTCGAGTTCGCGTCTCATGCCCGTGGATGCGCTTCCACGTAGGCCTCGCGCAGCCGATGGTTGCTGACGTGGGTGTAGCGCTGCGTCGTCGACACATCGGCGTGCCCCAGCAGCTCTTGCACCGCCCGCAGGTCGGCCCCGCCGTCGAGCAGGTGGGTGGCGAACGTGTGCCGCAGCGCATGCGGGTGGGTGGGCCGCGGCGAGCGCCGATCGAGGATGCGCCGCACGTCGCGCGGCGACAGGCGGGCACCGCGCTCGTTGCCGAACAGGGCCGGGCCGGCCATGGGTGCCACCACGTCGTGGCGGACGGTGAGCCACGCACGCAACGCCACGACCGCAGGGGCGCTGAGCGGAACCCGGCGCTGCTTGGAGCCCTTGCCCCACACGGCCATCGCGCCGGCGCTGAGATCGAGCGCGTCGAGATCCAGGCCGCACAGCTCGCCCACGCGCACACCGCTGCCGTACAGCACCTCCAGTACCGCGTCGTCGCGGAGGCGGCGCCACTGTGGCTCGCCATCCGGCGCAACACCGTCGAGCAGGGTGGACACGTCGGCGTGGTCGAGCACCCGTGGCAGCCGGCCATCGCCGCTGGGGGCGCGCAGCGCAGTGCTGGGATCCGCGGCCAGCACGCCCTCGCGACGCAGGTAGGCGAAGTAGCGGCGCAACGACGACACCTTGCGGGCGATGCTGCGCTTGGCGTAGCCGCCCGTGGTGAGCGCGGCCACATAGCGGCGCAGCAGCGCACGATCCACGGCAGCAGGCGACACAGCCATCTCGCCGGCCCACTCGACGAAGCCCACCACGTCGGCGCGGTAGGCGGCGACGGTGTTGGCGGAGCTGTTCGTGAGCGATGCGACGAACCCGTCGAGGTGCCAGCAGGCCGTGGGCTCCGCGTGGGAATGCGCGACAGATGTCGCAGGCGGAAGCATTCGGGCAGGCATCGCTGCACACAGTACGCGGAATTTGTCATCGCAAGGGTGAACCCACGCACTCGAACCAACCGTCGGCCTGCGCGATCCAGCCGGCCGACTCCAGCCGCGACAGGCTCATGGCCGCATCGACGAGGCTGAGCCCCAGCGCCAGCGCCACGCCGTCGATCGTGCGCGGGTCGTCGTACAGCACGCGATACACAGGGATGTCGTCGCCTCGGGGCCGCGCCCGCAGATCGGCGGCAACCACCGCGGAGTGGCCGTGCTGGAAGCTCAGCGCCGTCAACACGTCGTCGAGCGACAGCATCGGCGCGGCCCCGTCGCTGAGCAGCGCATTGGTGCCGGCCGCCGCCCGGCGACCGATGGGCCCGGGCACCGCCATCACCGGAACGTCGCGCTCGACAGCCAGCGACGCCGTGATCAGCGACCCTCCCCGCTCGCGCGACTCCACCACGATCACCACCTCGGACAGCGCCGCGACGATGCGGTTGCGCAGCGGGAAGCGGTGCGGCTCGGGCTGCGTACCGGGTGGCGACTCGCTGAGCAGCAGGCCGCAGTTGGCAGTGGCGGCCCACAGGTCGCGGTGCTCGCGCGGGTACACCACGTCGTGACCGGAGGCGACGATGCCGATCGGCCGGCCCTCCCCCTCGGCGGCGAGCACGCCCCGGTGCGCGTGGCCGTCGATCCCGCGCGCGAGGCCGGACACGACGTGGACTCCGTTGGCGGCGAGGCCGAACCCGAGCGAGCGGGCAGCCTCGCGACCCCCGGCGGTGGCGTTGCGCGTGCCCACCACCCCCACGCGCCGGCCGGCGAGCAGCGAGAGATCGCCGCGGGCGAACAACACCGGCGGGGGCAGTGGGTCGTCGAGCAGCCCGGCCGGATAGCGGGGATGGCCGTACGGCAGCACCTCCACGCCCAGCTCCTCGCACCGCTGCCAGATCGCCGCGGGCTGCCGCTCGAGCGCGCACCGGCGCCACATGGTGCGCACACCCTCCGTCGCGAGCACCTGGGCGATGAGGCCGGTGGCGGGTCGCTCGCCGAGCACGATCTCCCACGCCTCCGCCGGCGTGCGGTGGCGCAACAACGCCCCGAGCCGGTGGACGCTCATGTTGCGGAAGCCGGCGAGAGCCGCCACGTACGCCTCGGGCGGCACCAGCGCATCGAGGGGTGCATCGGGCCCAGCGCTCATGCCGCGTGCTCTCGCGCCGTGACGCTGAGCCGCACGCGCATCTGCAGCGCCATCACCACGTGCTCGTCGAGCACGAGCTCGCCACCCTCCTGCAGGTCGGCGATGGTGCGCGCCACCCGCCGGATGCGGTGGTAGCCGCGGCCGGTCAGCCGGTCGCGCTCGAGCTCGTCGCGCAGCAGCTGGCGCGCCGCCGGGTGCAGTGGCGCCAGCTCGTCGAGCCGCGACGGCGGGATGTGCGCGTTGACCATCCCGATGCGCTCGAGCGCACGAGCTCGTGCCGCCGCTACCCGTGCGGCCACCACCGACGTGGGCTCGCCACCGCCACTGGCCAGAAGATCGTCGACCCCGGGGCGGGTGACCCCGACGCGCAGGTCGAAGCGGTCGAGCAGCGGGCCCGACAGGCGGCGCAGGTAGCGCAGGCGGGCGACCTCGTCGCACTGGCAGACGCCCGGCCCTCCCCCGCCGCACGGGCACGGGTTGGTGGCGGCGACGAGCAGGAACTTGGCCGGCAGGGCCGCCGACGCGCGAGCGCGGGCCAGGCGGATGACACCCTCCTCCAGCGGCTGGCGCAGCCCGTCGAGCACGGTGGGTGCGAACTCGCCCAGCTCGTCCAAGAACAGGACACCGCCATGCGCGATGCTGATTTCGCCCGGGCGCAGGCTGGTGCTGCCACCGCCGACGAGCGACACCATCGAGCTGCTGTGGTGTGGTGCACGGAACGGCGCCCGCCGTACGAGCCCACCGGCGGGCAATCGCACCCCTGCCGCGGAGTGCACCATCGTCGCCTCCAGCGACACCGCCGGCTCGAGCGGTGGCAGCAGCCCGGGGATGCGCTGGGCCAGCATCGTCTTGCCCGAGCCGGGCGGGCCCACCAGCAGCATGTGGTGGCACCCGGCGGCGGCGACTTCGAGGCCCTGGCGGGCGATCCACTGGCCGCGGACGTCGGCGAGATCGGGCGGGGGCGGCTCGTCGTCGATCAGCTCGCCCGCCGGCGGATCGGGCCACGGTGCCTCGGCGTTGAGCGCATCGACCACCTCGCGCAGGAAGCCCGCCACCCGCACCCCGTCGCCGGCGACTCCGCGCGCCTCGCGGAAGTTGGCCAGTGGCACGACCGGCCGTGCATCGGCCATCGCCGCAACCATCGGCGCCACGCCCGACACCTGGCGCATGCTGCCGTCGAGGCCCAGTTCGCCGACGAAACCGAGCCCCGCGATCTGCTCGACGGGGATCTGGCCGTGGGCGGCGAGGAACCCGATGGCGATGGCAAGGTCGAGCCCCGACCCTCCCTTGCGCTGGCTGGACGGCGCGAGGTTCACCGTCACGCGGCACGACGGCCACACCAGCCCGCTGGACAGCACGGCCGCGCGCACCCTGTCGCGCGATTCGCGGCACGCTTCGTCGGGCAGACCGACGATCTGGAACGCGGGCAGGCCTGTGGACACGTGCACTTCGACGGTGACCGGGCGGCCTTCCACCCCGAACAACGTGGCAGAACGAACAGCGGCGAGCATCGCGTGCCTCCTCCGACGGACTTGGTGGCGCACCCGCCGAGCGGCGGTGGACCAACGAACGAGGGAGGGAACGGCAACCGGTTCCCCGACGGCGACAAGGCGCACCATATCGCCCGTCCTCCCGATGACAACCCGGAGTCGACTCGGAAACGGGCGCGTCCGAAGGAGGTGACCGCGCGGGAAGGGTGGGGCGCTGACAGACTCGTCGCATGCACGTGTCGGCGACTCGAACCCTTGCGCTCGCCGTCGCGGCCGTCGCATTCGGGCTCGGGCTGGTCGCGTGCGGTGACGACGCCGACCAGCGCAGCGAGGCGAACTACTGCACCCAGGTGGGCAACCACCTCGGCGAACTCGGCACCACCGACATCGCCGACGATGCCGACGTGGACCGCGTGGTGCGCGCCTGGCGGGCCGTCGCGGACTCGGCGCCGCTCGCCATCGAGGCCGAGTGGGACACGATGATGGCGAACCTCGAGACCGCGATCACCGTCGACCCCACGGACGAAGCGTCGATGCAGAAGGTCGCGGACACGGCACGCGCCAGCGAGCCCGCCGCCAACCGCGTCATCACCTACACCCAGCAGCGCTGCAACGCATTGATCGGCAGCGTCGCGCCGACGGCCACCACGGTGGCAGCCACGGACACGACACCGGCCGACACGACATCTGCCGACACGACGGCCTCGACGGGCGGCTGACGCGCCGCGACCGAAGGGTTCAGTTCAGAGGATCTCGCCGCGGCGCACGATCACCTTGTCGACCAGGCCGTAGGCCTTGGCCTCCTCGGCGGTGAACCAGCGGTCGCGCTCGCTGTCGGCCTGGATCTTCTCCAGCGCCTGGCCGGAGTGGTGGGCGGTGAGCTCGGCCATGCGCCGCTTGGTGTACGCCAACTGCTCGGCCTGGATGGCGATGTCGGTGGCCTGGCCACGGAGGCCGGCCAGCGGCTGGTGCATCATGATGCGCGCGTTGGGCAGGGTGAAGCGCTTACCCGGGGCGCCGGCGGTGAGCAGGAACTGGCCCATGCTGGCCGCCATGCCCATGCACACCGTCGCGACCTCGCAGCCGACGAACTGCATCGTGTCGTAGATGGCCATGCCGGCGGTGACCGAACCACCGGGGCTGTTGATGTACAGCCAGATGTCGGAGGTGGGGTCTTCGCCCTCGAGGTAGAGCAGCTGGGCGCAGATCTGGTTGGCGATGTCGTCGTTGACATCCGTGCCCAACATGACGACCCGGTTCTTCAGCAGGCGGTTGAACACGTCGAGGCGCGGATCCATGCCGCCGTCGAGACCCATGGGACGAGTGGTGTCGGTCATGGGCGCCACGCTACCGCCCGTGCACAGGCGCACGGTTGCCGTTCCCGGCTACGGTCGCAGCCGTGACCGAACCCCCGTTCCAACCCAACGCCGACACCCTGCTGGCCAACAACGCGCGCTACGTGCTCACCTACGGCGACCGCGATCTGGCGCTGAAACCCAAGCGCAACCTTGCGATCGTCGCCTGCATGGAC
>CAYZFZ010000129.1:7208-9703 GCA_964477795.1 uncultured Bifidobacterium sp.
ATCTTCCAGATGCTCGGCCTGGACCACGGCGACGCCCACATCATCCGCAACGCCGGTGGCGTGGTCACCGACGACGTGATCCGCTCGCTCGTGCTCTCGCAGCGCCTGCTCGGCACCCGCGAGATCATCCTCGTGCACCACACCAACTGCGGGCTGCAGGCCATCAGCGAGGACAAGTTCAAGGCGGAGATCGAGGGTGAGGTGGGCATCAAGCCGTGGTGGGCGCTGGAGGCGTTCAGCGACCCCTACGTCGACACCCGCCAGAGCATCAACCGCCTGCGGCACAGCCCGTTCGTGATGTACAAGGACCACATCCGCGGTTTCGTGTACGACCTCGCCGACGGCCACCTGCAGGAGGTGTAGCGCTCACCCGCCGGCGCCGGGCTGCACCACGTCGATCACGAACTGGGGGCCGGCGATGGTGCCGGTGCACACCGCGAAGCCGAAGTCGATCGTCATGAACGCGGTCTCGTCCGGCGGGTACACCTTCAGCCGTGCGGCCTGCACGGGTACACACTCGTCGCCGAAGAAGCCGGCGTCGTGGGTCTGCAGCGTGGCATGGGCCTGGCCACCCGGCGCGAGCGTCACCGTGGGCGTGGTGCCGGTGGTGCGCTCCGCGGACGGGCCGATCTGGTTGCCGGCGCCGTCGACGAACGAGACGCCCGGGTGCCCGTCGAGCGTGCACGGCACCGAGCCGGTGTTCGTGAAGATCAGCGGCGTGTAGATGCTGCCGGCGGCGCCGTCGCCCTCGCCCATCGTCAGCTCCAAGACGGGCACGGTGCACGCGGGCACACCGGGCGGGGCCGTGGTGGGTGCCGGCGTCGACGGTGGGGCGGCCGTCGTGGGCGCTGCCGTGGTGGGGGCGACGGTGGAACTGGTGCTGGACGTCGGCGCGGTCGTCGCGGCGCTCGTGGTGGACGACGCGGCAGCCGAGGTGGTGGAGCCGCCGGTCGCGGGCGACGAGTCGCTCGACCCGGTGGACGAACGCGACGACGAGCACGCTCCGAGGCAGACCAGCGTCGCGAGCAGCAACGAACGGTGCAGGCGCGTCATGTCACCAGCATGCACCATCCGCGCCCGGCACGGACCGCACCTCGGCGGTCAGCGCGGCCAGCGGGCGTTGCGCTCCACGTCGTTGAGGTCGAGGTGGTTGCGCATGTACTCGTTGCGCCCGTCGCGCGGCGGGGTGTAGTCCCACGGGGTGAAGCTGCCCGAGCGCAGCGCGGTGGAGATCAGCCGTCGCCGGGCCTGGTCGGCGAGCACGTCGTCGCGCAGCTGATCGAGGTCCCAGTGGTGCGCCACCTCGGCACGGAATCCGGCAACGGTGACGCCCCACGCCGGGTCTTCCACCAGGTTCACCCGCTCCTGCGGATCCGCCGCCAGGTCGTAGAGCTGATCCGGGTCGGCCGGGCAATGAACGAACTTCAGGTGGCCGCGCCGGATCATCACGATCGGGGCGCACGAGCCCTCCGCCATGTACTCGCCGTACACGGTGCGATCCTCCTCCGCGCCCTCGCAAAGCGGCACCAGCGACCGGCCGGCGAGCGGCTCGACCGCGTCGTCCGCGGATCCGCCGGCGAGCTGCAGGATCGTCGGCAGCACGTCGACGAGCGACACCGGTGTGGGCACGCGACGGGCGGCGAAGCGACCGGGCGCGTGCACCACGAGCGGCACGCGGGTGGAGCCCTCGAAGAAGTTCATCTTGTACCAGAGGCCGCGCTCGCCGAGCATGTCGCCGTGGTCGGCCAGGAGCACCACCACCGTGTCGTCGGCGAGGCCCAGCGCGGCGACCGTGTCGACGAGCGTGCCCGTCCAGTCGTCCACGTAGGAGATGTTGCCGTAGTACGCACGCCTCGCGTTGCGCACGTCGTCGTCGGTGATCGTCGTGCGGTCCATCGCGCACGCGGCCCGCAGGCGCAGGGTGTGCGGGTCGGCCTCCACGTCGCCGGCCGCCACCTCCGGCAGCGGGATCTCGACTCCCTCGTAGCGGTCCCAGTACTGCTGGCGGGTGACGTACGGGTCGTGCGGGTGGGTGAAGCTGGCGACCACCAGCCACGGCCGCTCGTCGGCTGCGCGGGCAACGTCGTGCAGCGCTCGCACCGCGTGGTGGCCCACCTCGTCGTCGAACAGCAACTGGTTGGTGACCTCGGCGACACCGGCCCCGGTGACGCTGTCCATGTTGTGGTACCACCAGTCGATGCGCTCGTCGGGCGCACGCCAGTCGGGCGTCCAGCCGAAGTCGGCCGGGTAGATGTCGGTGGTGCGCCGCTCTTCGAACCCGTGCAGCTGGTCGGGCCCGACGAAGTGCATCTTGCCGCTGAGGATCGTGCGGTAGCCGGCGGCACGCGCGTAGTGCGCGAACGTCGGGATCGTGCTGGCCAGGTACGCCGCGTTGTCGTAGCCGCGGGTTGCCAACGGCAGCTGGCCGGTCATCATTCAGTAGCGGGCCGGGGTGCACAGCGTGCTGTTCGTGTACGCCGCGTCGAACACCACCC
>CAYZFZ010000130.1:0-9653 GCA_964477795.1 uncultured Bifidobacterium sp.
CAGGTGGGCTGGGGCAGCCAGATCCGCTCGTACGTGCTGCAGCCCTACCAGATGGTGAAGGATCTGCGCACCGAGGTGGAGACGAGTCAGATCGACGCCGTGCTCGACGGCGATCTCGACGAGTTCATGGAGGGCTACCTCCGCTGGCGACGCCGGGAAGCCGAATGAGTGGGCTACCGTTTCCCAGCTTGCGGACGGGACGGCTGCTGATGTCACGCGCGGAGATGCGTCAATGATTCGACTCGAGAACGTCACCAAGACCTACACCACCGAGGTGACGGCGTTGCAGAACGCCAACTTCGACATCGCCAAGGGCGAGTTCGTCTTCCTCGTCGGCCCCTCCGGCTCGGGCAAGAGCACCCTGCTGCGGCTGATGAACCGCCAGGAGAAGCCCGAGCGCGGCGCGGTCTGGGTGGCAGGCCGCAACATCAACGACATGCCGGATGCGAAGGTGCCGCACCTGCGGCGCAACATCGGCAACATCTTCCAGGACTACAAGCTGCTGGCCAACAAGACGGTGTTCGAGAACGTCGCCTTCGCCCTCGAGGTGATCGGCCGGCCCCGTCACGTCATCCGCCAGCAGGTGCCGGCCGTGCTCGATCTCGTCGGCCTCGGCGGCAAGAACGAGCGTTTCCCGCACCAGCTCTCCGGCGGCGAGCAGCAGCGTGTGTCCATCGCCCGCGCGTTCGTCAACCGGCCGCTGATCCTGCTCGCCGACGAGCCCACCGGCAACCTCGACCCGGCCACCGGCGAAGGCATCATGCGCCTGCTCGACCGCATCAACAAGACCGGCACCACCGTGGTGATGGCCACCCACGACCAGCGCATCGTGAACATGATGCGCAAGCGAGTGATCCAGCTCGACCGTGGCGTCATCGTGCGCGACCAGGCCCGAGGGGTGTACGAGTGATCTCCCGTCTGCGCTACACGTTCCGGGAGATGTGGGCGAGCCTCTCGCGCAACCTCACGCTCACCGTCGCCGCCGTCATCACATCCACCGTGTCGCTGTTCCTCTTCGGCGGCACCCTGCTCATCCAGCGTGCGTTCGACAACCAGCTCAAGCTGTGGACGGGCGGCGTGGAGATGATCGTCTACGTGAAGCACGGCGCCGACGATGCCCAGGTGGCGCTCGTCGAGGCGGCACTGCTCAGCCAGAAGACGGTGGTCCGGAGCGCCACGTACTGCAACGAGGCCTGCTCGTTGGAGGTCGCCAAGACGCTGTTCGCCACCGACCCGGCGGCGCTCGAGCAGCTGACGCCGCAGATCCCGTCGTTCTTCAAGGTGAAACCGGTCGACCAGGACAGCAGCGAGATCCTGCGCTCGCTGAAGACCGAGTTCTCGTCGCTGCCCAACGTCACCGACGTGCGCACCCCCGACGACGCCGTCGACCTGCTGGGGCGCCTCAGAAGCTTCTTCGGTGTGCGCACGCTCGTCATGTCGGTGGTGCTGCTCTTTGCTTCCGCGCTGCTCATCTGGAACACGATCCGCACCGCGATGTTCGCCCGCCGGCGGGAGATCGAGGTGATGAAGCTGGTCGGCGCCACCAACTGGTTCATCCGCCTGCCCTTCATGCTGGAGGGTCTGCTGCAGGGCATCTTCGGCGCGACGCTCGGCAGCATCGCGCTCCTGCTGGCCAACAACAACTGGACGAGCGGTGTGAAGGACTTCCCGGTGAACTCCGGCCTCAAGGCGTTCGTCGTCACCGACGGTTATCCGGCGTGGGTGTGCTTCTGGATGATCCTGCTCGGCGCGTTCGTGGGCGCAGTGGGTTCCGCCACGGCTGCCAGCCGCTTCCTCGACGTCTGAGCAGGGCCCGCCCGGGGCCCGTTGCGTAGGGTCCAGGCCCATGGAGTACACCCAGATCACCTACGAGGTCGCCGATCACATCGCGACCATCACGCTCAACCGGCCGGCGCAGCTCAACGCGTTCACCAACACGATGATGCGCGAGGTGCTCGCCGCGTTCGACGAGGTCGACGCGGACGACGACGTGCGGGTGGTGATCGTCACCGGCGCGGGCCGCGGGTTCTGCGCCGGCGCCGATCTGTCCGGTGGCGGCGAGACGTTCAGCAAGGGCGGCAGCGACGAGATCCCCGCCGACGTCGGTGTGCCCCGCGACGGCGGCGGCCTCGTCACCCTGCGCATCTTCGAGTGCAAGAAGCCGGTGATCGGCGCGATCAACGGCGCCGCGGTCGGCGTGGGCGTGACGATGACGCTGCCGATGGACATCCGCCTTGCCAGCGAGCACGCCAAGTTCGGCTTCGTCTTCGCCCGCCGCGGCATCGTGCCGGAGGCGTGCTCGTCGTGGTTCCTGCCCCGCCTCGTGGGCATCAGCCAGGCGGCCGAGTGGTGCTACTCGGGGCGTGTCTTCCCCGCCGAGGAGGCGCTCGCGGGCAGGCTGGTGCGCAGCGTGCACGCGGCCGACGACCTGCTGCCCGCGGCCCGCGCGATCGCGACGGAGATCGCCGAGAACACCGCACCGGTGAGCGTCGCGCTCACCCGCCAGATGCTGTGGCGGATGCTGGGTGCCGAGCACCCGATGGACGCACACCGCGTGGATTCGCGCGGCATCCTCGCCCGCGGCGCCAGCGCCGACGCGCGCGAGGGCGTGGTGAGCTTCCTGGAGAAGCGGCCGGCGCAGTTCCCGAACCGGGTGAGCAGCGATCTGCCCGACATCTTTCCCTCTCACGAAACTCCGAAGTTCTCGTAAAGCTGTTCACGCTCGGTGCCGATCCACTTGTCGGCAACGGGGGAGGCGGGCCCCCGATGCCAACGAACGAGCACCCCAGGAGACGGAGATGAGCACCACAGCGATCCACTTGCAGGCCGGCGACGTGATCGAGATCGAGATCGACGGCGAACCGGTGTCGGCACTGGTGCTGCTGGAGCACGGCGACGCCGTCATCCTCGATGCGTGCGACGGCAGCACGCCGTTCGTGGTGCGCCTCAGCGAGCTCGGCCCCGTGCGGGTCTTCGACGCCGCCAGCTGACTTCCGGGCGGTCGCGGGCGGCCCGTAGAGTTTGCGCATGGCCGACGACGCCCAGCCAGCACCCGCCGACGAGCACACCGTGGAGGTCACGCTGTACGAGGCGGCGGGCGGCGAGCCGTTCTTCACCGCGCTGGTCGATGCGTTCTACGAGGGCGTCGTCACCGATCCGGTGCTGATGGCGCTGTACCCCAGCGACGATCTCGACGGTGCCCGCCGCCGGTTGACGTTGTTCCTCATCCAGTACTGGGGCGGCCCGCTCACGTACATGGACGAACGCGGCCACCCGATGCTGCGCGCCCGGCACATGCCGTTCCACGTCGGCCCCGCCGAGCGCGACCACTGGCTGCTGCACATGGCGGCGGCGGTCGAGCGGGTGACGGTGCCCGGTCCCATCCGCGACGCGCTGATGAGCTACTTCGTGCCGGCGGCCGATCACCTGCGCAACGACGCCCCGCTCTCGATCAACCACGGACGCTCGTAGCGCTGCGGGTCAGCGGCGGCGCAGCTGCCAGCAGGCGATCGCCGTCGCGGCCGCGGCGTTCAAGGAATCCACGCCCTCGTGCATCGGGATGCTCACCCGATGCGTGGCCGCCTCCATCGCGCCCTCGCTGAGCCCGGCGCGTTCGGAGCCGACGAGCAGCGCCATCCTCGGCGCGAGCGGCACCTCGTCGAGCGCCACCGCGTCGGCTGCCGGCGTGAGCGCGCAGACCACCACACCCTGCGCCGTGAGGTCGCGCACGAGCGCCGGCACGTCGCGGACGCGGGTGTGGGGGAGGTGCAGCGAGTGGCCCATCGAGACGCGCAGCGCTCTGCGGGCAAGTGGGTCGGCGCTGGTGGCATCGACCACCAGGCCGTCCCAGCCGAGCGCGAGCGCGTTGCGCACGATGCTGCCGATGTTGACCGGGTTGTCGATCGCCTCGGCGATCACCAGCCGCTGGGCGGTGGCGGCGAGCTCGGCCCCGGCCGGGCGGGCGGGGCGGTGGAACAGGGCGACCACCGTGTACGGCATGCCCAGCTTGGTGACCGCTGCCCGTAACCGATCGCCGCCCGCGTACAGCGGGCACTGCTCTCCCAGACGAGCTGCAACGGCCGGTGGACGTGCCGCGTCGACCAGTGCCATCGCTGGCACGCAGCCCGCGGCCAGCGCCCGCTCCACCACGAGATCGCCCTCCGCCATGAACAGGCCGTCGCCTCCGTCGTCGCGCCGCTGTGCCCGGTTGGCCAGCCCGCGCTCGTTGAGGCGGAACGCTGCCAGCCGTGGATCGTCGGGGTCGTCGATGACGATCAACGTGCCACCTCAGAAGTGGTACGGGTACGGGCTCCAGTCGGGGTCGCGCTTCTCCAGGAACGAGTTGCGGCCCTCCTGCGCCTCGTCCGTGCCGTAGGCCAGGCGGGTGGCCTCGCCGGCGAACACCTGCTGGCCGACGAGGCCGTCGTCGATCAGGTTGAAGCTGAACTTCAGCATCCGCTGCGCCGTCGGGCTCTTCCCGTTGATCTCCTTCGCCCACTGCAGCGCCGTCGCCTCCAGCTCTGCGTGGGGCACCGACGCGTTCACCATCCCCATCCGGTAGGCGTCGTCGGCGGTGTACTCGCGGCCGAGGAAGAAGATCTCGCGGGCGAACTTCTGGCCCACCTGGCGGGCGAGGTAGGCGCTGCCGAAGCCGCCGTCGAAGCTGGCGACGTCGGCGTCGGTCTGCTTGAAGCGGGCGTGTTCGCTGCTGGCGAGCGTGAGATCGGACACGACGTGCAGGCTGTGCCCGCCGCCCGCGGCCCAGCCGGGCACCACGCAGATGACCACCTTGGGCATGAAGCGGATCAGCCGCTGCACCTCCAGGATGTGCAGCCGCCCGGCGCGGCCGGGCTCGATCGACTCGGCCGTCTCGCCGGCCCTGCCGCTCGCGTCGTCCGCGGTGTACTTGTAGCCGTCCTTGCCGCGGATGCGCTGGTCGCCGCCGCTGCAGAACGCCCAGCCACCGTCCTTCGGCGACGGGCCGTTACCGGTGAGCAGCACGCAGCCGACGTCGGTGCTCATCCGCGCATGGTCGAGCGCGGTGTAGAGCTGGTCGACCGTGCGCGGGCGGAACGCGTTGCGCACCTCCGGCCGGTTGAACGCGATGCGCACGGTGCCGTGCTCCACGCTGCGGTGGTAGGTGATGTCGTCGAAGCCGAAGCCGGGGACCTCCCGCCACGCGGCGGGGTCGAAGATCGCGGAGACCATGCCCGCCACTCTACGGATCACCCTCCCGCGACATGAAGGGGGGATTTGGGGCGGTGCTACGTTGCGGGCCATGCCTCACGCAGCGATCAACGGCCAGCGCATCTACTTCGAGGACACGGGCGGCGACGGGCCGGCCGTGATCCTGGGCCACGGGTTCCTGATGGACCACGAGATGTTCGTGCACCAGGTGGCCGCGCTGCGCGACCAGTACCGCGTGATCACGTGGGACGAACGCGGTTTCGGGCTCACCGAGTACGACGGGCAGCCGTTCACCTACTGGGATTCGGCGGCCGACTGCCTGGGGCTGATGGACCACCTCGGGCTCAACAAGGCGGTGGTGGGCGGGATGAGCCAGGGTGGCTACCTGTCGCTGCGCGTCGCGCTCACCGCGCCCCAGCGGGTGCGGGCACTGATCCTGCTCGATTCGGGCGCCGCGCTCGACGACGCCGAGCACCTCGCTGCCAACTCGGGCATGGTGGACATGTGGCTCGCGGTCGGGCCGGTGGACGACCTGGCCAACGCGGTCGCCGCCATCATCATCGACGACGCCGCCGAGAACCCGAAGTGGATCGCCAAGTGGCAGGCCCGCCCCAAGGAGGAGATGGCCCACCCGGCGCGCTGCCTGCTCGAGCGCGACGACGTCAGCGGCCGCCTCGGGGAGATCACCTGCCCGGCGCTCGTGGTGCACGGCACCGAGGACACCGCGATCTCGATGGCCGACGCGGAGGCGATGGCCGCCGGGCTCGCCGGCTGCGGCGGCGTGGTGCAGGTGGGTGGCGCCCACGCGGCGAACCTCACCAACCCCGAGCCGGTGAACGCCGCGATCCTCGACTTCCTCGCCGGACTGCCCGGGTGAGCTCGTTGCAGATCTTCGGCGTCGAAGGGCTGCCGGAGATCGAACCAGGGGCCGACCTGGCCGCGTCGATCCTGCGCGCCGCCACCGAAGCCGGGCAGCCGCTCGCCAGCGGCGACGTCGTGGTGGTCACCTCCAAGATCGTGTCGAAGGCGGAGGGCCGCACCGTCGAGCTGGCCGGTGTCGAGCCGTCGCCGTTCGCGCTCGCGTGGTCGGCCCAGTGGGGCAAGGACGCGGCGGTCACCGAGATCGTGCTGCGGGAAGCGAAGCGGGTGGTGCGCCAGCTCGGGCCGATCCTGATCACCGAGACGCACCACGGCTTCGTGTGCGCGAACAGTGGTGTCGACCAGTCGTCGTCGGGTGCCCACGGCCGCGCCGTGCTGCTGCCGGTCGACTCCGACGCGTCCGCCCGCCGCATCCGCGCCGGGTTCCTGGCTGCCGGTGTCGACGCGGCGGTGATCATCTCCGACACGTTCGGCCGCACCTGGCGCGAGGGGCAGACCGACATCGCGATCGGCATCGCCGGCATGCAGCCGATCCTCAGCTACATCGGCCAGGTCGACCCGCACGGGCACGAGTTCATGGTGCAGGCGCTGTGCACGGCCGACGAGCTGGCCGGCGCGGCCGAGCTGGTGAAGGGCAACCTGTCACGGGTGCCGGTCGCGGTGATCCGCGGGCACGAGTGGGAGGCCGACGACACGGCCACGATCGCGCCGGTGTTGCGCGACCAGAGCCGCGATCTGTTCAGATAGCGCCATGGCACACCAGGTGGAAGTCACACGCGTCGTCAACAGCACCCCGCAGCACGTCTACGAGCTGGTCAGCGACCTGCCGCGGATGGGCGAGTGGTCGCCGGAGAACACCGGCGGCAAGTGGGTCAAGGGCGCCACCGGCCCGGCCGTGGGCGCCAAGTTCGAGGGCACCAACCAGCTGGGCAAGAAGAAGTGGAAGACGGCCTGCAAGGTCACGGCTGCCACCCCGGGCAAGGAGTTCGCGTTCGACGTCACGGCCGGCGGGATGAAGGTGGCCAGTTGGGGCTTCACCATCGCGGCGGTCGAGGGTGGCACCAGCGTGACCCACTGGTGGGACGACCACCGCAACGCCGTCGTCGCCAAGCTCACCGGTGCGGTGCTCGGTGTGAAGGATCGCAGCTCGCACAACCGGGCCAACATGGAAACGACGCTGGAGGCGCTGGCCGCCGCCGTGTGAGGCGCGCAGGCGTCTGCGTCAGCCCGCGACCGGGTGCTCGCGGAAGAAGCGCCACATGATTGCGGTGGCGTCGATGCTGGTGGTGGTGGGCCCGAGGATGTCGGGGATGCCGGTGTCGAACGCGCTGCCGGGCCAGCTGTGGCCGCCGCCGTCGATCGTGTAGAGCAGGGTGCCGGCCGTGCAGTCCGGCCACTCGCGCAGGCTCACGTCGCCGGCCACATCGGTCTCCAGCGGTTCCTCGGCGCAGCCGTTGCGCGCCGCCCAGGCAGCCACCCGCTCGGGCACGGGCACCGCGTCCTGTCCGGTGGCGACCGCGGCGTCGCCGAGCGTGCCGGTGCCGTCGGGCGTGGGCAGGTCGGCCACCTTCGGGCCGTAGCCGCCCTCGTAGGCGAGGTACGGGTCGGCGGTGCCGTGGAACGCGACCATCGGCACCGGGCGTGCGGGCGAGCAGCCCTCCGGGTCGCGCACCCCCGACACCGGTGCGACGGCGGCGATGCGGTCGGCGAGCACGCAGGCGAGCGTGGAGGTCATCATCGCCCCGTTCGACATGCCCGTCACGAACACGCGGGCCGTGTCGACGCACAGCGTGCCCTCCAGTGTGTCGAGCAGGGCGCTGACCCACGCCACGTCGGTGCCGTCGAAGGCGGTGTCCCACAGCGGCACGGGCCGGGTGATGTCGGGTGCGACGGCCACGAAGCGGTTGCGATCGGCGGCCGCGGCGAGGTCGGACTCGGCAAGCAGCAGGCTCGCCGGTTGCGACCAGCCGTGCAGGCCGATCACCAGCGGCAGCGGCGTCGCCCCGTCGTAGGCGGGCGGCAGGTGCTGGATGTAGAGGCCGTCGAGCGCGCCGGCGGTGAACGGCACCGTGGCGTCGCCGGCGAGCTGCGGCGTCTCGCTGTCGCAACCGGCCGACGCCACGGCCGCGACCGACGACAGCTCGACGTACTCCTGCACGGCCTGCACGCCCTGCGCGGGGAAGTTGATGTTGAGTCCGACGATGCCCTGCTCGAGGAAGCTGCGGTAGGAGGCGAGGTTCTCCAGGTCGCGGTCGTTGGGCCACACCCAGATGGGGTTGCCGTCGGCGGTGGCGCGGGCGACGAGCGCGGGTGTGATCACCTGCAGGCCGGAGTACTCCGGCGGCAGCTGCAGGATGCGCATGCCGTCGGGCACGGCCACGCCGTCGAGCACGTACTGGGTGAGCGCGTCGAGGCCGGGTGAGACCTCGATGTCGGGGGCGATGGAGTGGAAGTAGCTCACCACGTCGTCGGCGAAGGAGGCGACCACCGACGCCTGCGCGCGGCCGAGGTCGTGCAGCTGCACGGCCAGCTCGTCGGCGGTGCGCTTGGCGATGTCGCCCTCGCCCTTGATCTCGATGTTCAGCGGGATGTCGGGGAAGCGCTCGACGAGCTGGCGCAGGGTGGGCAGCGCGAAGTCGTCGGCGGTGTAGCCCGCGGGTGGCTCCATCGAGCCGGTGCGGATGCCCCGATAGAGGTAGCCCTCGGGCAGGTCGTGGCAGTCCGAGCAGTCGGTGCTGAACCAGTACGCGGCGTCGAGCTCGGCGATCTCCGCCGCGGTCTGGTCGGCGACTGCGCCCGTGCCGTTGGTGTTGCGGTCGACGGTGTCGTCGTGCTGCACGAGCAGCTCGCCGTCCTTGGTGATGTTGACGTTGAGGTCGAGCATATCGACGCCCGCCTTCACGCTCTCACCGAAGGCGAACAGGGTGCTCGCCGGGAACTCGTCCTCGCCGGCGGTGTGGGCAAGCACGATCGGGCGGCCGAGCGTGAGCAGCTCGTCGATCGTCGCCGCGTAGTGCTGCGCCGGCTCTGTCGTGGTGGTGGCCGCGGCCGTGGTGGTGGGCGCGTCCGTGGTTGGCGCATCCGTGGGCGGCGTCACCGCATCGGTGGTGACCGTGGTGTCGCCGGCGGTGGTGGCCGAGGCGTCGCCGTCGTCGCCTCCCGAGCAGGCTGCGAGCAGCAGGAGCGGGCAGGCGAAGGCGGCGAGGCGTCTCATCCCCGCAGCTTCGCGTACTCCACGGCGATTGCTGCGGCTGTGGCCGCGTTGTGGCGCACGAGTGCGAGGTTGGCCACCAGGCTGCGCCCGCCGGTGCCCTCGACCACCCGCTTGAGCAGGAACGGGGTGACGTCCTGGCCGGTGATGCCCTGCGCCTCCAGGTCGGCGAGGGCGGCGTCGATGTAGGTGGCGATCTCGGCGGCGGGGATCTCGTGCTCGGCGGGGATCGGGTTGGCGATGCTGATACCGGTGGGCAGCCCGAGCGTGTCCCACGTGGCCTGCAGCATGCGGGCGATGGCCTCCGGGCCGTCGATGCGGCGGGGGGCGGGCAGCCCGCTGGTGCGGCTGTAGAACGATGGGAACTCGTCGCTGC
>CAYZFZ010000131.1:0-9628 GCA_964477795.1 uncultured Bifidobacterium sp.
GTGAGGATCTCGGGGCGGGTGATCAGCGAGCCGCCGATGCCGAGCGAGCCGCGGCTGAGCTCCTCGGTGGCCACCACCATGCCGATGTACTCGTTGCTGCCGCCCTCGCTGTAGCCGCCGTACTCGGCGGGCACGCTGAGACCGAACGCACCCATCTCGGCCAGGCCCTGCACGATCTCCTCGGGCACGTCGGCGTTGTGACGGTGCACGTGCTCGGCCACGGGCTTGATCACCTTCTCGGCGAAGCTGCGGAACGTGTCGGCCACCATCTCCATGTCGCCGTCGAGGTGGCGGGGCCCCGGCGCTTCGGCGAGCGAGGCGACGAACTCGGGGGTGCGGAACCGCTCGAGGAACGGGTGCGCGTCCTTCAGCGGCGCGATCGCGATGCCCCACAGCTTCTCGCGGCCGGCGATGCGGGTGATCAGGTCGTGCACCATCTCGGCGGTGAATGCGCAGGTGATGCGGGCCTCCACCTCGCCCTTGGCCCCGTACTCCAGCAGCGCCCGGGCGGTGGCCACCTGCGCGCCGGCGTGGGCGAGGTCGTAGGCGAGCACCTGGTTCGCGTCGGGCCCGCCGTTGGCGGCGAGGTGGCTGATGCCCTGGCCGACGACGCTGCCGGCGAGCTCGATCACGCTGGCCGCAGCGGCCAGGTCGGGGACGGCGAGTTCGGGGGCGGTGAGATCGGTGCTCATGAGGCCGAGGCTACTGAACAGGCCCGGCAAGTGACCTAACGATGACCGGCCGGAATCCCCGGACGCTTGTCACGTGCCCATGTGCCACGCTGGCCCGATGTCCGAGCACACCCCGATCCGCGTCTGCGTCTACTGCGGCTCGAACGCGGGCAGTTCACCTGCGTTCGCGGCCGCGGCCACCCGCCTGGGGACGTCGCTCGCCAACCGCGGCATCGGCCTCGTGTTCGGCGGCGGGCGCGTCGGGCTGATGGGCCTTGCCGCGGACGCGGCGATGCAGGCGGGTGGCGAGGTGATCGGTGTGATCACCCAGCAGCTTGTCGGCGCCGAGGTGGCCCATCGCGAGCTCACCCGGCTGGAGGTCGTGTCCTCCATGCACGAGCGCAAGGCGCGCCTGTGCGAGCTGGCCGACGGGTTCGTCGTCATGCCCGGTGGGTTCGGCACGGTCGACGAGTTCGCCGAGATGCTGACGTGGAACCAGCTCGGCATCATCGCCAAGCCGCTCGTGCTGCTCGACGTGGAGGGCTTCTGGGAGCCGATGCTGCGCTGGATGGACACTGCTGTCGATTACGGCTTCGTGCGGCCCGCGCACCGGATGCTCGCCCAGCGGGCGCTGTCGGTGGACGAGGCGATCGCGATGGCGATCGGCCCCGCGCCGGAGACGCCGCACAAGTGGCTCGACCGCGATGCCACGCCGCGCGGCGCGTTGCGGCCGTAGCGAGCCGGCTACGCCGACTCGGGCTCGAAGCGGTAGCCGATGCCCGGCTCGGTGACGAAGTAGCGGGGCCGGCCGGGCGTGGGCTCCAGCTTCTTGCGGATGGCGGCGAGGTGCACGCGCAGGTAGTTCGTCTCCCGCTCGTACTGCGGCCCCCACACCTCCTGCAGCAGCTGCCGCTGGGTGACGAGGCGACCCGGATGGCGCACGAGCACCTCCACGATCGCCCACTCGGTGGGGGTGAGGTGCACCGCGGTACCGGCGACCGACGCGGTCTTCTGGGCCAGGTCGAGGTGGAAGCCCGCCGTGTCGACCATCGGCTCCTCGGGCGCGGGGTGGTGCCGACGGAGCGCGGCGCGCAGGCGGGCGAGCACCTCGTTCATGCCGAACGGCTTGGTGACGTAGTCGTCGGCGCCGGCGTCGAGCGCGCGCACCTTGTCGTCCTCGGCGTCGCGCACGGACAGCATCACGATCGGAATCGTCGTCCAACCGCGCAGACCCTCCACCACCTCGATGCCGTCGATGCCGGGGAGCCCGATGTCGAGCAGCACCAGGTCGGGGTGGTTGGCGGCGGCGAGCGTGAGCGCCTCCTCGCCGCTGGCCGCGAGATCCACCTCGTAGCCGCGTGCCCGCAGGTTCACGCTCAGCGCCTTGCGGATCTGGGGCTCGTCGTCGACCACCAGGATGCGGGTCATGTGCGTCCTCCTTCGGCTGCGGATGCGTCGGCTGCGGATGCGTCGGCCGCGACGGGCAGCACGATCGTGAAGGTGCATCCCCCGCCAGGGGTGTCGTCGAGCTCCAGCCGGCCACCGATCACGTCGACGAACCCCTTCGCGATGGCGAGCCCGAGGCCGACGCCGGCGTCGTTGGAGCGGTCACCGAACCGCTGGAACGGCTGGAAGACACGTGTCCGGTCGTCGGGCCGGATGCCCGGGCCCCGGTCGATGATGCGCAGGACCACGTTGTCCTGCACGGCTGCCGCCTCGATCCACACGTCGCGGTTGGTGGGCGACCAGGCCAGGGCGTTGGACACCAGGTTGGCCACCGCGCGCTCGAGCAGCGCGGCGTCGGTGAGCACCAGCGGCAGCTCCGGGCTGACGTCGACGTTGACCCGCTCCGCCGGCGCGTCGAGCGCCGAGAGCGCCGCCGCGACGACCTCCTCGGTGGCGGTGGGCGCCAGCGAGGCGACCGTGGCGCCGGCCTGCAGGCGACTCATGTCGAGCAGGTTGCCGACGACGTGATCCAGGCGGTCCGCCGACTGGTCGATGGTGTGCAGCAGGCTGCTGCGGTCCTCGGGGCTGAACCCGACATCGCCCTCCAGCAGCCCCGTGACCGATGCCTTGATCGACGCGAGCGGTGTGCGCAGATCGTGCGACACGGCCTGCAGGAGCGCGGTGCGCAGCAGGTTGGCCTCCGACAGGACCTCCACCGTCGCGGCCTCACTGCGCAGTCGCTTGGCCTCCAACGCCAGCGCCAGCTGATCGGCGAACGCGCGCAGCACACCGAGGTCGTCGTCGGTGATCGGGCCACCGCGGAGCACGAGTTGGGTGTCGCCGGACTCGTCCAGCTGGATGGCCGTGCCGTCAGCGGGTGTGGTGGGCGGCGCATCGCCGGAACCGGCGGTCACGGTCCAGTCGCCGCCGGCGCGCTGCAGCACAGCGACCGAGTCGAGGGTGAAGAGCGTGCGCAGCTGATCGACGAGATCCGGCATCGGGTCGGCTGCGGCGACGATCGAGCCGGTCGAGCGTGCGATCGCAGTGGCGTCGGCCCGGGCGCGCAACGCGTCGCGGGTGCCGCGGGCAGTTCGGTCGACGAGCGCGCTGACGCCGATCGCCACAGCGACGAACACCACGAGCGCGATGAAGTTGTCCGTGGCGGCGATGGTGAACGTGTGCAGCGGAGGGGTGATGAACCAGTTGGTCAGCAGTGACGCGCCGACCGATGCGACGATGCCGGGCCGGATGCCGCCCACGGCCGCGATGATCAGCACGAGCGCGAGCTGCAGCACCAGGTCGGTTCCCAGGTTGAGGTGTTCGTTGCGGTGCACCAGCACCGCGGTGAGCAACGGCACCCCGACGATGCACAGCACCCACGCCAGCAGCTCGCGCCGGCGGGGAATCGCACTGCGGCGGCCGGTGTGGCGCGGCCGCGCGATCTTGGTGTCGGCGGACGACTCGGTGGCGATGATGTGCAGGTCGACGGTCGACAGCATCCGCTGCAGCTGGCTGGCGACCGAGCCGCGGGTGAACTCGGCGAAGCGGGAGCGATGGGTCGCACCGATGACGACCTGGGTGGCCTGCTCGGCGCGCGCGAAGGCGGCCAGCGCAGCGGCGACCTCGTGGCCCACGACTTCGCGGTACGTGCCGCCGAGCTCGACGAGCAGCGCCCGCTGCGCCTCCAGGCCCTGGCCGCTGGTGGACGAGAGGCCGTCGGGGTTCGCGACATGCACCCCGACGAGGTCGCCACGCAATCGGCCGGCGACGCGCGCCGCGCGGCGGACGAGCTGCTCGCCACCCGGGGCACCGGTGAGCGCGACCACGACCCGCTCACGGGTCTCCCACGTGGTGGTGATGCCATGGTCGGCGAGGTAGTCCTGCAGCGTCTCCTCGACGCGGTCCGCCACCCACAGCAGAGCCAGCTCGCGCAGCGCGGCCAGGTTGCCCGGCCGGAAGTAGTTGGCGAGCGCGGCATCCACCTTCTCCGCTGGGTACACGTTGCCGTGGGCCATCCGGCGACGGAGCGCCTCGGGCGACATGTCGACCAGCTCGATCTGATCGGCGGTGCGCACGAACGCGTCGGGCACGGTTTCTCGCTGGGTGATGCCGGTGATGCGCAGCACCACGTCGTTGAGCGAATCGAGGTGCTGCACGTTGACGGTGGAGATCACGTCGATGCCGGCGGCGAGCAGCTCTTCCACGTCCTGCCAGCGTTTGGCGTTGCGCATGCCGGGGGCGTTCGTGTGCGCCAGCTCGTCGACCAGTGCGACGGCTGGCTTGCGGGCGAGCACTGCGTCGAGATCCATCTCCTCGAGGCCCGCCTGGCGGTGGGTCACCGAGATGCGCGGCACCACCTCGAGGTCGCGGATCTGCTCCTTCGTCTGTAGGCGCTGATGGGTCTCGACGTAGCCGACCACCACGTCGGCGCCGCGCTGCTTGCGGCGGTAGCCCTCGTTGAGCATCGCGTAGGTCTTGCCGACGCCCGGCGCGGCACCGAGGTAGATGCGCAAGGTGCCGCGTCCCATGGCCACAGTCTGCCGCCCTAGTGGTGCTCGCTCGGTGCGTCGGGCATCGGGGGAGTCGAGATGATCTCGTACTGCGGGTTGAGGATGGCGGTGAGGCCGTGGTGGCTTCCCGCGACGCCGGTCACCGACATCACCGTGCCGGTCCGCACGCCGCCGAGGGACCGGCGGCCGAAGAAGACGACGGTGATGCTGCCGGTCTCGTCGGCGAGCGTGAGCTCGAGGCTGGGTGTCCCGCTCCATGGCTGGACGCGCACCGAGCGCACCCGGCCGGCGACGGTGGAGTGAGCACGGTGCGCCAGATCGTGGATCCGCGTCCGGTCGGAGGGGAGCGCGGTTGCGTCGAGGTGCTGCGAGGGTGCGCCGACGACGGAGTGAGGTGACGCGGCTGCCTCGGTCGCAGGGGTCACCGGCGCGCTGTCGCCGTTTCGCGAACCCACCACGTACGGCACGAACGTGACGTTGCAGTGCGGGATGTCGACGAGTGCGGCGGCGATCGGCGACGACGAGTGGTCGTGGAGCATCCGGTGCCAGCGCTTCGTGTATTCGCGCCGCGGGATGAGCACGCTCAACTCGGTGCGGTGATCGCCGACGAGCTCGTGGGCGAACTCCATCGCCGCGCGCGGGACGCGCCGGTCGGGGCACTCGACGATGTCGAGCGGGAACTTGGACAGCCCGACCTTGCTCCACGCGTCGATCAGCATGTCGGTCTTCCACGGGTCGAGGTCGAAGTGCACGGCGCGCATGTCGTCGCCGCCCAGGGTGCGTGCGTACTGCACCGCGCGGGCAGCCGCGGCGTCGAGCTCGTCGACCATCACCACGACGGCGTGACGGCGCATGACCGGAGCATGCACTGCGCTGTGCGCATCCTCCGTGAGCTCGTGGGTCTCGGCCTCGTACGCCTTGTTCAGCCGTACCAGGGCCCACACCATGATCGGCACCAGCAGCATGACGACCCAGGCGCCCTCGAGGAACTTCATGCTGGCGACGATGATCAGCACCACGAACGACAAGAACGCGCCGATGCCGTTGACCCACGCGCCGAACTTCCAGCCCTTCTCCTTCAGCCGGAAGTGGTGCTTCGTCATGCCGGCCTGCGACAGCGTGAAGCTGGTGAACACCCCGATCGCATAGAGCGGGATGAGGTGGGTCACCTTCGCGCCGGTGGCCACCAGCGTCACGATCGCCGCGGCAGCGAGGAAGATGATGCCGTTGGAGAACACCAGCCGGTGCCCGCGGACCATGAACTGGCGGGGCATGAAGTTGTCGCCGGCGTGGAAGCTGGCCAGCCGCGGGAAGTCGGCGAAGCTCGTGTTGGCGGCGAGCACCAGGATCAGCATCGTGCCGGCCTGGAGCAGGAAGAACAGTGCGTGGCCGACGGGCCCGCCACCGAAGACGAGCTTGCCCACCTGGGAGATGACGGTGGGCGTGCCGATCTCGTAGGGCGTGGCGTGCACCCGGGACGCGAGGAACGACAGGCCGATGAACATCGTGCCCAGCAGGACGCCCATGATGACGAGCGTGTCGCGAGCGTTCTTCCACGCCGGTGGCCGGAACGCAGGCACACCGTTGCTGATCGCTTCCACTCCGGTCACCGCAGCGCCACCGGACGCGAACGCCTTGAGGAAGATGAGGACACCGGCGCCCATGAACATCCAGTCCGGATGGAATCGCTCCTGCTGCACCATGCCGTCGAGCGAGGAGCTCTGCACCGGCAGCGAACCGAACAGCACCCGCGCGACTCCCACCACCAGCAGCACGGCCATCACGGCGACGAAGAAGTAGGTGGGTGCGGCGAACAGCTTGCCCGATTCCTTCGTGCCGCGCAGGTTGCCGAACGCGATGAGGCAGACGAACCCGATCGCGATCCACATCGTGTACGGCGCCGCCTCCGGGAAGGCCGAGGCGAGGGCCGCGCTACCGGCCGCGGTGCTGACGGCCACGGTGAGGATGTAGTCGGTGAGCAGCGCCACACCGGCGACTTGGGCGGGGAGGAGACCGAAGTTGTCGCGGGTGACGATGTAGGCGCCGCCGGCGGACGGGTACGCCTTGATCGTCTGCCGGTAGGAGAGGATCAGGAACCCGAGCACCACCAGCAGCAAGACGGTGATCGGCGTCACCAGCGAGAACGCTGCCAACCCCACGGCAGGGACCAGGACGTGCAGGATCTCCTCGGACGCGTAGGCGCACGAGGAGATGCAGTCGCTGGCGAACACGGCGAGCGCGGTGGGCTTGCCGAGGGTTTCGTGCTCGAGGCGCTCGCTGTGCAGCGGGGGCCCGAGCAGCTTGGTCTTCAGCCGGTACCCGGCGGGCTCCTGCAACCCCTGCGCGGCCGGCCGTGGCGCCGGTAAGGGGACTGGCGATGCCGGCTCGCCGACTGGTGCGGGCGCGCTGAGGACTTCCTCGGTGATCACCAGTTCAGTCAAGGCGCGGAGGGGGCGCCGCGGCGTCAGCCCGGAGCTAAGAACCGAGTCCCGCGCGTTAAGGCCGCGCTAAGAGGCACCCACCGGGATCCTGGCCGGGCCGCAGCCTGCACCGGTGCCCTCGTGAAGACGGCGTCAGCGTTGCGCCGGGCGCCGTCAAGACGGCGTCAACCACCTGTCGGGCGGTTCGCCCGGGTCGTACAACGGAGCTGTCCCCGGTTCTCTCACCGCTCAGGAGCAGCAATGGCCGACCTCGTCATCGTCACCGTCATCATCGCGTTCACCGCGCTGTGCGTGGCGTACATCTCATGGTGCGATCGCATCATCGGCCCAGAGGAGTTGCCGGTCGACTCGGCGGTGCCAACGGCGCCTGCCGCGGTGGTCGCGCCCCGGGCAGAGCACGCGGGGGTGGCGTCATGATCGCCGCCGAAGCGTACGACAACTGGGTGGGCCTCGCCCTCGCCGTCGCCGCGTTCTTCTACCTCATCGCGGTCCTCATCTTCCCGGAGCGCTTCTGATGTCGTGGCAGAACATCCTCCAGATCGCGGCGATGGTGCTGCTGCTGGGCGTCACCGTGCCGCCCCTCGGCCGTTACATCGCCGCCGTGTTCGGCGCCCGTGCCGATGGGTCGGCGCCGGGCGACCGGTTCTTCAACCCCATCGAGCGCGTGATCTACCGGATCTTCGGCGTCGACCCGAAGCGCGAGCAGCGCTGGAACGTGTACGCGGCGTCGATGCTGGCGTTCACCCTGTTCTCGCTGCTGTCGCTCTACCTGCTGCTGCGCACCCAGGGCAGCTTGTTCTTCAACCCGACGGACAGGGAGAGCCTCACACCGACGGGAGCGTTCAACGCGGCCGTCAGCTTCACCACCAACACCAACTGGCAGTGGTTCTCCGGTGAGGTGGCGATCAGCCACCTCACACAGATGCTCGGCTTCGCGGTGCACAACTTCACGTCGGCGGCCGTCGGTCTCGCCATCGTCATCGCCCTGATCCGCGGCATCACCCGCTCCGGCTCGCGCAACCTCGGCAACTTCTGGGTCGACCTCACCCGCGGCATCGTGCGCGTGCTGCTGCCGCTGGCGCTGGTGGGCACCGTGGTGCTCATCTCGCAGGGTGTCGTGCAGAACTTCAACGGCCACACCACCGCGACGACGATCGACGCCACCAACACCGACGCCGACGGCAACCCGGCGACCACCCAGCTGATCCCCGGCGGCCCGGTCGCCTCGCAGGAGGCGATCAAGGAGCTGGGCACCAACGGTGGTGGCTTCTACAACGCGAACTCGGCCCACCCGTTCGAGAACACGAACGGGTTCACCGACTTCATGGAGATCTACATGCTGTTGTTGATCCCCCTGTCGCTGGTGGTCACGTTCGGTTGCCTGGTGCGCGACCGGCGGCAATCCAGGCTGCTGATCGCCGTCATGGCCGGCATCCTCGTGGTGTTCACGGGTGTGGCGGCGCTGTCCGAGCAGAACGGCAACTCCAAGCTCAGCGAGCTGCAGGTCGACCAGTCGCTGTCGACGACGCAGTCGGGCGGCAACATGGAGGGCAAGGAGGTGCGCTTCGGCGCCACCGCCTGCGGTGTGTTCGCGGCAGCGACCACCGGTACCTCCACGGGTGCGGTGAACTGCATGCACGACTCGTTCACCGCAATCGGTGGGCTGGCGCCGATGCTGCACATGATGCTCGGCGAGATCTCGCCGGGCGGCGTGGGCGTCGGCCTGTCGGGTGTGCTGATCATGGCGCTGCTGTCGGTGTTCATTGCCGGGCTGATGGTCGGGCGCACGCCCGAGTACCTGGGCAAGAAGATCCAGGCGTCGGAGATGAAGCTGGTCACGCTCTACATCCTGGCGATGCCGTTCGCGCTGCTCACGTTCGCCGCCGCGGCGGTGGTGCTGAGGACGGCGGCGACCTACCAATCCGGAGCGCACGGACTCTCCGAGGTGCTCTACAACTACGCCTCCACCGCCAACAACAACGGTTCCGCCTTCGCCTACCAGGGCACCGGCACCCAGTGGTACACGGTGTCGCAGGGCATCTCGATGCTCATGGGCCGCTTCCTCACCATCATCCCGGTGCTGGCCATCGGCGGCTCGTTGGCGCTGAAGCCGAAGGTGCCCGCCACCAGCGGCACCCTGCCCACCCACAACCCGCTCTTCGGGTTCCTGCTCGCCGGCGTGATCGCGATCGTCGCCGGCCTCACCTTCTTCCCGGCGCTCGCGCTCGGGCCCATCCTCGAACACCTGTCGCTGTGAGGACCGCACCGATGTCTGCAACCCTGTCACCCACCGTCGACCCCGAGCGCCCGCCGAAGGTGCGCACGAAGGAGTCGGCCTCGAAGTCGATCTTCGATCCGGCCATCGTCACGACGGCCTCCGTCGATGCCGTCAAGAAGCTGAACCCGCGTTCGATGGCGAAGAACCCCGTCATGTTCATCGTCGAGATCGGCTCCGTGCTCACCACGCTGCTGTTCGTCCGCGACTTCGGCAGCAACTCCCACCAGGAGAACGTGTTCACCGGGCTCGAGACACGACCCTATCAGCGCGCCACATCTTCCC
>CAYZFZ010000132.1:0-9550 GCA_964477795.1 uncultured Bifidobacterium sp.
CAGCCTCACCGGCCTGCTCGACGAGTGGCTGCCCATCATCGCCGGCAGCGAGATCAACGACGACCCGTACCACCCGGTCAGCAAGCACGCCCGCGACCTGCTCGCCGAGTTGGGCGATGCCACCCCCATCACCTGGGTGCACCGCGACGACCGCTTCGGCGAGAAGCTGGCCACACCCGATACGTCCATCTCCGATCTCATCGGCGAGGTCGACCCGATCAAGGTGGCCGAGGGGCGCTACCTCAGCGACGAGCTCACCTTGCACTACGGCCTGGTGCCGCGCACGAACCGTGGCATCTTCGCGATCAACGAGATCCCCGACCTCGCCGAGCGCATCCAGGTGGGCCTGCTCAACGTGCTCGAGGAGCGCGACGTGCAGATCCGTGGCTACAAGATCCGCCTGCCGCTCGACGTGTTGCTGGTGGCCAGCGCCAACCCGGAGGACTACACGAACCGCGGGCGCATCATCACCCCGCTGAAGGATCGCTTCGGCAGCCAGATCCGCACCCACTACCCGCTCGACGCCGACACCGAGGTCACGATCATGCGCCAGGAGGCGCGGCCGGCGACGGTGGGCGACGTCACCGTCACCGTGCCCGCCTACCTCGAGCGCGTGGTCGCGACGTTCAGCCAGCTTGCCCGCAGCAGCAACCAGGTCAACCAACGCAGCGGCGTCAGCGTGCGCCTGTCCGTCAGCAACGTGGAGGTGCTCGGGGCGAATGCCCTGCGCCGCGGCCTGCGCGCTGGCGAGAAGGTCGTCGTCCCGCGCGTCAGCGATCTCGGCGCGCTCGCCGCCAGCACCAGCGGCAAGGTGGAGATCGAGTCGCTGGAGGAGGGGCGCGAGGGCGTCATCCTCGAGAACCTGGTGAAGGCGGCCGTGCTCACGGTGTTCAAGGAGATCATGCCGCTCGACAAGGTGCGCGATGTCGTCGCCTCCTTCGAGGAGGGTGTGATCGCCCATGCCGGTGAGGACGTGCCGTCCGCGGAGCTCGCGGCGCTGGTCAACGACGTGCCCGCGCTGCGCGCGGCGGTGCAGACCCTCACGGGTGGCGACGAATCACCGGCCGCCACGGCAGCCGCGATCGAGTTCGTGCTCGAGGGCCTGCACCTGTCGAAGCGGCTGAACAAGGACGCGGCCACCGCAGGATCGGGCGCCACCTACCGCGGCCGCGGCTGAGGCACCGCTCAGCCAGGCAGTGCTGACATCTCCTCGGTGAGCGCCAGGATCAGGAACGTCGCGCCCTGCGGGTCCTGGCAGACGGCGAAGCGGCCGGGCGGGATGTCGGTGGGCCCCATCAGCACCCGGCCACCCAGCTCGGTGACCGTCGCGGCGGACGCATCGCACTCAGCGACGGCGAAGTAGACGCTCCAGCTCTCCGGCGCTTCCGGCGGGAACATGTCGCCCATCTCCATCATCCCGCCGATGCTGTTGCCGTGGAGCATGAACTCGATGTAGTCGATCGGGCCTTCGGAGCGCTTGGCCTCCCAGTCGAAGACGGCGGTGTAGAACGCGATGTGCTCCACTGGGTGGCGCGTGTTCAGCTCGTTCCAGCACAGCGTGCCCGGCTCGTTGACGAGCCCGGCGCCGTGGTGGGTGCCCGCCTGCCACACGGAGAACACCGCGCCGAACGGATCGGCGGCGACGGCCATGCGGCCGACGTCGAGCACGTCCATCGGCGGTACGAGCACCGTCCCGCCGTTGGCCGAGATTGCGGCGGCCGTCTCGTCGGCGGAGCTGACGGCCACATAGGTGGTCCACCACGGTGGCATGCCCTCGGCCTGGCTGGGGCCGAGGCCGGCGACGGGTCTGCCGCGCAGCAGGCACATGCGGTAGCCGCCCGCTTCCGGCGGCCCTTCCTGGATGTCCCAGTCGAACAGCGCGCCGTAGAAGGTGGCGGCCGCAGCGGGGTCGGGGGTGCCGAGGTCGACCCATGAGGGCGTGCCCGGCGCGTAGGTGTCACGTTCGCTCATGACGCGATCCTTCACCCGCTCCGTCCGCGCGCGCAATGGCCGGATGCCCTTTCACCGATCGTGGCGGCGGGCGCGCGCCTGCACGGCGCGGCACCTCACCCTTCGGTGAACGCCTGGCCGCTGTCCTTCAGCTGGCGGGTGGCGGTGGCGATGCCCGGGCGATCGGGGGTCTCGGCCTGGTCCGTGAACGGGGTGATCGTCACCGCCGTGATCGCCAGCTCGCCCTCGCTGCGGCGCACGTCGCGCCACATCGCCGTGACGGACCGGGCGCGCTCGGCGTCGGTGTCGCCCACCGGCCGGAACGTGATCGCCAGCGGTCGCTCGGGCCCCTGCTCGGCGGCGCGATGCAGGGCGGCCTCCACGTCCGTGCGGGTGGCCAGGCCGACGATGCTGCAGGCACCCTCCAGGTGGGCGAGTTCGCGGTCAGCCCTGCCGGGGATGCGCACGATGCCGTCGCGCAGGCCTCCCAGCCACACTCCCCAGCGCAGCTGGTCGCGGCGGCGGGCGGCGAGCAGCGCCTCCTGGCTCTCGTCGGTGGGCCGCTCGGCGGCGACGTCGAGCGAGGTCGCCACCGGTGGGCCGACGCGCAGGATCCGCCACGCATCGCGCCAGGCGACCACCAGGTTGTGCATGAGCTGGCCGTGGCGGCGGGCGTCGTCGGGGATCAGCCGCTGCGCCATCGCGTACGGGGCCTCGAAGGGCACCCAGCCGGCAGCCACCTCGCCCAGCTGCTCGGCGACCAGCTCCACCCAGCGCGGCCACCAGTGGCCGGCGGTGCGGTCGTCGGTGAAGCCGCCCTCGTTGTCGAACCACTTCGGGATCTCCGGCTGCAGCAACCGGAACCACGGCTGCAGGCCCAGGGCGCGGGCGGTGAGGGCTGCAGTGTGCAGCTGCTCGAACGTGTCGCCGTTCGCCGTGCCCGCACGCGGCTGGGCGGCCGCCCACGGCACGTCGAGGCGCACTTGCTGCAGGCCCAGCTCGGCGGCGAACGCGAGGTCGTCGGCCAGCCGCTCGCCCTGCGAGGTGAGCGCGGCACCGCGCGCGATCGGCGGGGTGGGTGCGGGTGGCTCGCCGGGGGTCAGGCCAGGAACGGGCTGCGGGTCCACAACTCGGCGGTGTCGGCGGCCGCGATCTTGGGCTGGCCGCTGAGCTCGACGACGCTGATCGGGCCGGGGAAGCCGCGCAGCTCGAGGTCGCCGTGGGCCGCGGTGACGACACCCTCGGGCAGGCGCTGGATCTGCATCGTGGGGAGCAGCACCTCGAAGGGGCCGGCGGCATCGCACAGGCGGGACGCCATGTTGACAGCCGAGCCGATGTAGTCGTCACCCTCGAACAGCAGGGCGTGGCCGGTGGCGATGCCGACACGCAGAGCGAGCGGGGCGCACACCTCGGCCGAGCGGTGCTCGAGCTCGAGCGCGAAGGCGATGCAGGCGCTCTGGTCGACGGAGACGATCATGCAGCCGTCGCCCAGCCACTTGGCGATGCGCACGCCGCACTCGCTGGCGACCTCACGGGTGATGGTGCGGAACGCGCCGAGGATGCGCCCGGCGGCGTCGTCGCCGAAGGCTGCGGTGTAGTTCGTGAACCCGGAGAGGTCGACGAACGCGAACGTACGGGGGACTCGCATCGGCGGAGAGCCTAACAGCTCCGCGCGACTTCGTGATTACATTCACAAGGTCGCATGTCCAGCTCAGGGGCCGGGACGTGTGTTCGGTTGGTGGTGGAGCTGTGCATGGCTGCCTGTCGATTCCGCCGTGATCGTGCGAGGCCCGCACGATCGCCACCTGGACTATCGGCCGCGAACAGCCGCCGATCAAGCGTTTCCACGCCCGGCTTGCCACCGCGCGAGCTGCGCCCGGGCGGCGATCGCGGAATCGGGGTAGCGTCCTGCCATGGCACCTCGGTTCACCTACTCGCGCTGGGACGGCACGCAGAAGGGGTTCGACCTCGACGCCGACGGCCTGTTCGACGAGCTCACCGACGACCTGCTCTACCACGGCGACGTGAACGCCGCCCTGCGCCGGATGATGCAGGAGGGCATGCGCGACCGCAACGGCGAGCGCGTGCAGGGCCTGCGCGAGCTGCTGGACAGGCTGCGCCAGCAGCGCCAGGAGAAGCTCGACCAGTTCGACCTCGGCGGCGTGTACGACGAGATCGCGAACGAGCTGAACGACATCGTCGACGAGGAGCGCCACGCGATCGAGCAGGCCACCGACGCGGCCGAGCGCAGCGGCGACGAGCGGAGGGCGAACACGGCCCGCGATGCGGCCTCCGAGCGCAACTTCCGGCTCGACATGCTGCCCAACGATCTCGCCGGCAAGGTGCGCGAGCTCAGCGCCTACGACTTCGAGAGCGGCGAGGCGCAGCAGCGCTTCGAGCAGCTGATGGAGAAGCTCAAGCAGCAGCTGATGCAGCAGATGGTCGACAAGATGTCGGGCGCGATGCAGAACATGACGCCCGAGGACATGGCGCGCATGAAGGACATGATGGCGTCGCTCAACGAGCTGATCGAGCAGCGCCAGGCCGGGGCCCACCCCGACGACGAGCAGCAGGCGTTCGACCGCTTCATGGAGCAGTTCGGCGACTTCTTCCCGGAGAACCCGCAGAACCTCGACGAGTTGCTGGCGCAGATGGCCCAGCGCATGGCCGCCATGCAGGCGATGATGAACTCGATGACGCCCGAGCAGAGGGCGCAGCTGCAGCAGCTCAGCGACCAGCTGCTCGACGACATGGATCTGCGCTGGCAGATGGACCAGCTGGGCCGCAACCTGCAGGGCATGTTCCCGCAGGAGGGCTGGGGGCAGAGCTACGACTTCCAGGGCCAGGACCCGATGGGCATGGGCCAGGCGATGCAGACGATGCAAGAGCTCGGCGACCTCGACCAGCTGGAGAACCTGCTGCGCAACGCCACCAACCCCGGCGCGCTGGCCGAGGCGGACATGAACCGCGTGCGCGAGCTGATGGGCGACGACGCCGCCAACTCACTGGAGAAGCTGGCCCAGCTCACCAAGATGCTCGAGGACTCGGGCATGATCCAGCAGAAGGAGGGCAAGCTCGAGCTGACGCCGAAGGGTCTGCGCAAGATCGGCAACAACGCCCTGCGCGACCTGTTCTCCAAGCTGGCCAAGGACAAGATGGGCCAGCACCAGCACGACGCCCTGGGCCAAGGCCACGAGCGCACCTACGAGACCAAGCAGTACGAGTTCGGCGACCCGTTCAACCTCGATCTGCACCGCACGATCCGCAACGCGATCCGTCGCCGCGCCGGGTCCGAGGGGGGCGGCGGCACACCGGTGCAGCTCACGCCCGACGACTTCGAGATCGAGCGCACCGAGCACCTCACCCGCTCGTCCACCGTGCTGATGCTCGACTTGTCGATGAGCATGCCCATGCGCGACAACTTCCTGCCGGCGAAGAAGGTGGCGATGGCGCTGCACTCGCTGATCACCTCGCAGTTCCCGCGCGACTACATGGGGCTGGTGGGCTTCAGCGAGACCGCCTACGAGCTCACTGCCGCCCAGTTGCCGGAGGTGAGCTGGGACTTCGCCTACGGCACCAACATGCACCACGGGTTCACGCTCGCCCGCAAGATGCTAGCCCGCCACAGCGGCACGAAGCAGATCATCATGATCACCGACGGCGAGCCGACGGCCCACATCACCCCGCGCGGCGACGTGTTCTTCAACTACCCGCCGGTGCAGGAGACCGTCGAGGCGACGCTGCGGGAGGTGGTGCGCTGCACCCGCGACGACATCCGCATCAACACGTTCATGCTCGACGCCGACTACGGCCTGCGCGCGTTCGTGGAGAAGCTCACGTCCATCAACCGCGGCCGAGCGTTCTTCACGAACCACGACAACCTCGGCGACTATGTGCTCGTCGACTTCCTCGAGCACCGCAAGCAGCAAGCCCGCGGCGCCGCCCGCGGTCGCCGCGCCGGCTGACAACCGAGTGGGCACTCACACCCCGGGGTGCGAGTACCCACTCGACTGCGGCCGGCGAGAACTGATCGGCCACGTCGAGGCTCTGTAACGGTATGAGTCCGGCAGCGCGTGACCCGTCGGTGGTGGTTGCCACCACGGCCACCGCCCGAACGTCTCGCGACCGAGCCGCCGCCGAGACGTTGGAGCAGGCGTATCGTCGCTTGTATCCCTCGTTGGTGCGACTGGCCTACGTGTTGGTCGACACATCCGACCACGCTGAGGAGGCGGTGCAGGAGGCGTTTGCGAAGGCGTACCCGAAGTGGGACAGCATCGAGAACCACGACGCGTACATGCGGACCTGTGTGCTCAATGCGTGCCGCCGCGTGCAGCGCCGGCGACGTTTGGGGCGTCGAGCGCCCGAATTGAGAACCGACGACGTGACGTTGGCTGCCGATCACGTCGCGGACGTGATCCGAGCGCTTCGCTCGCCCATGCGAGAGATGGTGGTGCTGCGGTACTACCTGCAGATGTCGGAGCCCGAGATTGCCGACGCCCTCGGCATGGCCGTCGGCACCGTCAAGTCCACCCTGCACCGGGCCCGCGCCCAGATGAAGAAGGAGCTGTCATGAACGACCAGTTCGATGACCTCATTGCCAGTTCGTTGCACGCACGTGCGACGGGGATGCCCGTCGTCGGGCGTGGGGTGAACGACGTGCGGCGCCGGGTGCGGGCGCGACGTCACCGTCGGATGGCCGCCACGATGCTTCCTGTCCTCGCGGGTCTGTCGTACGCGGGTGTGCGTTCAGTCGGTGACGGGTCGCAGCGTGTCGTCAGCCCAGGTCCGTCACTCGCGCCCGGTACGTCCTCCGAACGAGTGGACTCCGCGACGGCCGTGTCGACGGTGCCCGATTCCACGGTCGCGCCGGCCCTGGATGGGCAGAACTTCCTCATCGCCGGCAGCGATGCCAACGCATGCGTCGACCCGGACTCACAATGGGCCGGTGCCGCCGATCCCGCCCGTGAGGACAGAGGGAATCGGAGCGACACGATCATGGTCATGCGGGTCGACCCGGTGGCTGGCCAGGCCTCGGTGCTCTCGTTCCCGCGCGACTTGTGGGTCGACCTCCCCGGGAGGGGCATGGGCCGCATCAACGCTGCGTACGTGGAGAACGACTACTCGCTGTTGGCGCAGACGATCTACGACAACTTCGGCATCACCGTCGACCACTACATCCAGATCGACTTCTGCGCGTTCAAGCGCATCGTCGACTCCGTCGGCGGGGTCACCGTCCCGTTCGCCACCCGCATCCTCGACCGTCACGTGGGCATCGACATCCCCGCCGGCTGCCACACGTTCAGCGGCGACGAGGCGCTCGCCTACGTGCGTGCGCGCCACCTGCAGTGGGTTGACAGCGAGGGCGGGTTGCACGAGGACGGCACATCCGACCTTGGCCGCATCTCGCGCCAGCAGGACTTCCTGCAACGCACCATGCGCGCGGCCTTGGACAAGGGCTTGTTCGACCCCGCGGTCGCCCGTGGGCTGATCGAGTCGCTGCAGACCGACATCGTCACGGAGGCGGGTTTCACGATCGACGACATGCTGCAGTTCGCACGAACGCTGGAACAGATCGATCCGTCCGCCATCGGCACATACCAGGTGGAGGCCAGCGGGATGACGGTCGGCGGCAACTCGGTGCTGCGTCCTGAGCTCACGAGCGAGCGCATGCAGGCAGTGCTGTCGGTCTTCAGGGGCGACGACTTGTCGCAAGCCAAGGACGCGACGGCAGCGTCCGGTGCGTCGGGTGCAGTTCCCGCATCGCCATCGACGGTCGCTTCCGACCGCAAGGGCGACATCCTTCCGGACGTCGGTACCTCGTGCGAATGAGCGCGCGACGGATCGCGCGAAGTCCCTTGTCAGGCCGTTTCGAAATCCCCCCTTGCGCGAAGGTGATGTGATAGGGGAGAATGACGCCCATGTAATTACAGGGGTGTCGCTGGGCGGCATTCCTGCTGAGGCCTGAAGCGCAGGGAGGCCAAGCCCAGATGCACATCGAGATCACTTCCGAACCCAACGACAACTGGCAAGACCAGGCGAACTGCCTCGGTGTCGACCCCGACCTCTTCTTTCCCGAGCGCGGCGCGTCGACTCGTGAGGCCAAGGAGGTGTGCCGTGGGTGCACCGTCCGGCTCGACTGCCTGGAGTACGCGTTGGTCAACGGCGAGAAGTTCGGCATCTGGGGCGGCCTGTCCGAGCGTGAGCGCCGGCGCCTGCGCCGGCAGCGGTCGCAGGCCGCGCGGCGCACCGCCTGATCCCCTGAACCGGAGGCGGGGGCGACTAGTGATCAGTCGCATCGGGTGCTACCCTCCCACGCATGTTCCTGTTCTTGGATCCCCCTGAGATCGTTCTCATCCTCGTCGTCGTGCTCGTGCTGTTCGGCGGCTCGCAGCTGCCGAAGCTGGCCAAGAACCTCGGCAAGGCGCAGAAGGAGTTCAAGGACGGTCTGGCCGAGGGCCAGAAGGAGGCCGACAAGGCCAAGGAAGCAGCCAAGACGTCGGAAGACGCCGACAGCTGATCACCGCTCGCTGACAGAGGCGCCGGCAACCCGACGTGGGTGGCCGGCGCCTCTGTCGCGTGTCAGGGCGGTGGGCCGGTGGGGCGGTCGGCGCGCACCACCGGTTTGTGTCAAGACCTGGAACTCACAGGCCCAGGCCTGCGCCCGACAGCTTTTACGTAAAGCGGTGGGTGGTCAGGCGGCGACGCGGCGGCGCTTGAGGATGCGGCGCCGTTCGCGCTCGCTGGCACCACCCCACACACCGTGCTCGATGCGGTTGGTGAGCGCGTACTCCAGGCAGGTGTCGAGCACCGGGCAGCCGTTGCAGATCTTGCGGGCGCGATCGACACCGACACCATCACTGGGGAAGAAGGTTGCCGGCGGGTAGTTGCGGCAGTTGCCCTGGCTCATCCAGACGGACGTGGCGTCGTTGTCGGTGACCGGAAGATTCGTGTTCATGCGCTCTCCTTGTGCGCTGCGACGGGGGAATCGCAGCTTGTCGGTTGTGCGCCCGCACGAAGCCCAGAGGCGTGGGCGACCGCACAACCGTTGCAGTCATAGACGACGCAACGAGGGGATTGGTTCCCACGACTCGGAAAATGTCTATCACGAACGGACTGAGAATTCGCGGCGGCCAGCGTCGCAGGGTCACGAGCCGGCCCGGCAGGCCTGCCGCTACACTGCCCGGGCCGTGTCGCCGAAGTGGGCGACTCTCACACGGCAGGAGCCGCACCATGACCGACATCGCCAACGAGCCGCCGCGGGCCCACGCTCGCATCGTGTACCTCGGCCCGGTGTCGCCGCACTGGGAGATCTACTTCGACCACGGCGACCGCACCGTCATCGACGAGTTCCGTGCCCGCGCCCTGGCCCGGCTGGTGCTGCTGCCCCGCGACGATCCGCAGTTCCGCCGCAACCGCGAGCGCATCGTGCGCGATGCCGAGCGCGAGCGCATCAGCCTCGAGTGGGATCTCGGCAACGGCATCGAGAGCTGAGCGGCCACCGGCCCCACCGGGTCGGTAGTGTCGTCGCATGTCACAGCGCCTGCTCAACCGTGAACTGAGTTGGCTCAAATTCAACGAGCGGGTCCTCTTTGAGGCTGAG
>CAYZFZ010000133.1:0-9501 GCA_964477795.1 uncultured Bifidobacterium sp.
GGTGCTGGCGGAACAGCTCGACGGTCTTCATCAGCAGGTCGTCGAAGTCCATCGCGCCGGCCTTCTGCAGGCGGGCCTGATAGTCGACGTAGACCTCCGCGTGCTTGCGCGTGAACGGGTTGTCGGCCTTCGCCAGCGCCTCGGTGGGGGTGACCAGCTCGTTCTTCCACATGCTGATCTGGCCGTGCACGGCGCGAGGTGGGAAGCGCTTGGCGTCGAGGCCCAGGTCGCGGATGACGTAGCCGGCGAGCCGCTGCGCATCGGCCTGGTCGTAGATGCTGAACGTGCGCGGGTAGCCCAGCGCCTCCGCGTTCGCGCGCAGGATGCGCACGCAGGCGGAGTGGAACGTGCACACCCACATCGCCTTCACCATCGGCCCGACAAGGGCCGCGACACGGTGCTTCATCTCGTCGGCGGCCTTGTTGGTGAACGTGATCGCGAGGATGCTGGACGGCGGCACACCCTCCTGGATGAGGTGGGCGATGCGGTGGGTGAGCACCCGCGTCTTGCCCGAGCCGGCGCCGGCCACGACCAGCAACGGCCCACCGCGGTGCACGACCGCATCGAGCTGGTCGGGGTTCAGCGTGCCCAGATCCAGCGGGTCGGCGTCGAACAACCCCGGCTCGTTGCTGGGGGAAGAAGAGGGCTGTCGCGCGGCCATGGTTCTTTCATCCTACGGACGGGGTGTCACGCGGCAGGGCCGCCGGGTCACCAGGGGAAGGGGCCGGTGATCTCGTAGACGATGCCGCGCGTGGCGCTGATCGCGCGTTGCGAACCCACGTACAGACGCCGGCCGTCGGGCGACACGTTCACACCGGTGAGCTCGCTGCCGGATTGACCGGTCAGCCGCAGGAGGGGTGCGGCGCGGCCGTCCTGCTCGACGGCGACGACCTCCATGTTGCCCCCGTCCTCACACACGAGCAGATCGTGCCCCGGGCTGACGCAGATGTTGTCGACACCGCTGAGCACCGATCCGACAGACGGCTGGTAGACGATGTCGAGCAGCTCGGTGACCGTGTCGTAGCGCCACACGTGATCGTCGAACTTGCTGGTGAGGAACACCAGGCGGCCATCCATCAGGCACACACCCTCGCCGCCGTGGAACTGGGTGGCCGCCACCTGGGCACGGCACCGGGTGGTGCTCGCCGCCGGATCGGGCACCTGCAGCCAGTCGACATGGCCATCCGCCGCCACCGACGCGGCCTCCAGCACACCCGTGGCCAGATCCGCGCCCTCGAAGCGGTAGCGGTAGAAGCAGCCGTCCCGTTCGTCCTCCGACAGGTAGACCGCGCCGCGAGCGCCATCCACCGCCGCCGCCTCGTGTGCGAACCGTCCCATCCCGAGGCGCTGCGCGGGCGGGCGCACCCCGGTCGGGTCGACCTCCCAGACCGTGCCGCGGTCGACCTCCTCGCACACCAGCCAGGTGCCCCACGGGGTGGTACCACCGGCGCACGCACGGTTCAGCCCGGTGACGGCCGCATGGGCTGCGATCACCGAGCCGCCCGCGTCCATGCGCAGTGCGGCCACGCCACCGCCGGCGTTCGCGACCTCGCCGTTCCACAGCAGCCACCAGCCGCCGTCGGGCAAGGGCACGACCCCGGCTCCGTCGGGGCTGGCGACGAACACGAAGTCGGTGCCCGCAACCGCCTCACCGCTGCGGGCGACCACCCGGCTACGGAAGCCAGCCGGGAGCAGGAAACCGTTCGCATCGGGCACCGTGCCGAGCGCTCCGAAGCGCGGCAGCCGCGAGGCGGGGGCGCCTCCGTCGAGCGGCCCGACCCGCTCCACCGGCGCCGCCCGGGCGACACCGGCAGCCAGCGCGCCGACACCGATCCCGATCGCGGCCCGCCGGGTGAACGTGCGTCGCATCACGCTCGAAGCCTACGGGTGCTCGCCGCGCGCCACCGTGCGGGAAGCGCGGAAGGGCCGGAAACGCATCGTTCAGGTACCCGAAATAGTAGTGTTTGTATGCCCGAAATAGTAGTGTTGCTGACGAGGGAGAGCCGATGAGAACGTTGCGCTACCAGCGGAGAACCGTCGACACCGAGCTGGACGAGCTCATCGCCGGCGGCGCTGCGGCGATCTCCATCGAAGGCGCAAAGGCAGTCGGGAAGAGCGCCACCGCGCTCGAACGTGTGCACACCGCGTTCCTGCTCGAGGAGCCGGCAACCCGCCAGCTCCTCGAGGCCGACCCGAGCCGGATTGCCACCGGCCAGCCGACACTGGTCGACGAATGGCACCATCTTCCGGCAACGTGGGACGTCGTGCGGCGCGCCGTCGATGCCGGCGCCGCCCCCGGCCAGTTCCTGCTCACCGGATCTGCGTCAGCGCCGCATCCGGGCACACACAGCGGGGCAGCACGAATCGTCACCGTTCGAATGCGGCCGATGGCGTTGTGCGAACGCGGAGTCGGCACACCCACCGTCTCGCTCGCAGCACTGCTCGCCGGGGGGCGGCCACCGATCGGCGGGACCACCGAGGTCGACCTGGAACGCTACGTCGACGAGATCGTCCGCTCCGGCTTCCCAGCCGTGCGCACCATGTCGGACCGGCTGCGGCGGGCACAGCTACGTGGGTACGTCGACCGTGTCATCGACCGAGACTTCCCCGACATCATGGATCGCAAGGTCAGGAACCCAGCAGCGCTCCGCCGCTGGTTGACCGCGTATGCGGCAGCAACATCCACGGTGACCTCGTACGAGAAGATCCGCGACGCAGCAACTTTCGGCGAAGGCGACAAACCGTCGAGAACGACGACCCAACCGTACAGAGACACCCTCGAAGCGCTCTACGTGCTCGATCCCGTCCGCGCCTGGCTGCCGACGAACAACCACATCGCCGAGCTCGCCAACAGCCCCAAGCACCATCTGGCCGACCCTGCACTCGCGGCGTCGCTGCTCGGTCTCGGCCCAGGGGCGCTGTTGTCGGGCGCCCCAGGCCCGCTGCCGCTACCACGGGATGGAGTGCTTCTCGGGGCCCTCTTCGAGTCGCTGGTGGCGCTCAGCGTGCGGGTGTTCGCTCAGGCTGCAGAAGCGAACGTCGGACATCTGCGCACCCACCGAGGCGACCACGAGATCGACCTGATCGTGGAGCGCGACGACCGCAAGATCGTTGCCGTGGAGACGAAGTTGACCGCCACGATCACCGACGACGACGTCAAGCACCTGCTCTGGCTGCGCAACGAGATCGGCGACGATCTCCTCGACGCGGTGGTGGTGACCACCGGCCGGCACGCGTACCGGCGAACCGACGGGATCGCCGTCGTGCCCGCGGCCCTGCTCGGCCCCTGACGACCGCAGACCGTCATCCATCGAGGGTGCTGCCGCCAGCTTCCAATTGACGCTGGCGCGGCCACGGGGCTACCTTGCGGCGATAGTAGGTAGACCTAACAAAAAGAGTGAAGATGTCTGAACAGAAGTTCATTGCTCGTCGCCATGGTGCCAGGTGGGGGCGGATCGTGCTCGCCACCCTCCTCGTGGGGGTGGTACCACCGCTGACCCGGTCGCTGCTGAGCTCCGGCTCGGCCGAGGCGGCCACGGTCGACGACGGGCGCCCCGGGGAGCTGCTGCGGTGGTACGGCGACGCCTCGTCGGCGACCGGCGCGTCCCTCGCCAACCGGGCGTGCGACGTGAACGACGACGGCTACAGCGACTCGGTCGTCGGGGCGTGGTTCTGGGACAAGGCCCCGACGAACAACATCGGCGCCACCTACGTGGTGCTCGGCGGGCCGGCGCTGGCGGGTGGCGCGCTCGCCACCCAGTCGGCGGCACACGCCGTGCGCATCGACGGGCCGAGCACGGCGAACGCGTTCACCGCGTTCGCCGTCGGATGCCTCGGCGACGTCAACGGCGACGGCTTCGACGACATCGGGATCAGCCACTACACCGCCGAGAAGACCTACGTCGTGTTCGGTGCGGCCGACTTCACGACCGTCACCCTCGGCTCGCTGGGCGAGCGCGGGTTCGTCATCGGCGGCGGGCCGGCGAGCAGCAACCTCGGCTTCTCGCTGGGCCCCGTCGGCGACGTGAACGACGACGGGTTCGACGACTTCGCGGTCGCGGCGGTGGTCGCCGACACCCAGGGCCGCACGAACAACGGACGCGTGTGGGTCATCGCCGGCCAGGACGACATCGCCGACGTGAACCTCGCGGCACCCGCCACCGGGCAGGTGCTGCTGACCATCGACGGCGCAGCGAGCGAGGAGCGCCTCGGCCAGGTGAGCAGCGTCGGGGACGTGAACGGCGACGGCGTCGACGACATCCTCCTCGGCTCGTACACCGCCACCCCATGGGGCAGTGCCGTCGCCGTGCCAGGTGCCGCGTACGTGCTGTGGGGCGGCGGCAGCGCCACGTCGGTGGACCTTGCCGCCCTCGGCTCGGCGGGCTTCACCGTCGCCGGCCCGTCACGCGCCCGCGACCGGCTCGGCATCTCCGTGTCGGGCATCGGTGACGTGGACGGCGACGGCAAGGCCGACCTTGCGATCGGCGCCGACGGCGTGACGAACGCGGCCACCGGCGAGCGGGCAGGCGCCGTCGCGATCGTCCACGGCTCGGCCTCCACCTCGACGGTGTACACCGATCCGGCAGCCGCCAACGGCTCCACGGTGTACCGCTGCGCCGCCGAGTCCGCGCCCGGCACGTGCGCCACCGCCGGCGACGTGCTGCCCGCCGGCTACTGGATCGCGGGCGCCGTCACCAACGACTCCTTCGGGTACTCGGTCGCCGGCATCGGCGACGTCAACGGCGACGGCATCGGCGACATGGTGGTGGGCAGCTACGGCTACGACCCGGTGAACCCGGCAGCACCGACCACGACGATGAGCGGCGCGGGTGCCGCCTGGGTGCTCTTCGGCTCGGCGTCCAACTCGGCGCAGTCGGTGGCGGGGTTGACCGCCGACGCCGGCTATCGCATCGACGGCCTGCAGGCCGGTGATCGCTTCGGCCGCCAGGTCGCACTGATCGGCGACATGGACGGCAACGGCGCCGGCGACATCGCGATCGGCGCCGACTTCGCGCAGCGACCGCTCGCCCCCGGCACCCCGCTGGCACAGGCCGGTGAGGTGACGGTGGCGCTGATGGGCGAGTTGCTCAGCTCGACCGCGCTGACCTCGTCGTCGTCGTCCGTCGGTGCCGGCGAGTCGGTCACGCTCACGGCTACCGTCGACATCCAGCAACCGGCAGCGGCCGTCGGCGGCGGGCACGTCGCGTTCATGCTCGACGGTGCACCGATCCCGGATTGCGACGCCGTCGACGTCGACCCGGTCACGGGCGTGGCAACCTGCGAGGCACCGCTCGACGTGTTCGGCGCCCACTCGCTGACCGCCGTCTACTCCGGCACCGACGTGCGGGCCGGCTCGACGTCGGCTGCCGTCGTGGTCGAGGTCACCGACGCGTCGACGACGACGCTGGCCGGCCCCACGTCCACCCTCACCGTCGGCGACAGCGCGCCGCTGACCGCGACGGTGGCGCCGGTGACGAGCAGTGCAGCGGTCTCGGTCGGCACGGTGGCGTTCACCGACGGCTCCACCCCGGTACCGGGCTGCGACGCGATCGCAGTCGTCGCCGGCGTTGCCAGCTGCAACCCGACCCCCACGGTCGGCACCCACAGCTACACGGCCACCTACTCCGGTGTACCGCTGCTGACCGGTTCCACCTCACCCGCGCTGGCGGTGCGGGTGGAGGCTGCGCCCGTCGCCGACGCAACCAGGTACGTCGAGGTCACCCCCTGCCGGCTGGCCGACACGCGGTCGGCACTCGGCTACGAAGCGGCCGGCGACTCCACCATCCGGGTGCAGGCGCTCGGACGCTGCGGGGTGCCGAGCAACGCCACCGCCGTCGCGCTGACGGTGACCGTGGTGGAGGCAGCCGGCTCGGGCTACCTCACCGCATGGCCGTCGGGCACGACGCGCCCGGCTGTCTCCAACCTCAACTACGGCTCCGGCGAGACCCGCGCCAACGGCGCGATCGTGGCGCTGGGCACCGGCGGCGACCTCGACGTGTTCACCGACCAGGATGCCGCAGGTGTCCTCGTCGACGTCACCGGCGCGTTCGTCCCCGCGGCGAAGGCGGCCAGTGGGCGATTCGTCTCCCTCACGCCAACCCGAGTGCTCGACACGCGGGCTGGTCAGCGCCTCGCCGCCGACTCGGTGACGGTGGTGCCGCTCCCCGCCACGCTGCCGTCCGACGCGGTGGCGGTCGCGGCCACCATCACGGTCGTCGGCGCCAGCGACGCCGGCTATGTGACGGCATGGCCCGCAGGAGTCGCGCAGCCTGACGCGTCGACGGTGAACATCGACAGCGCAGTGCAGGTGCGCGCCGCGGGTGCGATCGTCCCGGTCACCGCGGACGGGCTGGCGATCTACTCGTCGGTCGCGACCGATGTGATCGTCGACGTCACCGGCTACTTCACCGGCGCCGGCGCGCCCACCTCCACCGCCGGTCTGTTCGTGCCCACGAGCCCGCAACGACTCGTCGACACGCGCAGCGGGGCGAAGCTCGCCGCCGGCGGCAGCGTCTCGGCGGCAACCGTGCCGGCCATGGCGATCGCGGCGAACGTCACCATCGTCGAGGCGGCGGCCCCCGGCTGGCTCGTCGCGTTCGCGGCCGGCTCCACCCGGCCGCCGACGTCGACGGTGAACGCAGGAGCGACCGGCGACACCGCCGCCAGCCTGGCGCTGATCCCCGTCTCGACCGACGGGTTGACCGTCTTCTCCGATGCCGGGGCGCACGTGCTGGTCGACCAGACCGGCTACTTCACCCTGCTCTCGGAGGGCGACGACGGCGCCGGTGGGGAGACCCCCACGACCACCACGACCACGACGACGACGACCACCACGACCGTCGCAGCCACCACCACGACGACGGAACCGCCGTCCACCGAGGCACCGCCGCTGTCCGACGCCTTCGTCAACCGCAACTGGACACCGACCCAGTACGACACCTGCCCGGCGTCGCTGCACGCCGCGTACTCGACGCTGGGTTCGGACGGGAAGCTGTACCCCACCTGGCACCCGGCGCAGGTGGTCGACCCGGCGACGGGCCAGCTGTGCACGTTCGGCCACGAACACGGTGACGACCCGAGCACCTCCGACATCTTCGGATGGGTGCTGCAGCAGTTGACACCAACCGGTGGCAAGGCGGTCACCAGCATCCCGTTCGGCTACGCGAACGAGATGCTCGACGTCGCCGTCGGAGCGGGCAGCGCGACCGTCAGCCGCCACGAGGACAATGTCGGCAACAAGCTGTTCGTCGCCAACAACGTGAAGCTGATCGCAGGCTCACCGCGCGAGTTCGTCCGCTTCGTCGACGGGTCGGGGAACAGTGTGATCGTGGAGTGCGACTACCTGATCAAGGTGCACCAGGGTTCGCACTCGGCCGACGCCACGCTCAACAACGTGCACGAGCTGTTCTACGCCGTGCGCTGCAACGACGGCACCGAGGTGGTGACCACGACGCTGGCCAGGATCGGCAACCCGAACCAGTACAACCGGTCGTGCGAGCCGGCCGCGCTGGTGACCACCTCGGGCAGCAACCTGCCCGCCGGCAGCGGTGGCTCGCGGCAGATCCCGGACCGCACCTGCATCGACCGGTTCGTGCTCGTGCCGGCGAATGCCGCGCCGGGCAGCGACATCTGGTCGCTGTACGAGGTGTGGAAGACCGCGAACTCGATCACCACCGATGACGGCACCGTGCTCGCGTCGTTCGATCCGTGGTTCGCGGTCCGCAACCCCAGCCGCTACGGGTGGAGCGCGAAGAACGCGGACGGCAGCGACGGCATCGGCTACTCGGTGGACGCAGCGTGGGAGACCGACGCCGCGGACAACGGCAAGGTCAACGCCCAACCCTGGCTGGCGATCTGCACGCTCCCGACGATTCCCGTGCGTGATCCGGCGTCGCCCTTCGACGGTGCCGCGCGCGACTTCTACCTCCACGAGACGACGGTGAACAACACGAGCCAGACGAGCGTCTGGTACACCGACGTCTACGGCGGGCACGCCTCGCCGACGGCGTTCACCGGTTCGATCCGTCAGCTGATCAGCACGACCAGCAACGTCACCCAGCCGGCACTCGAGCGGCGAACGATCGGCCTCGACCGCGACTACGGCGACGGCAACGGCGTGCACGCCCCCAACTGACAGTCGCGGAGCACACCACCGTGCCGGTCGGAGCCCAACTACGCTGCCGGCAATGTTGTTCGCGAGGGCTCGGCTGGTGCTCTTCGCGGCGATCGGTGGCTCACCGGGCTGATCTCGTTCGCCTTCCTGCGCAGCCTCGACTGGGCGACGCGCACCCGCGTCGCCCACGGGTGGCTGGTGTGGACGCTGCCCGCCGTCGGCCTGCTGGTCGGCGCCACCTACCACTACCTCGGCGGGCGGGCGAAGGGCGGCACCCCGGCGGTGATCGAGCAGGGCAACCTGTTCACCCACGGCGTACCCGCACGCATGGCCCCGATGATCTTCAGCGCATCGGTGGCCGGCCACCTCGCCGGCGCGTCGGTGGGCCGTGAGGGCGCCGCGCTGCAGATGGCCGGTTCGGTCACCGACACGGCCGCACGATGGGGCCGGCTGCCCGCCGACCAGCGGCGCACGCTGATCGCCGCCTCGCTCGCCGGCGGCTGGGGCGCCGTGTTCGGCGTGCCGATCACGGGCGTGGCCTTCACCCTGCAGGTCACCCGCGGGCACCGGTGGCGGGCGTTGCTCCCCGCGGTGGTGTCGGCGTTCACCGGCAAGATCGTGGTGGACAGCCTGGGCTACCGGATGGCGAACCGGCCCCACGTGTCCACGTCGTGGACGATCGGTCTCCCGTTCAAGCTGGTGCTCGCCGGCGTCGTGTTCGGGCTACTGGCCCGGCTGTTCGTGTGGCTGCTCCACGCCATGCGTGCCGGCGTCGCCCACGGGGTCAGGTGGCCGCCGGCGAGACCTGTCGTCGGTGCCGCGGCGACGCTCGCGCTGATGGCGATGGTGGGCCGCGACCACCTCGGCCTCTCGACGCCGCTGCTCGCCGACGCGATCGGCGGCGCGCACGTCGACTGGTCGGTGCCCCTGCTCAAGCTGCTCTTCACGGCGATCGCGCTCGGCACCGGTTTCGTCGGCGGCGAGGTCGCTCCCCTGTTCGTGATCGGCGCCACGGCTGGAGCCGCTGTGGCGCCCGGCCTCCACGCGCCGGCCCCGCTGCTGGCCACCACCGGCTCGGCCGTCACCTTCGCCGCGGCGGCAAGCGTGATGCTCACCGGGGTGGTGCTCAGCGTCGAGCAGTTCGGCTGGGGCACGCTGCTGCCAGCCCTGATCGTGGGTGCGGCCGCCCGGCTGGTCGCCGGCAAGCCCGGCCTCTACGTCGCCCACCACTGACAGCTCCGAGGCGCTTGTTCGCCGGCGACCGCCCAGCGGTCGCACGCGAACAAACGCCGATCCGGGCCGCAGGCGTGTGTGCGCGAACCTTCGCCAGGCGATTGTGGTGTCGCGCGACATGTCTGACAGGTGTGTCGCGGGACATCCCTGACAGT